>DASYLC010000415.1:0-24840 GCA_036009775.1 Chitinophagaceae bacterium
TCCTGGAAAAAAGAATACCGGGAAACAGCTACCCGGATCAATGACCTGGTGCATACCCGGCTGGAAGTAAAACCTGACTTCAGCAAGTCATGGCTCTATGGCAAAGCATGGATCACACTCAAGCCTCATTTCTATGCTACCGATTCACTGAACCTGGACGCTAAAGGAATGGAGATTAAAACAGTAGCCCTGGTCAGGGGCACCCAGCAGATCCCGCTGAAATATGAATACAATGACTGGAACCTGAAGATAAAACTGGACAGGACCTATAGATCGAATGAAAACTATACGATCTATATAGATTATACGGCCAGGCCTGACGAGTTTGAAGAGAAATACAGTGAAGGCGCCATGCTTGGCATCAAAGGAATGTACTTTATCAATCCCAAAGGAGAAGAGAAAGATAAACCAACCCAGATCTGGACACAGGGAGAGACCGAATCCAATTCTGCCTGGTTCCCCACGATCGACCGGACCAACCAGCGTTGTACCCAGGAGCTGACCGTAACCGTCAATAATAAATACGTGACCCTTTCCAATGGTAAACTGGTCTCGCAAAAGAAAAACACGGATGGCACCCGCAGTGATTACTGGAAAATGGAATTGCCGCATGCTCCTTATCTTTTCTTCCTGGGAGTGGGTGAATATGCCGTGATAAAAGATACCTGGCGGGGGAAAGAGGTGAATTATTACGTGGAGAAAGAATATGCATCCACTGCCAAAAAGATATTCGGCAATACACCTGAAATGATGAGCTTCTTTTCGAAGATCACGGGAGTTGATTATCCCTGGGTAAAATATTCGCAGATCACCGGGCGTGATTATGTGGCCGGTGCGATGGAGAATACCACGGCTACCATTCACCAGGAGACTGCCCAGCAGGATGCCCGGGAACTGGTGGATGGCAATAACTGGGAAAGCACGATCGCACATGAACTGTTTCACCAGTGGTTCGGTGATTATGTAACTACCGAAAGCTGGAGCAACCTGACACTGAATGAATCCTTTGCCGATTACAGCGAAACCCTTTGGGCAGAATATAAATATGGTAAGGATGCCGGTGATGCGGAGAATTTCCAGGGACTGCAGACATATCTTGGCAGTGGCGCCGATAAAAAAGACCTGGTTCGTTTCCAGTATGAGAACCGGGAAGATATGTTTGACCAGGTGAGCTACCAGAAAGGAGGCCGTATCCTTCATATGCTGAGAACTTATGTAGGTGACAGCGCTTTCTTTAAGTCACTCAATAATTATCTGACAACGAATAAATTCAAATCAGCCGAAGCACACCAGTTGCGTCTTGCTTTTGAAGAAGTAACAGGTCGCGACCTGAACTGGTATTTCAACCAGTGGTATTTTGGTAATGGCCATCCTTCCGTTGATATCAGTTATGTATACGATGACGCGGCCGGGAAAGTGAA
Organism: Chitinophagaceae bacterium; assembly: GCA_036009775.1. Classification (GTDB taxonomy): domain Bacteria; phylum Bacteroidota; class Bacteroidia; order Chitinophagales; family Chitinophagaceae; genus JJ008. The sequence continues at coordinate 1,422 of DASYLC010000415.1, forward strand.
TGTGATCGTGAAGCAGACGCAGAAAAGCGGCAAGCTGTTTAAACTCCCCCTGGCGATCGATGTATATGAAGGCGCGAACAAGATCCGTTATAATGTATGGGCCAGTAACGCTTCTGATACGTTCACCTTCAACTATAGTAAAAGACCGGACCTCGTGAATGTGGATGCAACCAAGACCATGCTTTGGGTCAAAAAAGACAATAAGACACTGGATAACTATATCCACCAGTATAAATATGCCGGCAATTTTCCTGACAGGTGGGAAGCTATTGATTTCGCTTCCAGGAAACTGGACGATCCGAAAGCCGTTGAATTAGTAAAAACGGCGCTCAATGATAAATTTGATGATCTCCGGAGTTTTGCGATCAGCAAGACCGACCTCCGGAAGGAAACGATTAAAAATAGTTTCGAGCCCCTGCTGCTCAACCTTGCAAAGACCGATAAGTATTCAACTGTAAGGGCCGCAGCTATTCAAAAACTGGGTGAGTATAAAAAACCCGAATATATTTCGTTATTCAAAACTGCTACCAGTGACTCATCTTATACTGTTGCCGGTAATGCATTGACCGCTTTAGGTAAAGTTGATCCTGCGCTGGCATCAGCTGTGGCCAAACAACTCAGCGATAAACCGTCGAAAGGCTTGTTGCGGGAAGCGGTCATGAACGAGATCGTGAAATCAGGTGATGAGACCATGGCGGATAAGATCATCGGTGATTTCGCTAAGATGCCGATGAGCCAGGCCAAGTTCCAGGCGTTGAATACGATCGCCACTTACCTGGGAGCGATCAAAGATCCCACAAAGATCAAATGGGGCATAGATGAGATCGTATCGTTCAGGGATGGTGTACCGGCGAATTACCGGGTACAGACTGATCCTTTTATCAATGGCGTTGTATTAAAAGGTTTGCTGACGAAGAAAGATAAGGAAGCTAAAGAGTCACAAAATGCTGCGGCAAAGGAAGTGGCAGAGTATATCAAATCAAAATTGCCGGAAGAGGACAAGAAAGGATTTTAAGAAAGCTGGCAGCTATTAGCCTTTAGCTAAAGACAAAATATACAAATGAAAAATGCCGGAACATCTATTCCGCATTTTAATTTATATAACTTGACGTACGCTTTCTTTTCAATTCACAGCTAGCAGCTAAAAGCTAATGGCGAACAGCTTTCTTCTTACCAACTTCCGCTGGCGCCACCGCCTCCAAAACTTCCTCCTCCAAATCCGCTGAAGCCACCTCCGCCGCTGCTGCCACCACCTCCGCTGCTACCGCCGCTACCCAGCATACTGCCGATTATCCAGCCGGCCCCGGACATGGTACCACCGCTACCGCTACGCCCACCACCACCTATGGCACCGATGATCACGAGTACTATAAGGAACCCGATAATGGAACCAATTTTTCCTTTGCTCTTTTTCTTGCCATAATTGGCCGGCGCTTTATATTCCCCCGCGGCTGCCCTGATAATATCATCGGTAGCATTATCAAGTCCCCGGTAGTAATTGCCTTCCTTGAAAGCAGGGGTCAGTGAATTGTCAATGATACTTTTTGCCGTGATATCGGGGATCGCACCTTCGAGGCCATACCCCACTTCTATCCTCATCTTGTGGTCGTCTTTCGCGACAAGGATGATAATACCGTTACTGAATTCCTTTCCACCTATCCCCCATTTACGTCCCAGGGCAATAGCATAATCCGATACATCGTATCCTCCCAGCGAATTGACGATCACTACGACTACCTGGCTGGAAGTACTGTCATCATACTGCACCAGTTTATCTTCCAATGCCTGCACCTGTGCCGGTGTAAGCGTATTGGTATAATCGTTGACCAATTTGGGCGGGCTCGGTCTTTTAGGAACAGCATCCTCTACCTGTGCCCGGGCACAAACAGAAAAAAGGAAGAATATGACGCTAAGGAAAATTTTCATGAATAATTATCTGCCGAATTGAATTTCATCGGACAATTCATTCTTGTCTTTATCCGTGTACGGAAAAAATTGTTGCAGCGCCTGCCCGATATCCTCTACGCAACCGGCAATACCTTTTGCATAATCATTACGGTCAAAATCCCGGAGCATTTTCGACACTTCGTTGTTCCAGTATTCCGGTCCCACTTTACGGTGAATGCCTTCGTCGCCAAATACCGCCAGCTGGTGATCTTTCGTTGCCACGTATACCAGAACTCCGTTCCGTTCTTCGGTGGCATGCATTCCCATTTGCCCGAATAATTCAACGGCCCGGTCAAGCGCATCCATATAACTGCAGCGGCTTTCCACATAGACACGCACTTCGCCGCTGGTACAACGTTCGGCATTCTGAATGGCAGCCGTGACCAGCTTCTGCTCTTCCGGGCTGAAGAATTTTGGTTTTCTTTTGAAAATGGAAAACATCAGTGGTCTTATTTGATATTAAAGTCTACAGGCGGCGGATTCTCCGAGCCGGCATTGGCTTTATAATATGCCTTTTCCTTAGCCCCGATCATACTGGCCAGCATACTGCTTGGGAACTTCACGATCTTATTGTTGAACTTCTCGACGGCCGCGTTATAATCCTGTCTCGCCACATTGATCCGGTTCTCGGTCCCCTCGATCTGCGTCTGGAAATCCTGGAAGGATTTGGTCGTTTTGATATCAGGGTAGTTCTCTACATAACCCATCAGTCTTGAAAAGGCGCCCTGCATTTGTCCCTGGTTTTGCTGGAATTTATCCAGGCTTGCCTGGTCCTCCACATTTACTGTTGTAGATCCGAGTTTAGCTCTTGCATTGACCACTTCAGAAAGTAAAGACTTCTCGAAATTGGCTGATGCTTCGATGGTTTTGATCACACTGCTGTACAGGTCGGTCCTTCTCTGGTAATTGGTCTCCACATTGCTCCAAACCTTTTTTACATTCTGGTCAGCTGTTTTGATCTTATTGCAACCGTTGCAACCCCACATAAAAAGTATGAGAAATAATGCACCAACACTTATTAAGATGATGTTACGGGTTCCTTTCATTGTAGTAGTTTTTTGTAGGCGTAAAATTAGTGTTTTCGGTATTTCGCCAAGCTTATATTTCGGTTGGTCAAGTATAGCGGCCGGTAAACGGCGGATTTGAGTATCTATGCGGCATGGTTTTAGCGCCAAACCTCACAAATCGGGTACTTATGAGTTCTGCAAGATTAGCCGGCTGGCTGTTGATCTGCTCCCTTATTGCCTGTACACAGTGCAAGAAAAAGGACAACAATCCTCCCGGCCCGGGTGAAGTAGCCGTAAAAGATTCAGTGATCGTGCAGGGATTGAATTATCCCTGGGAAATTCTCTGGGGCCCGGATAATTTTATCTGGATGACAGAACGTGGTGGAAAGATCAGCCGGGTCAATCCGGCGACCGGCGTGGTAAGTTTAGTGCATACGATCAGCGAAGTGGCTCCCAATGGCGAAGGCGGTTTATTGGGAATGGTGCTGCACCCTGATTTTGCGACCACGCCGCATGTATTTGTCGCGTATGATTATAATTCCGGCGGCTATAAAGAAAAGATCGTCCGTTTTACTTATACGGCCGGCACATTGACCGGTCCTCTTACGATCATTGACAATATTGCCGCTTCTTCCATTCATAATGGCTGTCGTCTCCTGATCACACCCGATCTGAAATTGTTCATTACAACGGGTGATGCTTCCAATCAATCGCTGCCGCAAAACAGCTCTTCCGTCAATGGCAAGATACTGCGACTGAACCTTGACGGAACGATCCCTGCCGATAATCCTGTTGCAGGCAATCCTTACTGGAGCCGGGGACACCGCAACCCGCAGGGACTGGCATATGCCAATAATATATTGTACAGTTCGGAACACGGTCCCAGCAATGATGACGAGGTCAATATCATCGAGAAAGGAAGGAACTACGGATGGCCCGGTGTGGAGGGTTTTTGTGATACCGGGAGCGAACCCGCTTTCTGTATTGCCAACAATGTACGGGAGCCATTAAAAGCATGGACGCCGACGATCGCTGTATGCGGGATGGATTTTTATAACAATGACCGGATCCCGCAATGGAAGAATTCATTGCTGATGGTAGCGCTGAAAGAAGCAAGATTGTATCAATTGAAATTAGATGCAACACATACTTCAATTACCATAACCAAGGAATATTTTGCCAACGATTACGGGCGAATGAGAGATGTTTGTGTCTCACCTGCGGGGAAAGTGTATGTGTGTACGAGTAATGGGGGGAATGATAAGATCATAGAGATAGATAAAAACTAAAAGTTAATAGATAAAAGTTGCTTTAATGCAATAGTCCTGACTGAATCGTTGATGCTCTTTTGCGCAACACTTTTATCTTTTCACTATTAACTATTATCTGGTATGTGTCAGATGCTCTGCGAGACGTTAGACACCACTTCTGCTATTCCGGGCAATGTTTTCCCTTCAATCCTTCGCCGTGCTCAGGATGACAATGATCCTCAGGCATTTACTGCTGCTATTCCAGGTAAGGTTTTCCCTTCGAAATATTCGAGCATAGCACCGCCTCCGGTGGAGACATAACTTACTTTGTCGGCAAAACCGAACTGGTTGATGGCTGCCACAGAATCGCCGCCGCCCACCAATGAGAAAGAACCATCCTGGGTGGCTTCGGCAATGGCAACAGCGACCGTTTTGGTTCCGTGCTGGAATTTGGGCATTTCAAAAACACCCATGGGCCCGTTCCAGAGAATGGTCTTTGAATTTTTGATCACATTGGCAAACTGGCTGCAGGCGTTAGCCCCAATATCCAGTCCCATCCATCCATCCGGTATATTAATGCTGGGGGCTACCGATGTTTCGGCATCGGCCGCGAATTTATCAGCGATCACCGAATCGGAAGGAAGATGAATGCATACTCCTTTTGCTTCGGCCTTTTTTAAAATATCAAGAGCGGTTTGTAAACGTTCTTCTTCGCAAAGTGAATTCCCGATCTTTCCGCCCTGTGCTTTCATGAAAGTGTAGGCCATACCACCACCGATGATGATGTCGGTTGCTCTTTCCAGGAGATTTTCAATGATCAGGATCTTATCGCTTACTTTGGCGCCGCCGATAATAGCGACAAACGGTTTCTCTGCTTTATGCAATACTTTTTCCGCGCTGGCCACTTCCCCTTCCATCAATAAGCCAAACATTTTTTTATCCTGCGGAAAGAATTGCGCGATCACCGCCGTGGAAGCATGGGCCCGGTGAGCGGTACCAAATGCATCATTCACCCATACATCACCCAGTGTTGACAATTTCTTTGCAAAATCCACATCGCCTTTTTCTTCTTCCTTATAAAAACGAAGATTTTCCAGTAACAGCACTTCTCCCGGACGCATCATAGAGGCTGTAAGGCCGGCCTGTTCACCGATACAGTCGTTGGCAAAAAGAACCGGATACCGGATGCCGGATGCTGGATCGTTCAATAAGGAATGGAGGTGTTTTACAATATGCTTCAGTGAATATTTATCCGCGGGACCATCTTTGGGACGACCGAGATGACTCATCAGGATCACCATGCCGCCATCGTTCAGTACTTTTTTGATGGTGGGAATTGCTGCTTTTATGCGGGTGTCATCGGTAATTTCAAATTTATCGTTGAGCGGCACATTGAAGTCGACACGGATCAATGCTTTTTGCCCTTTGAAATCGTATGCAGCAAATTCTGACATGGCGGTTTGTTTAATGATGATATTACTGATGCATTTTTTTCTGCTGTTCTGCTTCCCTGAACAAAACATGACCTGCCACCGTTGCCATCACATCTTCCGTTACATCCCGGCCTCCTTTTATATTGGTGCGGATCGCTTCGATCGTGTATTTCGGTCCGAAGGGAATACCCCACCAGCCGAATAGCACAGAAAGCAGTGTAAAAGGTAAGGCTTTTGCCATTTTATTGTCTTTACCGCGTACCAGGTATACACCTGATACCCGTTTAAATGTAACCAGGACCAGCGAGATGGTGTAAGGATAGAAAACAAATCGTCCTCCTTCCTGTACTTCCTGCTGCAGGTCTTCCGCTGACATTCCGTCGATATTCTTAATCCTCATAGGGTTAGTTTGTTGATACAATACATGCGCTTAAAGGAGCGCATGTATTGAGAAGAGTATTGCGTAAAGACAACGCATGCGTTGTTTTTACTTACTGATCAGCTTCGCAAAATAGTTCACTGTTCTTACCAGCTGGCTTACATAGCTCATTTCATTATCATACCAGCTAACCGTCTTGACCAGTTGTTTATCGCCAACGGTCACTACTTTGGTTTGCGTAGCATCGAACAAAGAACCAAAATGGATACCGATGATATCGCTGCTGACGATCTCGTCTTCATTATAACCGAAACTTTCATTAGCAGCTGCTTTCATATCCGCGTTGATCTGTTCAACAGTAACGGTCTTGCCTAAAATAGAAGTAAGCTCGGTCAGTGAACCGGTAATAATGGGAACACGTTGTGCGCCTCCATCGAGTTTTCCTTTTAACTCCGGTAATACCAGGCCGATCGCCTTGGCGGCGCCGGTAGAATTAGGAACAATATTCGCGGCCGCAGCCCTTGCCCGGCGAAGATCGCCTTTAGGGTGAGGTGCATCGAGCGTATTCTGATCGTTGGTATAGGCATGGATCGTGGTCATGATACCGGTAACAATACCATATTTATCATTCAGCACTTTGGCCATCGGGGCCAGGCAATTGGTAGTGCAGGAAGCGCAGGAGATAATGGTCTCGCTGCCATCGAGGATATCATGATTAACATTGAACACCACTGTTTTCAGATCGCCGGTTGCAGGCGCTGAGATCACGACCCTTTTAGCACCTGCTTTCAGGTGAGCCGTTGCTTTATCCTTATCGGTAAAAAAACCGGTGCTTTCGATCACCACATCCACATCATGACTACCCCAGGGTATTTGTGCGGGATCTTTCTGTGCATATATTTTTACAGTATCTCCGTTCACTACGATCGCGTCTTCGGTTGCTCTTACTTCCGCATCAAAGCGGCCCTGTGCGCTGTCATACTTTAAGAGGTGTGCTAAAACTTTGGGACTGGTAAGGTCATTGATGGCCACTACATCAATTCCTTCAGTTTTATAGATCTGGCGATAAACCAGGCGACCGATACGACCGAAGCCATTGATGGCAACTTTAACTGTACTCATAATTATAGCGTTTTTTGATTTGGAGTCGCAAAGGTATGAAAACCGCGTGTCCCGGACTGTATCAGATTTGGGTTAATTAACCATCGCAGTTTTCGGGATCCGGCCTAATACTGAAGCTGTTATGGCGCAATAAAGACAGGCAGGCTGTCAGTTCCACCGCAAAACACCAAACTGCCTGTTTGACATCTCCACGTTAACATTTGCCGGCGCTGAGTCTAACTACTTGTTAATATATACCATACGGAAATCGCATATTCCCGGTTGGCATACAATATGCGAAACTATACGTATGAAAAACATCATTCTTTACCTTATGATCTTATTGCTGCCAGCCCATTTGCTGGCGCAGGATCTGCCTGCGGCAAAAGAAGTTCCGGGTTTCAGCTCGGTCAGTGAAGCTGGCCGGGTGGCTGAACAGATCGTCGAAGCGTCAGGCCTGCCGGCCAATTTTGCTATCCTGGAAGCCGAAGTGCCGAATGCGGTGGCAGTATTGCGACAGGGAAAACGGTATATATTATATAATCCCCGGTTCATGAATGCGATCACCCGTATCACTGGAACTGAATGGGCGGCCGTGAGTGTGCTGGCCCACGAGATCGGGCATCACCTGTACGGAAAGCAGACGGGTAATGGAATACCGAAACTGGCAACCGAACTCGAAGCGGATGAGTTTTCGGGATTTGTATTGGAGAAAATGGGGGCTACGCTTTCCGAGGCCCAGGCGGCCATGAGTATGACTCCTGCATCCCGGGAAAGTCTCACCCATCCAGCAAAGGCCGACAGGATGAGTTCGATCGCAAAAGGATGGAAAGATGCCGGCGGTATGGAGCAAGTGGCCGATCCAAACAGCGCAACGGTTTCGGCAAAAGCGAGAGCAGAAAGTTCAACAGCCGGAACAATGATCACTGCGACCGTGCATTTTAATGCGAACCCCGGTGGACAATATTATGTGACAAAAGAAATGAAACTGGTGAGCGTTGACGAATCAGGTGAATCAACGATCGGGCAGGTGACCCAATCCGATAGTGAAACATATCCATATATAATATATGACGATGCCGGCTATCGTTTGTATGTGCATTATTCCGGCGCTATTATCAGCCGGAGCGGAAGGGTGCTGGGACGGGTGGAACTGCGATCATAAGTATAGACCGGGCGGAACTTGTTAAAATAGGAATAGGAACTATTGAAATATTTCATTGTTTACGTAATTTTAAACCTCATCAAAAAAAAGGAGGTATTCATGATATCAACAGATAAGACATGGGCACCTCCGGCCGCTTTTTAGCAGCCGGACCGACCTGAAGAAATCTGTCCCGGGCTGACCGGGGGAACCATTCGTTGCGACGGATGGTTTTTTTATGCAATTCAGTAGGTATTGTTTTTCATAAAAGAATATGGTTAATGCCGGTTATACAGGCTTGCAAAAGGCAGTTCTGTTTATGAAATCTTCCGGTAAAAACATTTGGCCAAAAAAGCTGGCAGGGCTATCTTTGCCGTCCCTTAAAAAGCATGATGCATACACGGCCCCGGTCGTTGTGGCTTCAGCAAAGACGGCCCGTTCGTCTAAGGGTTAGGACACCACCCTTTCACGGTGGTGATACGAGTTCGAATCTCGTACGGGCTACAAACGCCTCTCAACTATCGTTGGGAGGCATTTTTGTTTGGTAGCGATACCCGATGTGTCGGGACAAGAGCAGACAAATAAAAGACCTGCGGACCCGAAGCGGATATATGGGCTTTGCCTGGCGGCAGGCAGGAGTAAATCAAATGCGACGAAGATCATTGTAAAATAATCCCGCACAGGCTGCATAAGATACATTACCCGTCTTACATTTTTAAAAGTGAATCCACGGTGGATTCCAGACTGACCTCTCCCTTATAATACTTTTCTAATACTTGCCTGAAAAGAGGTTTATTATAATTGATGAATATTTTTTTCAGATCCATGCTCAAAGTGTGGTTAGTTCCGAAAGGCTTCAACAGGTCTTTTATAAGCTGTCCGCAAAGATAAAATTGACCGGCATGCCATAGGTTTTTTGGAAATTCCATTTTCATCTCCTGGCTTCTGAAATAAATTTTTGACCTGAACAGGCTTTCTTGTGTAAAGAGCAAATGTGAACCTTCATGAAATACCGTTTCAATGAATTCAGATTGCAGTGAAAAGGGATCGAGCGAGGATATAAAAATCGCCATGCCTGGTTTCGTAACAGTATATGCACCCGCATAATTTGCATAGGCAGTTAACTCTACCTTTACCTTAATTCCGGGCCAGCTGTACCCGGACAACTGTTCAAGCCTGGAAATAGCTTCCTTTTCGATCTGCCGGATAATTCCGATATGTGTATTTAATACCAGGCTATTCTGAGCATTATGTTTTGGCCAGTAATGCATTTTGTATACGGGAGAAAAATCATTTAACGTCGTAGCATAAACAGCTGTGAATATGGTATCCGTTATTGGTCCCTTGTAGGATTGGGCTTCAAGCCATATGTGCATGTTACCAAGTTCTGATAATGATCTTCCGATCAAATGGGTCTTATAATACTCAATTGCACTGGTCAATTTTTCTGTTTCACTGAATGATAAAGTCGATCGTATCGAGTCTTCCCCGATATTTAAAAGCTGGTTGCCATCTTCCATTAGTTTTTGGGCCTGGCTCCCCTGCGCTTGCTGGTAAAGAAAATGATGAAGGTTGATCCAATAGTTGCTGTGGAATTCAAAATATTCACTCTTTCCAATCACCCGTGTTTGTTCCTGCCCCTTGCAATTGATCAGATTACCGGGAAGCAACATTACCGGCAAAAGAAAATTTCTCAGAAGTAAAACGGTTATCTTCATTGACATTTTATTTCATAAACTTTGACCAGGCACGCCATTAACCGAACGATTCGTCAACTTTTATACAGGATAAAATTAATGCCACCTGGGCCCAGCAATGCGGTTTGTCCACTAACGCAGGGTAACGATGTACAGAAAACAGGTTGCATGGTCCATTCGCTGTTGGGTTGCGTTGCAACAGCCACTATATGCCAGGCATAGCAACCTTATAATTTGAAGTTTGCTGATAGCTTGTAAGAAGATACCGGCAAAGGAGTTTTTTTCGGATAACAGCTGCAGATCCGGCAGCAACTTTATCCCCGGCCAGGAAGGTTAGGAACGGCGGGACATCGTCGGGAAAGGGTTTTTATTTATTCGAAACACCATGGAGAACAGGGCTTACAGGCTTTACCCGTAACCACACTATAATCGCCAGTATCACCCACATAATGCCCAATGTAAAGCCGCCGATGACATCTGATGCATAATGTACAGTCAAAACAATGCGGCTGGCACCGATCGATAAAGTAAATAATAGCAGGAAAACCGTGATCAGCCATTTCCACTTGCGTCTGAAATGTGTTTGCCATACCAGCCAGGCAAGAATGCTGCAAAAAACAAAGGAGGTTAAGGCATGACCGCTGGGAAAGCTATAGTCGGTGGGCATTTTTATGAATGAGAGTTCAGGGCGACTCCGCTGAAACAGCAGTTTGAATAATTTTGACAGGTTCCAGGCGCCGAATGAAACAATAAATATCGCGATTGAATAGCGGTATTTCTTTTTCACAATAAAATAAGCGATCAATATCGTGTAGGCAGTAAATAAAAACCAGGTATCCCCAAAGAGGGTGATCCGTTTCATGATCTTTACCAGGTCCGGGTTTGCATGAGCAGCCTGGTAAGCAATTATATTGAGATCGAATCCGCCTTCTTTCGCATGGATGGTTATGGTAGCTATATAACAGAATATGGCCAGGGCCGTAAAAAAAAGAATGAACAAACCTATATATAGAGAGTAATTTTTGCGATCGCTCATAACAAATCTTGACTGGAAAACAAATTTACCCCTTTTTGCAAAAGCTATCCGCGCCGGTTACTATTGCAGGACGGTTAAATGACGAAAAAGGGAACGGGTTTATTTACCTGCTAAAGCTCGATGACAACATCATGATCTTTACGGATGTAACCGGGAAATTACCCGTGGGTGATGAGAGCTTTAGTTATATGCTGAAGAGGAGGTAAATTTATTTCTTTGTTGCTTTTTGTTGCTTCCCGTTTGTGATGAGCGTCAGTCCCGGCACTTTCCCATTTTCACCTTTTATAAATACAACCTGTGTATCAGCGATCTTGACAAAAAATTGAATGTCTGATTCAGGAAATAAATCGATAACGGGCTGACCTGAGTATTCAATGGTGAGCAAATCTGCCTTTTTGCCAATAGTTACAGTATGCGTGGAATCCAGTGCATATTGTCCTGTATAACTAGTAAGCGAATCGTTGTTTATAATTTTGACTTTTCGTACCCGGTCCCTACGGCTTTTTAAATAACGCTGTACCGAAGAATCAGTCATTTTTTCCCGTTCGGTCAGAACCGTTTTCTCCAGGTTAAAATTTTTAAGGAACGCTATAGCGAATGGAGAATTCAGCACATCACCTGCTCCCATATCAAAGGGAGCGCTGAGAGCCGTACTATTGGCCAGCAGTATCATGGTTATATTTTTCTCCGGCACTTTCAGGTACAATCCTGAAAAAGTCGGCCATTGACCGTAATGCCATATTATCTTCCTGCTGCCCACCTGTTGTACGAACCATCCTAATCCATAAGGAATTTGTTCACCGCTGTTGGTCAATGAATTTGTCCAGGCAAGATCCTGCGTAGCGGCCAGTAAAAGCCGGTGTTCATCTATCGCAATATCAAATTTGGCAAGATCGGTTACGGTGGAGATCAGGCCCGCCGATGAGCCGATGAATTGTGGTGGGTAAGGTGAAAGAACATTTTCGCTGGCCCCATATAAGGTATACGGTTTCGCTAAACTATCCAGGACCATCTTGTATTGCCCGAGTATTTCAGCTGTATAAATAGCAGGAGACAAATTTGCTGTACTGAGAATATTCTGTCCCGGAACAGAGTTGTTCATCTGTAACCGTTGCAATATTCCTTTCACCAGCTGGTCGCGGAATGGCTGACCGCAACCTTTCTCAATCACTGAAGCAAGATAGCCAAAAAAAGATCCGTTATAAGCATACTTATCACCCGGCTTCATCCCTTCGGCAAAAGTAGCTGCGGTATGCGTCAGGATATGGCGGATATGCACCCGGTTGGTTTGAAAGTCCCGGTGATACATGGACAGGGGATCATCTAAGTTTACTTTCTTTTGTTCCAGTAATTGCAGGAACAAAGTAGTGGCGACCGGCTTGGTCAGGGATGCAATAAGATAGGGTGTGGTGGAAGATGCTTTAATGTTATTTTCCAGGTCCGCGTAACCAAACCCCCGGGACCAGATAACCTGCTGGTCTTTCAGGACAGCAACCGACATTCCGGGAATTTTAAGAACCTGCTGCAGTTCTCCCAATTTTGATTCCAGTTGTTTCAGCCGGTGTTTTGTATCCTTGGATACTGCCTGGCTGCAGCTTATGAATGACAAACTGATCATTGTTAAGGTTAGTAGTAATTTCATGGCGTGGTGTATACTTTCGTGTAACGATCCTATCGGACATTTGTTACTGTCTAGTCAATGATGCAATAGCTTTTTGAATCCTCTTTATCCTTGTTTCTTCCGTCTTTGCTTCGTTGATCAGCAGGACCATATTCTTTTTCTTACCGGGTGACAGGGCTTCATAGTTTTTCTTTGCTGTGGTATTCTTCTGTAAGGCTTTTTGAAGACCAGCCGGAACTTCGACGGTACGCGGTTGATCATCCAGTTCAATTGTCACTTCAATGTTATCGCCGCCCGCGACTCCCGCTGCTTCCCGGTTGGCTTTACTCAGGCTCACCATATACAAACCACCCATCACTGCCACCGTACTGCGATACGTATATTTATTAAGCGTGATCACCACAGCCGGTTTTTTACCCGCCCCCATTTTGTCAATGATGGCAGGGGGAACGTTGATGCCTGTATTGTTTCCTGTTTGAACGATCTTCGTTTTAAATTTCATAAAATTCAGTTTTATAACGCCTGTAAGTACCAAAAATAATTCTTTTGGAATAAAACCCCTGTTCTGACCGGTTTTCGGTAGTTGCCAGGAGTCCCGGGAAATCTCATCCCCCTGTTTTTAATGACTGATTCAGATAAACCTCATCCAACTGCCGGGTTCCCTTACTTTTAATTTCACATACCACCTTGCAAACCAAAAACAAAATAACGACATCCAGCAACCAGATAAGGTACAGCAACGGCAGGCTCCATCTTATGCCTTCGGGTTGCTGCGTATAAAAAGGAGCCAGCTCATACCAGTCCTGGAATAATAAAACCTTTCTTAAGTCCGGGACCCATCGCCACGAAGCCGGTTTGTATCTCAGGCGATAAATTCAAAAAATTTGGATTGACTGCAGAAGATGGCCAGGCAGTGAAAGCGCCTGTCATCCGGGAATGCTATGCCAATTTTGAGTGCAGGGTAAAGAACAGGCATTTCTTGGCTAAGTATAATTTTTTTATCCTTGAAGTAATCGCTGCCCGTGTGGCTACCTGGCCCAGGTATCCCAGGACAGTTCATTACCGGGGGGAAGGAGTGTTTATGATATCCGGAAAGCAGGTGGCTTTTCCTGAAAAGTTTAAACGTCAAAATTTGTAATATCATAAAAGAACAGAGCAGCGATCTGATCGGGTATGCATACCAGGAGTTGGCGAACATGAATGTTCCAACGCTCAATTCCAGGATGAAAAATCAGGCAGGAAGGAGGAAAGAACAAAAAGCCGGATAAACTCCCCGCTAAAACGATTTTTTTCTCACTTTATAATCAGCACTCTCTTTGGTTATCTTTATATAACAACTATGAGCACAGAAACCATAGGCATTCTGGCCGATCTCGCGATCGCTTTATCCTTTGTAGTAGCGGTTATATTTGGCATCGCCGAGGTCAGGGCTGCAGCCCGGGACAGGAGAGAGCGGTTTACTCTTGAAACCCTGCGTCAATTTCAGACGAGGGAATTTGCAGAACTCATGCAATTCATTAATGCCCGCGATCTTCCTTCTACCCGCAAAGCTATGCAGGCACTTCCTGATGATGAACAGGCCCGCTATATACAATTTGCACAGGAGATGGAATCCCTCGGCATTCTTGTCGCTGAACGGCTCATTGATATTCGCCTGGTGGATATTGCTCTTGGCAATTATGTGATTACCACCTGGGACAGGTACAAAGTACTCTATATGGATATACGGGCAAAAGCGCCCGATCCATTTCTGGGTGAATATTTTCAATGGCTGGCGGAGAGAATGGACGAGCGGATGAAAGAAAATCCGCGGAAACCATTTTATCAGACGCAGGGATGAACATAATAATTTTATATTCAGCGATCAATTACTGGTAGTGCCGCATGTTGAACCCCACGCAAAGAATGCGGGGATCGCAGAGAAGAACTGTTGATATACAATACTCAGCGAGCTCCGCGTTCTCTGCGTGAAATATTTCAAACTGATACACTACCCAATTACTGAAACGATGGATCAACACCCTTTATTCAATCAGCTTTCTAACTAAATACTTTTCTTTTTTTTACCTTTTAGTCTATCCTTTGCAAACGGATAGCACAGCCACCACCCGCTGCCAGTTGTATCTTTAAGATCGTTTCCTTCTGGAGAACCTTTTTTTCAATAAGATAAGCTTCCGGGTTTGTTTTCCAATCAGTAGCAGCGGCATCCCTGTAAATAGTGGCCCTGTACTTTTTTCCTGCATCGAGAAAATCCAGCGGTATGATTGCCTCTCTTGCCTGCTCATCGGTAATAGCGCCGATGAACCAATCGGTCTTGCCTTTTTCTTTACGGGCAATGGTGATATAATCGCCCGGCTCGGCAGCGATCACTTTTGTTTCGTCCCAGTCAACAGGTACATCTTTTATAAACTGGAAAGCATCCGGCTTCGCTTCATAATTTTCGGGGTAATCGGCAGCCATCTGTATAGGACTGTACAACGTCACATACAATGCCAGTTGCTTGGCCAGTGTAGAATGCATTTGACGGTCTGGTGCATATCCCACATATTTTTTTAATTTAAAAATGCCCGGTGTATAATCCATGGGGCCTCCCATCAATCGTGTAAAAGGCAATATCGTTTCATGCTCCGGCGGACTGCCGTTGCTGAATGCATTGTACTCGTTACCCCGTCCCGCTTCACTGGCTAGCCAGTTGGGATACGTACGGTGCAAACCGGTAGGACGGACAGGTTCATGTACATCGATCATTACCTTATACTGCAGCGCCTTTTGCGCTACCCTTTCATAATGATTGATCATCCATTGCCCGTCGTGGTATTCACCGCGGGGAATGATCTTCCCGACATAGCCTGTTTTCACTGATGTATAGCCGTGAGCCTTCATAAACCGGAAAGCAGTATCCAGTTGTCGTTCATAATTAGTGGCCGAGCCCGATGTTTCATTGTGCATGATCATGCTAACTCCTTTATTACGGGCATAAGCATTTAATTCTTTGACATCGAAATCAGGATACGGCGTAATGAAATCAAACACATTTTCCTTCCAGTTCCCAAACCAATCTTCCCATCCTGTGTTCCATCCTTCTACAAGAACGCCTTTAATGCCGTGTTTTGATGCGAAATCAATATACTTTTTTACATTGGCTGTTGTTGCCCCATGCTTACCACTCGGAATAAGTTTGCCTTTGCTATCAACGCTATCTGCCATATCAGAATAACTCCAGGAACTCTTAGCCGTTTGCATTTCCCACCAGACACCTACAAATTTCATCGGCTTTATCCAGGATGTATTTTGAACAGCTGCAGGTTCATTCAGGTTCAATATCATTTTTGACTCCAGGATAGCCGTTGCCTTATCACTTACGATGATCGTACGCCAGGGTGTATGGAACGGGGCATGCAACCAGGCTTTACTTCCTCCCGGCGCCGGGACCAGGCTGGAAGAAAGCTGTAAGTCCGCTGCATTCACATGTAACTGCATGGCCGGATAGTTGATCAGGGCCGCTTCATGGATATTGATATAAAGACCATCTGCCGTCTTCATCATCAATGGCGTTTGCACGGAGAAAGGATCGGGGGCTGTGCGGACAGCGATATCAGTCGCGTCAGCTACGACTTTAGTTGTATTGATGCCGCTGACGGCCGATCTTGTATACAGGTATTCGTTGGTATCATAATCGCCGGGTATCCAGAAAGCCTGGTGGTCACCCGCTAAATTGAATTGGGTCAGCTCATCTTTTACAACAAAATATTTCAGGTTGGGTTGTTTCGGGAATTCATACCGGAAACCTACGCCATCAGCAAATACGCGGAAAACAATATTTAATAACAGCCCTCCTGTCTTTTTCTGGCGCAAATGGATCGTTGCTTCCCCGTAATGGTCACGGATGTTCTTCACTTCTCCCCATACCGGTTGCCATGTTTTATCAACCGCTCTCTTTTCAACGCCCGTTATTTCAAAATCCCTGTAAAAACTGGTGTCTGTTTCAAGAGAGAATCCCAGCGAGGACCATTTTATGACGGGTCGCTGATCGAATTGCACAGCATATAATGGGATACCATTTCCAGATAACCGGAAGGTCAGTGTTATTTTTTCCATCCGCAGTTCGATATCGGGCTGTTGGGCAACAGTCACCCATGTAATGAACAAACAGGCCACACTGCTCAGTAATTTTCGTTTGTGTATCCGCATCTTTTCTTAATTAAAAGATTATTAGTTAAGGCTACGGTATCTTACCGTAGAATGATATCTTATTGGTTCCGGAACCCGGGTTATACTCTTCCGAACTGATGACAGGGTGATCCCCGAATAAGTACCGGTAAAAGGAATCGCATTGATTGCTGTAGGAACAGGTCAACCTGTCTGTACGATACGGTTTATCGGTGATCCATTCCGGGCAACGGAGTGTTCCTGTCACCGCTTTATTTCTCTTCACGGTAACAATCACCGCTCCTGCCCTGGCCGGGAATTTTGTTGATTGCAGACCTGCAGCTACTTCTTTTTGATCATCATTGACTTGCACCTGGCTTTTTTTACTCAGCAGGGTGATTACTTCGATCGAGTCTTCCAGACTGAGCGGCACTCCGGGCTTTTCTATTTCCACCACGGGTATATTAAAGGGAGAGGGAGAAATACCGTGCGCATATTTTTTATAAAAGGCGATGATCACATCCGTACCTGCATAGGGAGATGACTCATGCTTCCATGCCGCTTTATAATAGTTGAGTAAAACGGAGAACCCGTCATTATGGTTAACTTCCGGTGCCAGGTGATGTCCTTCCGGGTAATCATTCCAGGTAATGATATTCATCAGCTGCACGTCTTTCGCGATACCAAACTCCAGTTGTTTGCGGAAGTTATACGACAAACCCGTTACGATATACTTACGTTCCGTATTACTGATACCTGCTTTTGCCGCGTCTGCCGCGAAATGATACATATCCCAGGTGCCTCTTTTGAGCAGCTTGGAAGTATAGAAATCCGGGAAGGCGGAACCCGTGAAATTCCTTTTTCTTTTTTTGCATTCAGCAGCGACCATATTGCCGATGAAATTATCGTTATACGGCAGCGTCCATAACCATACTGCCGGGAAATAATCCAGGTACAGATTCAGTTTTTCTTTGCTGATCTGTTCGTTGATGGATATGATACAGGCGAATTCTTCTTGTACAGCTTCCGCCAGTTTTTTGTAGGCTTTTGCGATATGGTATTGCGGGGGCAGCTCATTTTTTATACCGGGAATATCCGCCAAACCATCACCATACCAGGTATAAACGATCAGTCTTCCATCGGGGGTCCGCAGCCAGTGAGGGTCCTTCCTTCCTGCTTCATCCAGGATACTGTTCATACGTTTGGCAAAATCAGCAATCCTTCCCGCTTCTTCACTACCGGAAGGGTGCGAGATGCAAAAAGTGAACTTAAAGGCGATGTTCTTTTTACCGGCTACCCTGAAATAAGCTTTGATGATCTCATCCCAGCTGTCGTTACCCAATGTGTAATAGAACTGAAAGCCATCGATACCGCTGGCAATAGCGGCACGCATTTCAAATTCCACGGCTTCGTCCAGTGTTTTTTCCGCGAGGTAATTATCCGCGATCACATTGACCTGTGTCAGTCCACCCAGCGACGCGGTAATAGTACCGCCCGGTGAATAAAATTCAGGATTGCAGCTGTCTTCCAGCTTATGTCCTTTATACCGGATGATATCCGGCATGCAATGAGCGATGACCAGCTTTTTATCTGTTAAAGCCATGCTTAATTGCGGCAGGTTCTTCAAATCGTCGCTGATCCTGCCCGTTTTGTGAAAGCTGAGCAGCACGATTGCCAGGGCGACGCTGATCGTTGCCTTATAGGAAATGACTTGCATGAAAATAGTTCCTTGGTTAACTGGTGTAAATAAAAAAGCATAAAAAGAGATGCCAGGCCCTTTCTCCCGGCATCTCTATGACGACTGCTCTAATAGCCGGGATTCTGCTGACCGGCTATTTGGGCATTGGCGTTGAATTCAGTTAATGGTATCGGCCAGGAATAACTCTTGCCTTCATTAAAGGTCAATGGAGTTGATAAATTCCTTGCGGTGACATAGAAAGCGGCTTCCTGCGGACCCAGGCGCCAGCGGCAAACATCAAACCACCAATGGCCTTCATGGAACAATTCCGCCCAGCGCTCATAACGTAATGGATTTGTTCCCAGCACAAGATCTGCAATGGCCGGGGTGGCAGCATTCAACGAAGCGTAATCTCTTACGGAAGCTGCATTGATGGGCAGATCATAAGCCCTGCGGTGTACTTTATTGATATACTCGAGCCCGGTGCCGGCATCGCCTGCGCCTATATTTGCTTCGGCATACAAAAGATATACATCGGCGAGGCGAAGAAAATACCAGTTCCATTTATCATAGTTCACCATATTAATATGGTAATCGATCGCAGCATACTTCCTGAATCCCCAACCATAAGTATTGGGTTGTCCCGCCATATAATCCGGTTTAGAAACAGGAATGTTCTTTCTCGGGCCGTTCTCCCAATTAATATCGAGCACATCCAGCCAGGGTTGTACAAGATTCACATACAAACGCGGGTCAGCTGTTTTATTTGTTCGTACCGCTTCGGCTTGCACCTTATAGACCGGATCCATGATCTGCACAGGATTATCCGGGGTGGCAGGCAGTGCGTTGTTATAAGCGGGGTTAGCGACCAGCGTATAATAACCGAGCGGGTAACCGAAACGTGTAATATTCTTATCATGTACACCAAGATTACCACCATAGCCCAATGGACGGGAACCGGTTTCTGTTCCCGATAAGCTTAAGATATAGGGTGACCAGATCACCCCATTCAAAGTGGACGCATTCGGCGTACCACCCCAAGGACCATAGTTGCCCCTGTTATCAGGATCGATGTTCAGTTCGAATAAAGATTCCTCATTGAACTCATTAGCCTGGTTCCCGTTAAAAGCATCCTTATATTTTGAAAAAGGCATCAACGATTTGCCACTGTTGTTGATCACGTCCAATAAAGTGGTCTTTGCATTGGCCCAGTCTTCGGTGAATACATAGGCTTTTCCCAGCAATGCCTTGGCTGACCATTCTGTTACCCTGCCAATTTCACTCGCAGGCCAGACTTTATTATCGAGTAAAATAGCAGCGTCTTTCAGGTCACTTTTAATAAAGTCCCAAACCGCTTTCAGGCTGGCCCGGGGTTGTTGCGTGGCAGCTACATTTTTAGGAACTCCCTTGTAAAGAGGTACGCCCATTTTATTTTCATTCACGCCCCCGGCTTTAATATAAGCTTCCCCAAAAAAGCAGGCCAGGTGGAAGTAATAAAAGGCACGCATGAATTTCGCCTGTCCGCGGACCGCATCAATGTCCGCCTTTTGCGAAGGCGTTGCTTTATTGGCTTCAAAGAAGTCAGCGGCTTCCAGGGTAACATTGCAAACAGTTACACCGGCGTATAAAGCTGTCCATACATTTTGCGATTTGCCATTAGTGATACTGAGGTTATTCGCTGCCATTTCATTCCAGGCGCCATCGCCGTTATAATTCGCATCACCTGTATGCGTTGCATTATCGAGCGCTTTTGGCATCAGCTCAAAACCAAAGAGCCCGATACTTTTTAAATTGCCATACGCAGGTGTCAGCACGCTGTTGAGTTCTGCCAGTGTAGTCGGAAACGATGAGGTAGACACCCTGTCTGACGGCACTACCAAACCGGGATCTTTTTTGCAGCCGGCCAAAATGGTCAGTGCCAGGATCGCACTATATATTTTCTTATACATATTAATAGTTTTAAAAGGATCTTTAAAAAGTGATATCAATTCCAAAAGAATAAATACGCGTTTGAGGGTACTGGCTCACCACATCGATACCCCTGGATGTTACACCCGAATAACCTGATGGGGAAAACGAGGCTCCGAGTTCAGGATCCAGCCCCGAATATTTAGTGATGGTCAGCAGGTTGTTTGCCATGAGGAAGATCCTTGCGCCTTTTACTTTCACCCGGTCCAGCAAGCTGTTGGGTATGCTATAACCGATCTGGAGGTTCTTCAGTTTCAGGTAATCTCCTTTCTCAACGAAGTAACTGTTGACAGAAGCATAGTTCTTATTCGGATCCAGTGTAAATCCTCCCGGAGTAACAACGCCGAGACGCGGTTGATCGGTCAATCCGTTACCGTTCAAAAAAGAAGCACCCCAAACCTTTGGAGATGTATTACCATCCTGGAAAAGACTCATTTCATAAGCTTTTACACCGTTGAACAGGTCTACACCGGCTACCCCGTTTACCAGCATTGCAATATCAAATCCTTTGTAGTTGAGACGTACATTCAATCCGTATACAAACTTTGGATTAGGATTACCGATCACCTGGCGGTCTTTATCATTAATGATCCCGTTCTTATCAAGATCTTCAAAATGAAGATCGCCTGCATGTGCTGCAACGCCATTGACTGTCTGTCCCGCAGCTTCTGCATCTGTCTGGAATATGCCCAATGACTTATAACCGTAAAAAGAACCAAAAGGCAGTCCTTTTCTTGTAGTAGTAATCGTTTGATTCGGCATGATCTGGAAAGCCATATCGCCGTTGTTGTAATAATTGTACCCATCGCTGAGCTCTGATGTCGTTTCAGATGTCAACTTGGTTACCTCGTTCTTGTTCCAGCCTCCCGTAAATGCTACATCGCACTTTAGTTTATGCGCCTGGTTCCTGTAACCCAGTAGGAGTTCAAATCCTTTATTACTGACCGAACCGATATTGGTGATATAATTTCCTGAAATGCCCGCGCTGGGTGCCATGGGTAATGCATAGAGCATATCTTCCGTAGACTTATCATACCATTCCAGCGTGAAGTATAGTTTTCGGCCAAGCATTTCCCCATCGACAGCGATGTTTGTTTCTTTAACCGTTTCCCAATGGAGGTCAGGGTTTGGGATCGCACTATAGGTCACACCCGGTATGATCGTTCCGCCTGGTGCGAAATTAGCACCGCCTGCGCTGCCATTTCCGAAGCTGGCGAAAGGCTGGTACACCGAAAGAAAAGAGTAAGGAGCAATATTGCTGTTTCCCAGTTCGCCATAACTCGCTCTTAACTTAAGGGTGTTAATAGTTTTGACAGACTTCAGGAAAGATTCTTCAGAAATATTCCAGGCAGCAGATACAGCAGGGAATATGCCTCTTTGCTTGTTGGGTCCGAAAACCGTGAAGTTGGCATCCTGCCGGATAGATCCAGAGATATAATAACGGTTGTTAAAATTATAATTCAACCGGCCGAAGAGCGATTTGATCAGTCCGTTATCATCATGCTGTCCCTGGAACTGGTACGTGGTGCTGGCTGTCGGGATAAAAGCGAATTCATTTCCTGCGGCAGGTGAAATATTACTGGCCATGGTATTGCCCAGGTTGAATTTGCTGGTAATTTGCTCATACCCTGCGGTACCGCTGATATTATGCTTGGCAAAGGATTGGTTATACGACAGCACATAGTTGGTCAGCAGCGATTGGCTTTCCAGGAAGAACTTTGTGAGTGAATTCGTACCGGCACCGACACCACCGATAGCAAAAGCATTCTGGAAATAATTTTGTGTTTCGTCGTAGAACGAATAACCAACATTGGTCCTGAAGCTGAGATGCAGCGGCAATTTTATTTCTGCATACACATTCGCCTGGAAATTATTTTTAAAATTCTCAACGTTAGCATTGTCGATAGCTCCTACAGGATGTGTGCCACCAAATGCCAGCCCGGGATAACCGGGAGGCAAGGTTCCATAACTGCCATTCTTATTCAGAATGGGAATGATCGGAAGCGTGCGAAAAGGAGAATTATGTAACTGCGCTTCTACTCCTACATTCTGGGGGTTCGATGTTTTGCGGCGGGAGAAAGCAAACTGCTCTCCCACTTTGATATATTTACCAAGATTAAAGTTCGTGTTCAGTCTTGCACCGCCGATATTAGAGTAGTTTCTCCGGGCCACACCTTTTTGTTTATTATAAAAACCAGAGACCAGGTAATTAACGACCGGTACCGCGCCGCTCAGCGATATATTGTGATTTTGCTCCGTTCCGTTATTGAAGGTCTCGTCGATCCAATCCGTATCGGCCAATGTATCGAGGCCGGCTGTATTGGCAAACCTCCCCGGGTTTACGATATTCTGTAATTTGATATAATCATTCTTTCTTAATAATTCTCCTGTTTTAGGTCTTGTTACCCCATACCGTGTATTATAATTGATCACCGGCGCAGATGTTGTTCCCTTTTTGGTAGTAATAACAATAACGCCTCCCGCTGCAGCAGCACCATAGATCGAAGCAGCAGCAGCATCTTTCAACACATCCATCGTTTCGACATCCTGTACGTTCACATTGCTGACATCATTCACCCTGATACCATCAACGATATATAAAGGATTGGGTTGGTTCAACGAAGCAAGCCCACGTATGATTATCGAGGGTGTGGCATCGGGTGCACCGGAATTTTTTACGACATTAACCCCTGCGATCCTTCCTTGCAAAGCTTCCGTTGCATCTGTTATTGGTTGTTGTTTGAAGACATCGCCTTTAATGGAAGAGACCGAGCCGGTTATGTCCCTTCGTCTTTGCGAGCCATATCCCACCACAACCACTTCATCGAGGTTACCTTTTGCAGAACGCAGCGAGATTGCCAGGTTGGTCTGATTGCCGATACCGACCTCCTGCTCATCAAACCCTACATAAGAAATAACCAGGGTTTGTGCATTGGCGGTAACCGTAATTTTAAAGTTCCCGGCAGCATCGGTTGTTACACCTCCCGGCTGTCCCTTTTGAACAACAGA
>DASYLC010000416.1:0-18296 GCA_036009775.1 Chitinophagaceae bacterium
AAATCTTTTACAGAGATATCATTGCTGCCCGGTACCGCTTTCAATGCAAGGGTGAGGAAATCTTCCGCGAAACCATAGAGCAGTACATTCCCGGCGCCGGCAAAACCCGTTCTGAAAAAACTCGAATAGTTTTGATTATCATCCGCGAGTAACATGGAAATATCTGTCGTGCCCTTACCGCAATCGATCACCAATGCTATCTCACCGTTGGAAAGATCCACTTCATCCGGGTGTGTTTGCTGGTAACCCATAAAAGCGGCATCGCTTTCGGAAATAGTCTCGTATTCGATATACAATGCATTAAGGGGGATATTCAATGACTGCAACAAACGACCGGTCTGGTTCCTCAGCTCATTCAGCATTTCAAACACATCGTGTTGTGTATAGATATTCGGTACCAGCAGGGTGACAATGATCCCTCCCGATTGAAAAGAAGGTTTGGTACTGATCATCAATCGCAATACCCTGAGTAGTACAGCGCTGATCAGTTCTTTTTTGTGAGAACGGATACTGTAATCTTCCGAATAATTACCCATCGACAGTTGCAGGCTTTTTTCGATCCCCAGTTTCAGGTTAGGGATGATCTCGTAGTCATCGCGGAAGGAAACCTGCGTGGCCGCTACTTCCTGGCGGGTTATAAAAAGCCGGATCTCATCATTGGCAAGGTCATTGGTAAAATTAAACGGGAATGTTCTTCTTTCTTCACTACTGATCTTCTTTTTGACAGCATAAAAAGAACGGTAGAGCATTTGCTGACCGGCTTCATGATTCAGAAAATCTTCTCTTTTCCAGATGCTTGCTCTATCGGTGATGCTGAGCTGGCTAATAATGTTTCCGAGGATATCATAGGGGACCACAGCTGACTGGGGCCCGCAATTCTTATATCCCACCTGGCTGGCTTCACTTCCAAAATCGATCACCACCCGCTGACAGTCCTTTGAACGGACAATGGTGAACTGGAGCTCCCCGGAATATTTTTCTTCCGGTCTATGCACCAACGTTACTTTCAATTGAAAAGGCACTTGTTCCACCCGGTACCGGTAAAATCCAACAGATACTCTCCGCTGATCGGCAGAATAATCCAATCGCAAGCCGCTGCTTTCATCATAAAAAGGTTCGACAACAAAACTGCCGTTCTTCCTGATCACCAATTCAAAATCATCGTCGTTCTTTTGAAGAGAGATATGACATTCCCGCAAGGGGATATCCTGCCTGTCCGATGGGGCCATCTGGTTCAGTACGATCTTACCCGGGTCTTCAATGGTGAGCAATGGTGTCAGTACACGGTCTTCCGCATGTACCACAAAATTGAAATCTGCCGGGACCTCCGAAGCCAGTGTGCGTTCAAGCCTGGCGACAAAATAACGATCACTGCGGATCAGGACGGGAAGATAGTAGAGAGCCATTGTTTAGATAAAAGTTAATAGTTAAGAGATAAAAATTGGGCGCTTATTCCCGGCAGAACCAGCGATCATTATAATTACCGGAACTATTTTTTATAGCCGCGGAATAACAGAAATTGAATGCTTTTGCCTTGATAGATTCAAATGAGACCGAAATACTATCGCCACGATAGCTGAAATCCAGTTCCCGTTTTGCGGGCTGGTCATAATTGATCGGGTTAAAATGCACCGTATCAGCCATCTGCTGTTTCCCGTTCTTCCATACCAGTAGCTTGACCACGGCCCGGTCGAGGTTGAAACCGGTTGTGTTATCGATCGAAATGTCCACATTAAAAAAACGGGAATTATTACCACTGGTCTCCCTGTCAGCTGTCACCTGTAACAATATTCTCTCGGGCCATGTATTACGGAGACGGAGATTGGCCCTGGTGCTTCTGTCCAGTGGCATACCGCGGTTTTCCTCTATGCTGCTGATCAGGGAATCTGTATCCATCACCGGAACATTGGCAGGTCTTGCTGCTGCATTGCTGACCGGATCGGCTCTCTCCCATTTTAATTTGGTGAAATTGAATACGAGGAAAACACCGGCAGCCGCTCCTGTGAGGTATAAAAATTTTTTCAGCCAGGCCGATCTTTTTACCGGTCTCCGGCTCGGGGTAGTGATAGCATGAGTAAGGACAACTGCTTCTTTCCTGGCGCTGGCAGGTGCGAGTTTACGGTAAGCAGCATAGCTGATCCATTCATTGCTGCTGAACAGCCAGACCTTTATCTTCTCCGGCTCAGTAGCGGAGGCGATCCAATTTTCAAGTTCATCCTGCGATTGTACTTCCCTCACCCCATTTATTCCATCAGTAAACAGAAATTTATCCATTATGTGGAGTAACCAGTGTTATAGTTGTTGGTTAAGTGTAGAGAAACATCAAATAGGCTTTATCTTTTTAAGAGAACGAAAAATTACACCTGCTCTGATTACCAGCAAGCGGTGGAGAGTTGTTACAACAATAATTTATGAAAAAGGGAGCTGGAAGGAAGTTTCTTATGATTTCCTAAACAAAAAATTGGGGAAGCATTTATACTAAACCTGCGAAGGTTGATTCCTGCAGAGTCATTTTGCCCGGAAATCGGCAAGGCGGTAAGAAAACAACTTTCAACTTACCGTCTTCCCGCCTTACCGGCTATAGTAAAAGTGATACGATCATATTTACAAGGCTAATCAGTGGTCCAGTGAAACCCTCTTTTCAACACCGGGAGTTTGCGCCAGTCGATAGCTTTCGCTTTTATTTGAGTGAGCTGCCCACTCTTTGTGTACTTCATGGTCAGTATGCTGTCTTTTTCATTGTACCCGAGCGATAATGGTGTCTTGTGTAGCTGGTAATCCGTCAATACATACTGGTAGAGATGGTGATCATAACTGAATTTATAATCCTGCATGTTATCCTGCTGGTCCTGGAAGATCATATATCCATCGCTGTGAACAAATAATCGTTTTATGGGAAATGAAGCAACAGCAAGCGTGTCATCTCCCCGGATCATTTGATCGACCCGGTAAGCGCCATGGAGATAAGGACGTGGGGCAAGATCGCGGTTAAAAACCATCACCCGTAGAAATGGGTAAAACGCTTCAAGCAGTATCAACCCGATAACAAACCATTTTAAAAAAGAACGCAGGAAAGTTCTTTTTACAGGTGTTGCAATTATATTTTCCGTGACCGGTTGTTGTGTCAGCACCTGGTACAGTCTCCGGGTGTAAGGAGTCAGTAAGTAAAGCGTGAGAAAGAGTAAAAAGAGTGAGAAGATCTTCACGCCAATATCAAATCCAAAATTCACTGCCACTACGTTCAGCATGATCGCCAGGCTCATCAGCAAACCGATCAGTCTTGTCTTCCGGAAGAACAGGAACACTGCTGCCATCGTTTCCAGGACACCCATGAAGACGCTGTAGAAATGCGAGGTCCCCATCGAACTCCAGTACAGGATATCCTTATCCAGCCTGCCAACCGGCGTATATAATATATTGGGTTCCGGCAGGTAGAACTGGTTCTTGAATATCTTGTCTACACCGTATTTCAATAATTGCAGAGCGAGGTAATAAATACAGAAGGTATAAATAAATCCTAACAGCTTTGTACGATACAACTGCCATTTGTGCAGCCGGGGTAGTAATAATGCGGTGAGAAGAGAAAGAATAACAAGGAGCAACACCAGGATGTACATGGAGGTCGAATCCGAATAAATACTGTTATCCGGCAACGTCCTTCCAAATATAGTTGAAGAAATAAAACCGATCAGCCTCCCGAAAATAAGATCGGTGATCGAGTATCCTCTCCCGAAAATATAGCTGGCGATGTCGTACTGTGGCTTCGTAAGATAAAAAGGAAAAGGAATAAACAATATCCCATACAGTGCAAAAAAAGAAGCAAGGTTGTATCCAAAGGGACTCCTTTGGAGAAAAAAACTTCTTTTCATGCAGCAGTTTGTTTACCGTCCTTACTGGAATTTTGGCTGATAGAATTTCCAGGACACCCAGCCTCCCAGCAATGATAACCCCAATATCGTTCCCAGCATCAGTACTAATTTGCCATCGAAAGGAGAATTACCAGGTCCATCGCCGCTAGTAACGGGAGAAGCAAAGTTGTCTTTATTCTTGTCTTTTTCCTTCTTCGGTCTTTTATTATCGTAACCGAAGAATATTGTTTCGCTAACCGGGTTAACATAAGAACCCAGTTTACCCAATTCCGTTTTTATACTATCCAACGCATGTTTACGGCCTAATAACGGATCGCTGTAGAGGGTATCTTTTCGTGACCCGATAAATCTCGCCTTTGATGCGGGTTCGTTTCGATCCTGCACATATTCACGGATCACTTTTACTGACACCGTGTCTGAGACATAGATCACGCTATCCAGTTTATAGGTCTTTACTTCTTTGGGCGGGGGTAACCCAAAACCTCCATCTTCATTGTCGAAGAGCTCGTTGTTGATGGTAACTTTAAAGTTCTCCATATTACCACTATGACTTTTGAAAGCTATTTCTTTGGTTTGTGCAAGCAGGCTGCTGCCGGCAAAACTGAACAGGGAGATGAATAATAAACGCATGGCTGGTCGGGTTTAAGTGCTTATTAAAGGTAATGAGTTTTATTTGGTTCGACCCCGGGGTCCGTGGGTAGACGCCGGAAAGTTCCAGTTGGTTGCGCTATTTTGCCGGGTACAAAACTCCCTTCGGTGGTATCTGTAACAGGACGGGGTCACCCACCCCGTTGAAAGGCAGTGTAGACCCCGATGAACCGGTATCAGCCCGTACCTGGCCAACTCGATATAAATGAAACAGACCCAGTGAATCAGGCGAAGATGTATGACCAAGCCATCTGGGTCAGGGAACAAATCCGTGGCAGATTTTACACGGTAATGATACGTGCCAGCCTGAATTTTTTATGGCATATCAATTGGATTGGTTTTATTATAATTTTTTATAACCTTTCAATTTACACTCATGAAAACAATTCTAATAGCCCTGTTCATCACAGGCATTACCGGCTGCTATACTTCCAAAGAAATAGAGGTCGAAATGGTACAGGCCGAACTGATCCGGATCGACACGATATCCCGTCATCCTGATAACCAGAAGATGCTGACCTGGCGGGACCAGGACCAGATCGATTATGTCAGTTATGCAGCTATGCATGAGAACTACTCCCTGGGATTGAGAATGATGGTGATGAGGCGGCGGTAAAATTTTCGGAAATATTTTTTTCCAGTGCCATAGGGTTGTCAGTCAGCTGTTCTTATTTTGTACTATCAAATAACAATTAAAAAAACGGCTATGGCAAACAATGGCGATCAATCAACAGGAAACGTTATCAGTTCTTCTCAATTGCTGGAACACTGGCAGGGTCACCGGCGTCTGACCCGTAAAGTGATCGAAGCTTTTCCCGAAGACAAATTATTCAGCTATTCTGTCGGCGACATGCGCCCTTTCGCCATGCTGATACAGGAATTCCTGGATATGGCCGTACCAGGTCTGCAGGGCGTAATAACCGGCAAATGGCAACGGGCACAGGATATGCCTCATTTCTTACAGACATCAAAACCTTCCACAAAAGCCGAATTGCTCGGGCTCTGGGATGAAGCGACCGATCAATTGAATACGCTCTGGCCAACAATACCGGCGGGACGTTTCCAGGAGCAGGATAAGGCTTTCGGTCAATGGGATGGGCCTGTTTACTTCTTTATTTTTTACTGGATCGATAACGAGATCCATCACCGCGGCCAGGGTACTGTGTATCTCCGTTCCCTGGGAATAGAACCACCTGCATTCTGGGACAGGAGCTGAAAAGAGATACCCCGTTACAATAAGATTCTTGCTGATATACCGAACGGTGATCACATTTCAGGCAGCAACGGGTAAATTAGGAAAGCTAAAGACGATCACAGTTTCATTTTTCCACTGACTGGTGATACCCAGGAACCCCCCGATCGTTTCGGCGATCGGTTGTGCTGTCTGCAAGTTACAGGCAATCGTATGCCCGTTCATACCGTGATCTCTTACCTGTAACAGGATCACATCGCTATAGGTCTTTGCCGTTATGCGGATACAACTTCCTGTGGTGTGGGCTGCCACTGTAGTAAAAAGCTGATCCAGTATGCCGCCGACCTTCTCGGGATTGGCAACTATCTTCAATTCGTCGGACACATCATTTATAATAAAGCTGTTGTTCCGGGCAAAAACAGGTATTAAATCTGTTAGATGACTGTTCACCAGTGATTTTAATGATCTTCCTTGTTGTTGCGATGCGGTAAACGAAGTTGCTGATAAAGATTCCATGTTTTTTGTCGGTGTTAAAAAAACTTCCTGGAGATAAGGCCAGGAAGTACGGATCAAAAAGGTTTTCTCTAACTAAGGACTCATCCTGACAGGATATGGATCATTGATTTTTCACAGGATGGATCTCGTGGTTTCTCACAGGAAATGGATCTTTGGTTTTTCTCAGGTATTGTTTTTCAACAGCACAAAGAAAGGCCGGAAGAAGAGGTAAAAAAATAGAACTTTTTACCATAGTCAGGTAGTGCAAGCGCTACACGCCCTACGCACAATTACTTAGAAATGGTCAAAAGACCGGGCAAATGCGACAGGGGCCGGTGTCCTGCCCGGCGGTTCACCTAATCACAAACTGGCAGTATATTTACATCCTCATTAATAAACAGGACCATGGCCGAACAGGAAGTGATCAAGCATACTAAAAAGATCTTCTCCGTATGGGGTGAAAAAAAAAGTTTTTGGCATAAGCTGAGGGAATTCGTCCTCGAGATACTCATCATCGTATTCGCCATCACACTTTCTATTTACCTGCACGACCGGAGTGTAAAAAAGCACCAGGACCATGAGACCAAAGAGTTCTTGCTTGGATTGAAGGAAGACCTGAAGACGGATATTGCCGAGATGGATTCAGACAGGGTGTCTTACCTGAAAAGCGGGTTAGCATTCGCTTATATCGCCAACCGAAAAATTAACGAACTGCCGGATCCTGACACATTAGAGAAATACCGGAACTGGATATTAAACACAACAGGCCTGATCCCTAACAGCGGTAGGTTCGAGGGTTTTAAATCCTCCGGAAAGATCGGGACGATTGATAATAAAGAGCTTCAGAACAATATCATGGATCTCTACCAGGAAGATATTCCAAACGTGATTGTCAGTACCAATAGTTACACACAGAAAAAGCAACGTTTGTTTGACTACCTGGCCACCAACCGAAAAAGAATAACAGACAGTACCGATAATTTCGCAACCGTAATGGGATCCGACCATGCACATAATATTTCTAAGAATCTTAGTTATGTGGGTGAGATCATTCAACGCTACGACACCTGTATCAGTAAGATGAAAGCGATCATTAAGGGTATCGAAGAAGAATATGGGAAATGAGTTAAGCTACCGGGTTTCAGGCTAATCAAGCTTTCTTTTTTTTCTTAGGCACGGGAGCATGAAGAGTTGCTTTCAAACTCGCCATCTCCTGTTTCATCTTGTTGATGCTTTTCATCAATTCTTCAATATCGGTTTTGGTGGCATAGCCATAAGATTTATTGGTATCTTCTACTTTACTTGCAGTGCGTGTTTCAAAAAAATAAGTGATATCCACCTCGAGTATGACCGCAATTTCTCCCAATTTTTTTACTGATATTTCTGTCGGGCCGCTTTCAATTTTAGAATATGCGCCAGGGGTGATCCCCAGGTCCACAGCGACATCGCTTTGGGTCAGGCGTTTTTCGACTCTTCTTTTCTTTATCTGGTTTCTGATATAATCTATCACCCTGCAAAGGTCTACCAGATGGTTTTTCCAATAATTCCCGTATTGAATAAAATATTCTAAATACGAATATTTTATTCCAAATAGTATATTTTTGATCCTAGGGGAATTGTTAATGCCAACGTTGAACTGGATAGGGAAAGAAAAAGTGATCAATCATCATATGGATGTTCCATTCAGAATATTGGAGCACACCTACGGGTTTAGCAATGGGGAACAAACCCGCGAGGAAACAAAAAGCGGGAATAAGATCATACATGGAGACAACCTGGAAGCGCTCAAAGCTCTCTTGCCGGAATACGAAGGCAGAATAAAATGCATCTATATTGACCCACCATACAATACGGGTAATGAAGGTTGGGTGTATAATGACAATGTAAATGATCCCAGGATAAAAAAATGGTTACAAAATGTTGTAGGTAAAGAAGGTGAGGATTTAAGTCGTCATGACAAATGGTTGTGCATGATTTATCCCCGGCTAAAACTGCTTCATAAATTATTATCAGAAGATGGGATTATTTTAGTATCAATTGATGATTTTGAATTTTCCAATATAAAATTACTCCTTGATGAAATTTTTGGCGGAAAGGGCTTCTTTGCAAATTTTGTTTGGCGAAGAAGGGTAAGTTCCAGCATGGCTGCTTCCTGGATTTCTAAAGATCATGAATACATTGTGTCCTATTCCAAAAATCCTGATGTTGTTTTTGTCAGAGGTGAGGAAAGAGATATGGATAAGTATAACATTCCGGATGAAAACGGTCGCTATTATGCAAGTATGCCCTTAACAGTCGGGATGACCAAGGAAATGAGGCCTAATCAATGGTATGCGCTTAAGCATCCAAAAACAGGAACAACCTATTGGCCTCCTAATAATAGAGTATGGGGATATTACCCTCCAACCATGGGTGTAAAAATTGCAGCAAATCTGATCATTTTCCCTGAAGATTTTCCGGATAAAAAATTGACTACTCCTAGACTTAAATCCTACCCTGAAGATGCAAAAAGAGAAAGAAAGCCTCTCTCAACATGGATATTTGAACAAAATCAGGAGATTGATACACTAGAAGTTACGACTTTAAAAACAGCAAAAAATGAAGAAGGGACTCGTGTCCTTAAGAGTATCTTTTCTGATTCCGTTTTTTCCTACGCCAAGCCTCTCTCACTAATTGAATCTCTTATTGGTCAATTTACAAAAGATGATGATATTATTTTAGATAGTTTTGCCGGCAGTGGTACAACGGCTCATTCAGTTCTTTCTCTTAATAAAAGAGACAACGGAAAAAGGAAGTTTATATTGGTTGAAATGGAGAATTATGTTGACGTCATAACCGCAGAAAGAGTAAAAGGAGTAATTAAAGGATATGGTGAAGGAGCTAAAAAGGTCGAGGGAACAGGGGGTTCTTTTGACTTTTATAAATTAGGAGAATCCCTGTTCATGGAAAATGGAGAGCTAAACGAGTCGGTTGGGGTTGATAAAATTCGCCAATACCTTTATTACACAGAAACCAAAACATCATTGACTGAAACAAAACATAAGGATACTAAACATTTCCTGGGCAAGTATACTGATACGGGTTATTACTTCAATTACAAACACGGCGAAGTAACCACTTTGGACCATGCTTTTCTGGCCACCATGAAAACCAAAGCAGAGCAATATGTCGTATATGCTGACAACTGTTTGCTTACAAAGGAATTCATGACAAAGCATCATATTATTTTCAAAAAAATTCCGAGAGACCTAGCAAGATTTTAAATAAATGGAATTAAAACCATATCAACAGCAAGTAATAAACGACCTTTCATTGTTTTTGGAGGAAGTCCAAAACACCAGGGATGTGAAAGAAGCATTCTATAATTTCTGGTCAAAACATCCAAAAACCCCTTTATTCCCGTTTGCAGGAACTGCCATAGAACCTTATAAAAATAATGTGGCCCGGGTACCGCATATTTGTGTGAAAGTACCTACAGCTGGGGGTAAAACATTTATTGCCTGTAATGCTATTAAAACAATTTTTGATGCTTTTGCTTACGACAAACCAAAAGCGGTAGTTTGGCTGGTTCCTTCCATTACTATTTTAGACCAAACCATTAAAAACCTGAAAGACAACTCTCATCCTTATCGTCAAAAAATAAATTCTCATTTCGGCAACAAAGTTGAAGTTTTTGACAAAGCCGCATTGCTTCAGGGAAGCGGGTTTAACGCCACTTCGATAAAAGAACAGCTGAACATTTTTGTATTGAGTTTTGACAGTATCCGGACAGCCAACAAAGAAGGCAGAAAAGTATTTGAGCAAAACGGTTCATTGCAATCATTTGAAACACTTTTAGGTAAAGACGAAGAAATATCACTAATGAAAGTGATGCAATACCTAAATCCGTTATTAGTAGTGGACGAAAGCCACAATGCTGAAAGTGATTTAAGTGTGGATATGCTTAAACAATTTAATCCTTGTTTCATTCTTGATCTTACAGCAACACCAAGAAAGAATAGTAACATTATAAGTTTTATTGATGCACTGGAATTAAAGAAGGAAAATATGGTGAAACTTCCTGTTATAGCCTATAATCACCAGGACAAAACGGAAGTAATTAATTCGAGTTTACAGTTGCAAAAACGTTTAGAGTTACAGGCTGCTGAAGAGGAAAAGAAGGGAGGTAAATATATTCGTCCTATTGTTCTGTTCCAGGCACAGCCGAAAAATGGGAAGGACTTCTTAAACGAAGAAGAGGAAAAATCGAATGTCCAGAAACTAAAAGAAAAACTCATTGAGTTGAAAATCCCTGACCACGAGGTAAAGATCAAAACGGCAAATATCAACGAACTAAAGGGAATTGATTTAATGAGTAAAGATTGTAAAGTTCGTTTCATCATTACCATCAATGCCTTAAAAGAAGGTTGGGATTGCCCATTTGCTTATATCCTGGCCTCCTTGGCTGACAAAAGTTCGGCTATCGACGTGGAGCAGATATTGGGCAGGATTTTACGACAGCCCTATGTAATGAAACATAATTTCCCTTTACTCAATTTGAGCTATGTTTTAACAGCATCATCAAAATTTCTTGATACTTTAGATAGTATTGTAAAAGGACTGAATAAAGCAGGGTTCAGCGATAAAGATTATAAACTGGCTGACCCTGCAATGCTGGAAGACGCCAGCAAGCAAGAGCCGTTGCAACAACTTAGCGTTTTTTCAACCAGTAAAGAAACCACGGAAGATATTACTTCCGATATTGACACTTCAAGAATTTTAATCCCTTCAGCAACTGCTTCACCAAACATAAGCGTTACTGAAATTGAACAAACTGCAATTCGGCAAAATGAAGCCTTTGAAAAAGTGGTTTCCGAAATGGAAGCAGCCAATTTAACGGCTTTGCCAAACGAAATACAACAGCTTGTGAAAACATACAATATTAAAGACATTTTCAAAGAACAAGCAGAGAAAATTAATTTGCCACAATTCTATTTAAAAGTCCCAACAAACGATCTGTTTGGAATAAAACAAGAGGAATTGCCCCTGGAAAAAGAAAATCTTTTAGATGGCTTTTCGCTAAACAAGGCAGATACCAATATTGCTTTTGACAGCATTACATCTGAACTGTACAAAGTAGACCTGGACGAAACAAAAAAAGAACACACTCCAACATTTGTAAGACTTGATGGAGATGTAAAAGAAAGCTTAATAACTTACATGCTTGATCCATCAAGAAAAGACAGCAGAGTAAAGAATTTCACAAAGCGTATTATGAATATTATTGGAAATATGGATCCCATTCCGGATAAAGAGATTGAAAAATACATTAACCGGATCCTGGAAGACTTCAAAGACGAACAATTTGGCGACTTTGCAAGCAATGAATACACTTACACCGATAAAATAAAACAAAAAATAAAACTGCTTTCAGAAGCTTTTGCCGAGAAAAAATTCAAGGACCTCCTGGATACTGACAAAGTATCGATCAAGCCCTCATTTAATTTGCCAAAAAACATCTCACCGGGCGACACTTCAAAAGATATCACTAAATCACTTTATGAAAAAGAAGGAAGCATGAACGGTTTTGAAGAACGGGTAATCAATGAAATTGGCAACATGATAAATATAGTATTCTGGACAAGAAATATAGAAAGAAAGGGCTTTAGAATTAATGGCTTCATAAATCATTATCCTGACTTTATTATACAGAGCAAAAGTGGAAAGACAATATTGCTCGAAACAAAAGGAGATCATTTAGATGCGGACCAAAAGATCAGGCTTGGCGGGCTTTGGGCAAGTAAAGCAGGCAACAATTTCCGTTATTTCATGGTTTATGAAAAGCGTACAGTTGCCGGGGCTTATAAACTTGATGAGTTTATATATATCATTAAAGATATTTAGCAATAATCACCGGGTTTTCATCCTTATTATTTGGAGGAAGGCGTGACAGGCGTTTCACCAGCCATATGGAGTGCCCCTTCCCAGCAACTAAAAATAGCCGAAGCGATCATCTCCCTGAACTCCCGGTCTTTTCTCAATTGCACTACCCGTTTCAATTCCTGCTGTTCCGCTAACTGGTATTCAAATTCTTCCTTCCATTCTTTTGAATTGATCTTATTATAATTCCGGAGTATCGACCGGAGAACCTGTTGGGTTACCGGCGCTAAATGGATGGAATGATTCCCCGGTGGTACGGATTGCTGGCGGTAATAAAAAATTTCATCACCTCTGTATCCCAATACTACAAGGTCATACCGGAATAACGAGTTAAGATTTTCTTTGAACAGGTCGCCCGATTGTTCCACCCGTTGAAAACTGCTGAGCGAATCCGGGATCAAATAGACAAGTACACGATCAAACGAAGATTGATCTTCCACACGCACTGTCATTTGTTTATAACTGAGTGATGCGGTCTTTCCCGTAACAGGATCCGTATAATTCATGCTTTCCCGTGTGGTAGTCGCATCAAAAACATACATATCGAGATTCTTCCAACCGGTGATGTTGATCGTAAAATTGTAATAGGTTGCCGGTGGAGGCACGATCGTATCGTTACAACTCCGCTGTACACCGATCTGCCGGTAAGCATCCGTAAGGTTGATACAAAACTCCTGCTCAAAATTTGCTTCTTCACGTTCGAGGTCAGCAATGGCTTTTTCTGTCCGGCGTGTATCAGCAACCAGCTGCAGGCGTTCCAGTTCAGCTTCATGTTTTTGCCATGTCTCTAAGGCGGCTTCCTGGTACGCAGTATATTTCTTTTGAAAATAATCACTGAGTTGTTGCTGCATGCCTCTGGCGATCAGGACCGTTCCGTCTTTGCGGGCGGCGAATGCAAGGAATTGCTTTTGGATCGGACTTATTGCATCACTGTTTTCATCAATGCCTAGCCTTGCGCAAATTTCATCCGATACATACAGGGGGGTATCTAAATTTTTCAGATAAACTTCCAAAAAACGGTGACCATTACAAATACTATGCATATACCGCAATCTTTCCTCAAACTCCTTGGTGGCAATGATGGTATTATTGAATTTCTCATTCCAGATGGCTCCTATCCTTGCGGGATCAATCTCGTAAGAAGAATGATCATGGCCTATATGCTCATAGTCAGACTTTATGGTAGAGTCAGTCAATTTTCCGCCTGTATCCGGCGCCTGGCGTTCTTTATCTATGATGTTTATAGCGGGAGCCACAACAGCAGCAGTATCTGTTTTCGCGTAATGGGGATATCCGCTGAATGAATAATAAAGACTGTCCGTATATTTTTTATCCCTGTAATTCTTGTTCAGTGTCTTCAGCACCGGGATATAATTGGGCGGATAAAAATCAAGTGTTGTGATATCATAGGTCCTCAATTTCTTCTCTATCGGCTTTGGATTGACCCAATTTACCTTCCCGTCTTTATCCTCTACCCCATCGAATAGCTGCATCTTGGGATTCACCTGCACTGCGGGAACGCTGACGGCAATATCTTTCACCAATTCCAGCGGTTTTCCATTCTTGTATCCATTGATGTAAAACATACCTGCCGTTTGTAACAGCGCATCATTACTGTAAGTAGAAAGTCCTTTCTCCATAATGTCATAGGGAGTTAAAGCGGTCCTGACCTCCAGCTGAACCTGGTCACTTCCTTTGAAAGCATGTGCAGGTATGGCAAACACAACACCGTCTCTTGTTTCAATGATCGTATCCGATGCATTATCGATCTCGAACCGTTCACTGGCTTCAATTCCTTTTGCCTTTGTTTCAGCTGATGAATGCCGCGAAAACAGGCCACTGGTTACTGCATAGAAAATAAAAGCTCCGGCAGCAATAGCACCAACGATCCCCCATTGTATCCTGCGGGTGATCATTCTTCTCCTGATCGCTTTTGTAAATTCATTTTTTATCCCAGCGTCAGTGGCGGCCCGGACGATCTGTTGCTGCTGCTGAAATTCTTCTTTCAAATTTTTATCCGCCACCAGTTGCTTTTCGAAAGCAACCCGCTCCTCCCCGCTCATTTCATTTTGCAGGTACCGGTCGATCAGTATGTTGTTATTTTCCATGGTTGCCGGTTTTAGTAAGGGTCCTGTAATTTTCTTTTGCTTTTTCCATACAACGGTATTTCTGGTTCTTGGCCACCCGTTCATCGCTGAACGCCAGTTCCGTGGCGATCTCGCGGAAACTTTTCTTTTTGAAATAGAACAGGATCAGTAATTGGCGGCATTTCTCTCCCAGTAAATTGAAAGCGGTTTTTGCATTGAAAAAACCGGGTTCTTCTTCCGGCACAACAACATCAGCAATATCAGCATCTGCTTCGCCGGCAGGGATCTTTTTTCTTCGTCTCAACTCCTGCAGCCAGAGGTTTTTTACAATGGTCAGTACATACGTTTTTAATGATCCGTAAAGAACATAATCCCCGTCACAGGCTTTTTTATAAAGTACCACCAGTGCATCCTGGAAAATATCTTTGACATCCTCGGCGGAACCGTTATTGGTTATAATGTATTTCTTTACCGAAGGCAGCATCCCATAGAGGCCGTTCAGTGCCTTTGCGTAATGGTTGCTTTCCAGGTGTCGTAGTATCTCACTATCAGTCATTGTGCGGGCTTGTATATATTAATGCCGTTTTTGGCAAAAGGTCATCCAATAAATGGAAGTTTTTTTCTGAAATCCCGCTTTCCGGCCCACTTGCTACTTGCCAATCCCCATTCCCCTTTCACTCCTTAACTTTGCTCCATGCTTAATATCTCCAACCGTGGTCAGCAAATGCCTCCTTCGCCCATACGGAAATTAGTTCCCTATGCCGAGGCCGCCAAAAAGAAAGGAATCAGGGTCTTCCACCTGAATATCGGGCAACCGGATATCGAAACTCCCCCGGCCATCCTCGATGCCGTACGGAATGCGGATATCAAAGTACTCGAGTACAGTCATAGCGCCGGCAACGAAAGCTATCGCCGCAAACTGGTGGAGTATTATAAAAGAGTAGGCATTGATGTGGCCCATGACCAGATCATCATTACCACCGGTGGCAGCGAAGCGATCATGTTCGGTTTCTTTACCTGTCTCAACCCCGGCGATGAAGTGATCATACCCGAGCCTTTCTATGCGAATTATAATGGTTTTGCCTGCGCAGCCGGTGTAACTGTTGTGCCGATCACCTCGAGGATCGAAACCGGTTTTGCACTGCCTCCTATTTCCGATTTTGAAAAAGTGATCACGCACAAAACCAAAGCGATCATCATTTGCAGCCCGAATAATCCAACCGGTTATCTCTATAGTCGCGAAGAGATGGAAGCGCTAAAAGAGATATGCATCAAACACAATCTATACCTGTTCAGCGACGAAGCGTACCGTGAATTCTGTTACGATGGCGATTACGTGAGTGCTTTGCACCTGGAAGGACTCGAACAACATGTTGTATTGATGGATACGATCTCCAAGCGATACAGCGCTTGCGGAGCACGATTGGGTGCTTTTGTCACCAAGAATAAAGGCGTGTATGATGCGGCGATGAAATTCGCCCAGGCAAGACTGAGTCCGCCCGGCCTGGCTCAGATCATGGGTGAGGCGGCGGTGGATCTGCCCGATTCCTATTTCGATTCACCAAAAGCAGAATATTTACGCCGGAGGAATTTAATGGTTGCACGCCTGAATGCAATGCCCGGCGTCTACTGTCCTAACCCCGGCGGGGCATTTTATGCGATCGCTAAATTACCGATCGACGATAGTGATAAATTCTGTCAATGGCTGCTCGAAGAATTTTCTTACAATGATCAAACCGTGATGCTGGCACCGGCCACCGGTTTTTATGGTACACCGGGATTAGGAAAGAATGAAGTGAGACTGGCCTATGTATTGAATTTAGAGGCGTTGGATGCGGCGATGAATTGCCTGGAAAAAGCCCTGGAAGTCTACCCGGGAAGAGTGGCCATAGAGAAAGCTGCGGCTGCAATGGCGAAATAAGTTCGTCTAAACATATTTTTGAAGAGCTGCTGACGCAGCTCTTTTTTTGGCCACCGATGAACACAAATGGACGCAGATAAAGAACGCTGCTAACGCAGTTTTGTTTGGCCATGAAATCACACGGGTTGACAAGAAAAATACAAGCGAACCTCTTTCGCCCCATTTTTTATTTCCGGGAAGACGGTAAGAAAGCGATCTATTAATAATGCTTCCCGGCTATTTTTTTTAAGTTTACAATATGGTAATCGCCAATCTCACGAACGATGACATCCCCCTGATGCAGCAATTCTATGCCATAGCCAGGGAATACCAGAAAGCAAAAGGGATGCGGCATTGGCTGCAATTTGAGGAAGACCTGCTAAAAAAGGAAATTGAAGAAAAGCGCCAGTGGAAAATACTGGAGGAAGATGCTATTGGATGCATTTTTATGACTGCCTATGAAGACCCCTATATCTGGGGTGAAAAGAACAATGATCCTTCCGTGTATATTCACCGTATCGTGACCCACCCGGACTGGCACGGGAATAATTACACCAGCAAAATAATCGACTGGGCACAGGAGCATGGCCGCCGTCTTGGGAAAAAATTCATCCGCATGGATACCTGGGGTGATAATCCAAAGCTGATCGATTATTATATTAACTGCGGATTCAAGTATATCGAAACCCTTACACCTGAATCAACTGCTGATTTACCGGCACACTACAGTTGTATTTCATTAAGTTTATTCGAAATCGAAATTGTTTAAAAGAAATTACATATTATTTATTGCAAGCATCCTGGTCACGGGTTGCTTCACCATTAAATTAGATAAGAATAAAACAGAGCCTGGTTTTTCCGGGGAGCATATCCCCCTCATCAAAGAGATGGCGGAGTATTGTTTGTTGTTTTCCCGGCATCATAATGTTGACCATATTTATACGGATGATATAGCCGACAGAAAGACCCGGAAAAAAATGTATACACTGGGATCGGAAGCAACTATCACATTTCAATCCCAATCACAGCGATTTTCTGATAGCACGATTGTGTTTGAATCCAAACAGGTAGGGGGAGAATACCAGTACGAGGTTGAATATTTTTATGATTTTGCGATCAAACCGGTCAACCGTACCAATGTGACGGAAAACAATGCAGATGGTTACCTGGTGAAAGTAACCGACAGGATATATTATAGAATAACCCGGAGAAAGCGGGACAGGTTTCCAATAATGTGATCATCTTTCAATTGCTGCTGAACGGCGGGCAAGCAGGTCGGGCAAAAAATCTTTATTTAAATCTGAAAATTTGACGGGTGCCGCGGGTTCATCTCCGTACTCGTTCACTTTCAATTTCCACCAGCCTACATTTTTCCATTTGCCGAGTTTGTATCCCACCTTTTCATAGGTGGCAAAATATTCAAAGCCGCAACGTTCATGGAAAGCCACACTTTTATCATTGGGGAGATTGATAACTGCATAGACATTATTAAAACCCTGTATTTTTAAGATATCAAATAAGGTCGCGTACAATACCCGGCCGATCCCTGCTTTTTGAAAATCATCATGCATATAGATCGAACTTTCCGTGCACCACTGGTAAGCTACTCTTTCCCGGTAACGGGCACCATAGGCATAACCCGCGATCTCTCCTTCCGACTCGCAAACCAGCCAGGGCCAGTTAATAAGATAGGTTTGTATCCTCTCCGCGAACGCTTCTACCGAAGGCACTTCTGTCTCGAAAGTGAGGGAAGTATTACGGATATAGGGGGCATAGATATCCAGGATGGCTTTGGCGTCGGCAGGAGTAGCAAGGCGTATAACTGACATAAGTATTGCTAAATTAAGGGCAAATTTCATTTCAAACTTTAGCCTGAAATGGCTATTTTTGCCGCCCGATTGCGGGGGTAGCTCAGCTGGTTAGAGCATCGGATTCATAACCCGAAGGTCGGCAGTTCAAGTCTGCTCTCCCGTACTTAACCTAAGCCTTTTACATCTAAGGGCTTAGGTTTTTTTATGCCTTTTAAACGCTGATTGTTTTGGTTCAAAAGTTAACAAAATCGTTAACAAACAACCTGAAACAATGATTAATCTACCCTTTTCGTGCCATTGCTCTGAACTGAAAGTATATCCCAATAATTGGACTAATAAAAGTCCTTCTCTTAAGAAAGACTGGTATGTCTTTTA
>DASYLC010000417.1:0-6232 GCA_036009775.1 Chitinophagaceae bacterium
TTTTTAGTACAGGATCAGGTTATTTTAAAATGTCCGTGTTGTACCCGCATAAAAGTACAGAAGTTAACATAGCTGCCCCTGTCCGCGGTACGTGGATCAGTGATCGGGTTGCCTGAGTTATCGAATATCGAAGCAGGGCTGCTGGCCATTTTATGGCTCCATTTTCCATTGCTGCATTTGCGGTACCAGTGATAATCGGCGCCCGGCTTATTGACCAATGCCACCAGGTGACCAGGAGATATGCATTTATTATCCTGGTTGGGAACATCTACAAGTCCGTCCGATACAGCTCCCATTTTGGCGCTGATCCCGCCCGCAGGCACATTACATGCTGAAAGGTCGGTCCATTTCTGACCTGTTGCTTCACCCGGCTGGGCATACGTGTCAGAGCGGTAATTGGTGCCGTAATTATAGCAGTTATTGTTGCTGGTAATGGAAGGATTGGTGTTCCAGGCAGCAAGATCAGGTGTGGGAGCACAGGGACAAACCGGTTTGATGGGGCGGAGATAATCATCTATGACCTGGTCATACCATTTCCGGTAATTCTCAATATATAATTCTCTTTTATCCAGGTATTCTTTGATCAGCTTTTCTGTTTCCCGGCGGAAATCCGGAAGACCACGGACTGGTTTCAACAATTTAAAATTCTCTAATAAAAAAGATTCCAGTCCGCCTTCGGCTTTAGCGGCTTTATCACCAGCATAGACCGTGTCATGTGCATAATGAAGACGCTGGGGAATGGATTTACCCAGGGACTTACCGGTTTGTTCAATTATCAATCCCCTGTAACCGAGAACAGAAGGGAAGGGGTTAGTGTTTTCGTCTATCTTTTTTAATGTGCCAAAAGAAAGACGTTTCAACAATTGTTTGGCAGTCTTATCATCCAGGATCATTTCCGGATTAGGTCTGCCGCTGAATACATCAAGGATCAGTTTAAGAGGCATAGAAAAAGGTTTAGTTTAAAGAATGTATGGAAAGGTATGAAGCTGCATGGTATTCACCAATACCCCAAAAGTGGTATGGGTTCCACCGGATATATATTGCTGCAGCATTGACAGTTATACCCTGCTTCAATGACAGGGGCCCGGACTGGAAAGACCTTTATTGTCACCGGAAAACAACTCCTTATCCTCAGGCATGATTATTCGTGGACTATACCCGTACAAAACATAATTTTACCGATCAAGATCCGGCAGCAAGCCTGGTACAACTCGTCAATTAAAAACTGGTTATGGAAATAGAGATCTTTACACTCGCTGACTTTGCACAGGACAATCAATCCAAACTTACTATTGTAGGCACTTTTGACAGTATACAGTCCAAACAATTCCCGGTTTCGCACCCGGCCTGCGCTATCGCCTGTCGTTTACGTTTTGCTGCCAAAGAAACAGGGGCGCATGATTTTAAGTTGCGGTTGATCGATGCGGATGGCAAGGAGACCATTAAACCGATAGAAGGAAATATCAATATCGGGGCGCCGCCCAACGGTCAATTCTCATCGATCAATATCGTTGTCAATTTTAACCAGCTCCAGTTTGAAAAAGCCGGTCGTTATTCATTTGAATTATATATTGATGGTGACTGGAAATCCGGATTGCCGTTGTTTATGAACCAGATGCCCGGGTAAGGCGTCACGCATCGGCAGGTCGTCCGATCATAATTATTTTCATGGGATGTGCCCCGGATTTTACCCGCCAGTTACCAACCGGGTATCAAAAATTACCGATGACGGATATCGCAAAACCGATGACAGATCTCACAAAGTCTGTAAAAAATAATATTCAGCCATATAGTTTGTATTTGGCAGTAACGATTACCTGCACTAAAAATTAATTGAACTAAGGAAATTTTCTTACTGTTTTTTTGTCATCCAATTTGGATGGAAAGTATCCCGGTTGTATCTTTGCGCCATCAAAGACTGAGTTTCGTACCTAAACTACAAAGAACGTAACCTGACCAGCTATTCAGCTTGCCGCCTGGTTCTCTTACTTCGGTTGACTCAGACGAATTATTAAACGACAGATTAAAAAAAGGAGAGTTTATGAAGAGCATTGTTATGCCCATTCCCCAAGACTTCGGGGCCGTACAGTTAAGT
The DNA here is from genome assembly GCA_036009775.1 of Chitinophagaceae bacterium. GTDB lineage: Bacteria > Bacteroidota > Bacteroidia > Chitinophagales > Chitinophagaceae > JJ008. The sequence goes on from DASYLC010000417.1 coordinate 2,096, forward strand.
GAAGAAACAAAAACACAACTGGCACAGGAAGTAAAGGAAATATTGGCCAATGAAGCCAATACAAACAACAAAACCAAATTTACCGCTACTGACATGTGGAACCGGAACAGGAAGAGCCGTTCCGCCAGTGACCGGATGAGATGGAATTTGAATTAAACGTAAAAAAGAGTTTCCCCCTGGAAGCTCTTTTTTTATTTCATGATCGGGCCGGAATTTATTTCAGCAGGTGCCTGTTTGTTATATCGATACTATCCCATCCCGGGGAAAGCATTCTACTTTTTTCCCAGTATAAGGATCAGTGCATAAATGATACCCGGCACCCAAAACAACAGGGTAAGCAGCACGCTGATCCAGAATCGCTTATTGGTTGCACCTTCGTGCAAATAAACTGCGAGCGGTGGCAAAATTATAGCCAGTATCACCAGCAATAGGGTATTGGTGCTGGGTTCATTACCTGCTTTTTTCGCAGCTTTAAATTTCTTCAATTCTTTCTTCAACTCCTTAATTTTCAACTTCCTTTCTGATCCTGGCAGCTTTTTAAAAGCTTCGATAGCTGCTCTCACGACAGCCGGTGCAGGTTCTTCCGTAACAGGAGAAGAGGGGAGGATAACAGCGGCCGATAATGGGTTTGTGGAAATGCCGATAATAAGTAATGCAAGGAAAGACAGTACAATTCTTTTCATGATGGTTATTTTAGTTGTTGTTGAGCTACTTTCCTGATAAGCGCCAAGTAATGTGCCGGGTTATAAAAAAAAAACGGTCTCGCTTGAAACGAGACCGGCCTGATAAAAATATATCAACAAAGTGCATTCTTACATAATGTCCATTCCTTTCACAAAAGAAGTGGTTACAGCTGGCAATGTCAATGTCAGCCAGGGGTTATGGGTGCAGATCATAAATACCAGGAGGGCTGTCGAAGCAACGAATAAAAGCCACCAGAAACCCCTGTATTTTTTTGCTTGTTCCATTTTTTAGAATTTATGTTCTCTGCCTGTAAAGGCAGTGCAAAAATAAGGTGGCATGGCTGAATGAAAAAAAGAGTTTTCAACTTATTCACAGGGACCTTTTTTTCCGTACAGCAAAAGGAATGGCGATCAGCAATGCGCTGAGTGCGATGATCCATTTGGTAAAAACAAAAAAATGATACCGGCCGATCCCGTTCCCGGTCATGGGTTCCCTGATCCATCCGAACAGGTAATGATTCTCGGCAATATCGCATCCCCATGCCACAGTTTGTAACAGGGCGCAAACGAAAAGAAGGTTGCGGAAAACAGGCCCGGAGGTTTTCTCCCTTCCCATCATACAAAGGGCAGCAATACCCGGGTAAACACCGGCCATAAAGGCAAAATCAAAACTCAGGTGATAACGGAGTATCGTTCTTACATGCTCATCAAGTCCTCCCAGTACCGATACCAGTCTTTCTTTGGAATAACTTATTTCAAGGCCGATAATTGTGAAAGGCTGACCGTTTTGCCAAAGATCGCCCTCCATCCATTTCATGCAGAAAGCTGTTCCGGCAAAGATCCCGAGGCAAAACAGGAATAAGGATCTCCATCGCTTATAATTAGTACTCATGGAATTGCAACAAATATTTTCGGGTTTGTTTGAAATAAAAGTACGAACCTTGCCTGCTTTTTTCTATTTTCGTACACATTGTGTTCTAAAAACACAATATTTTGCCTTATCAAGAATCAACGATTGTAATGAAGCTTCAGTTTTACCTCCGCTTTCATACCCGCTTTGGCCAGACTTTGTGGATCAGCGGGGATACAGATGAACTGGGAAATAATGACCCGGCAAAAGCATTCCTGCTGGATTACCTGAATGAAGAATTCTGGACCGGCGTGATCAGCATGAAGAAAAAAGAACTTCCGAAAAATATCCGCTACAAATATCTCCTGAAGAATGAGGATGGTGAATTGCTCTACGAGTGGGCGAATGACCGGGAGATCAGCCTGGGATCAAAAAGCCTGCACGAGATACAATTGGTGGATACCTGGAATCATGCGGGTGAATACGAGAATGCTTTTTACTCCGATGCTTTCAATAAAGTATTATTGAAAGGGAACCGCACAAAGATCAAGTCCTCATCGGACAAGAATTTCACCCATGTGTTCAAAGTGAAAGCCCCCTTGCTTAAAAAGCATGAGGTCGTTTGTATGTCAGGCAGCGGAGAAAGGCTGGGAGACTGGTCGGAAGATGATCCCATTCTATTAAATGCAGAGGGTGATTGGTGGACCGTTAAACTCGATCTCTCGGATTACGGATTCCCGGTAGCTTATAAATATGCTGTGTACAATACCCGTGACAAAAAATTCATAGGGTTTGAAGGAGGGAATAACCGGCTACTATACAGTGATGGTGCAAAGAAAAAACAAACGATCCTTCATGATGGTTTTGTTCACCTCGCCAACAACAGCTGGAAAGGCGCCGGTGTGGCCATCCCGGTATTCAGTCTCCGGAGTAAGAATAGTTTTGGCGTAGGAGAGTTTGCCGATATCAAATTGCTGGTCGACTGGGCAAAAGCTGCCGGGTTAAAAATGATCCAGCTATTGCCCGTAAACAATACCATGTCCACCTATACCTGGATGGACTCTTATCCTTATTCCGCGATCTCGGCCTTTGCACTGCATCCATTATATATCAACCTGGCAAAAGTAGCGGGAAAGGAATATGCCGACCAGCTCAGTTCGCTGAAAATAAAACAAAAACAGCTGAATGAACTGCCCGAAGTGGATTATGAAGAAGTGATGAAATTCAAGTTCCCCGTGTTGAAGGAATTATACGGGATAATGGGAACTAAATGCTTTGAATCAGAGGATTACAAACAATTTTTCAGGCATAATAAACACTGGCTGGAATCCTTTGCAGCTTTCTGTTATTTCCGTGATAAGTACGGCAGTTCCAATTACGAGGAATGGAAGACCAATGGTATTTATAACAAAGCTGAGATCGATAAACTATGTTCGCCCAGGTCGCCGGTATTCAAAGAAGTTGGTTTCTATTATTTCAACCAGTACCACCTGCACCTGCAGCTCAAGGAAGCGGTAGATTATGCGCATAAAAAAGGGATCGTATTGAAAGGTGATATCCCGATCGGTATTTCCAGGAACAGTTGCGATGCCTGGGTGGACCCGGAAATGTACAATATGTGCTGGCAGGCCGGAGCGCCTCCGGATGATTTCACGGCTGTGGGTCAGAACTGGGGTTTTCCAACTTACAACTGGAAAAAAATGCAGGAGAATGGTTTTGACTGGTGGAAGAAGCGCTTTGAACAGATGAGCAATTACTTCGATGCTTTCCGTATCGATCATATACTTGGTTTCTTCCGTATCTGGAGTATCCCTGCCAATGCCGTGCAGGGGATCATGGGACATTTCGTGCCCTGTCTTCCTGTTCATATCAATGAACTCGGAGAGAATGGTATCTGGTTCGATTACCAGCGCTATTGTCACCCTTTTATTACTGATGAAATAGTAGCGGAACTGTTTGGTGATGAGGCTGACTATGTGAAAGAAACATTTCTTGCTGCCAATGAATTCGGCGGTTATGATATGGGAGAGGGTTTTGAAACACAGAAGCAGGTAGAAGAATATTTTGTTTTGCTGGAAGAGAAAGAAGAAGGGAATGAGACCAATGAAAGGATCAAACCGGGTCTCTTCGATCTTATCTCCAACGTGATATTCTTTGAAGAAAGCGGGTCACAGGGCCAGGAGTTCCATTTCCGGATCTCGATGGAAAAAACATCTTCTTTCCAAAACCTGATACCGCATGTGCAGGAAAAACTGAAAACTCTTTACATCAATTATTTCTATCGCCGCCAGGATGATTTCTGGCGTAAAGAAGCCATGCATAAACTACCGCAACTTAAAGCTGCTACCAATATGCTGGTTTGCGGTGAGGACCTGGGCATGGTACCTCATTGTGTACCCGATGTGATGAACCAGTTAGGTATTCTTAGTCTCGAGATCCAGCGGATGCCCAAGGACCCGCAGAAGGAATACTTCCATCCCAATGATGCGCCTTATATGTCGGTGATCACGCCTTCCCCACACGATATGAGTACGATCAGGGGCTGGTGGGAAGAGAACCGCGAAAGAACACAGCATTTTTATAATCATGTGCTGGGTCAATGGG
>DASYLC010000418.1:0-5865 GCA_036009775.1 Chitinophagaceae bacterium
TGGCAAGGGGATTGTCTGCAACCGGTGACATGTTAAAAGCCCTGGAATATGCAAACAAGGCATTGCCACTGGCGCCAAATGATGCTAATAAACAGGCCGTACAGGGGATGATCGATAAACTGAAAGCAGGGAAAGACATTAACTAGTTCGGGATAGACTGCGTCAAACGTTCTGAGGCCTTGCGCCTTACTAAAACAAACTTAGCAGACCTGGTTTTCAAATTTTCCCCAGGATACTGTTTATTGTACGGGCTCCGGATACCGGCACCGGGTTATTCGATTTCCGGCGACAATTCATTTGGCAGGACCCCAACATAACGCATTGCGCGGTAGAGTCTGCGGCGGTCAGCCAAATAAAATACATCATCAGCAATTGAGATTACCCGTTCAATCCTGTACAGGATGAATTGCTCATAATAACCCGTAGTTTTGTTGTACACAACCGCCCGGCCCATCCGTAATTCTTTTTGCATCGAGCTGTCCCCGTTATAGTAGATAATACAGTTGCTAAAAACAAATTCCGATCTAACATTACAGGCTTCAACATGAGAAGCGAGCTCTATTGAATGCAGTGTAGTATCGCTGAACGGAAACTTCGCCTGGGAATTTCCACCGGTAGCGATAATTATAGCTATCGGGAAGAGTAGTAGTTTCATACGCTAAAGGTATATTGCGGAATTCATAGGTGCTGCCCCGGCAAATGGTTTAACAAATTCTTCAGTCCGGGAAAGCCCGGATTATCTTCTAATCTGTAAAGTTTTCTTAGGACGATACAGTTCCCTTCTGTTCCCAGGTGTTCCCTTCTGTTCTCAAGTGTTCCCTTTTGTTCCCTTTTGTTCCCAAGTGTTCCCTTCTGTTCCCAAGTGTTCCCTTTTGTTCCCAAGTGTTCCTAATTGTTCCCTTCTGTTCCCTTCCGTTCCCAAGTGGGAAAGTGAGGGTATGCTGCCATCGTATGTTTGATTTGCAATTGTATCCGTCAGTAACAGATCAAAAGAATAAAACATCAGTGACCGGAATTCAAAAAGCATCCGGGCGGTCACAAAAGAGTGATCGGGATACAGCAAATTATATAACTATTTAAAAACAAGATTATGAAATTCAGTCACATCAGAACAAGCGGCTTTGCAGCGACAAGATCAAGATTAGGCCTTAGTCAGTCGCAATTAGCGGCACATCTTGGCATTTCCAAAGCAGCTATCGGTATGGCAGAGACCGGCCGCCGCAGCCTGCCTGTGCCTGCATTGTTAAAACTGGCCGAACTGGAGATAAAAATGGCAGCTGCCCTGATCCCCGCCATGGGTACCGCGGCGAAAGAAATTGATATAGATCTGCCTCTTCAGGCTACAAGTGTATGCATTGAGATCCGTGAGCTTCAGTGCGAACTGCGGGTACAAAAATTGTCAAACCTGCTGGAAACAATGACCGTGCAGTATAAAAGATTTTATACACAACTACAGCTGTTGGAAGGAATGCTGGAAAAAGAAACCGGTGAACAGGGCAATATGTTTATTCTCTGCATGCAACTGCACCGCGACCGCATACTTAAACAACTGGGGAGATGCAGCCTCACGGAGCAAGCCCTGCTGCGAAACAGGATCGCTTTACTCGGCGCGGAATCACATCTCAACAAGAGCGTAAGACAACAGATGATTTAAAGTTAGTAGCGAGTGGGTACCAAGCCAGGAGCTAACCGCTTTTCTAAAGACCTATAGGTAATGGTATATATCGTAACAATTTTTATTAACAAATTAAAAAGAAACACTATGGTTTACACAGTTTCATTGTTGACAACAAAACCTGATTGCCAGGCACTGATCAACATTGCCAACACCGAAAAAGGTACGTTGGCTTATCGCAAAACCGGGTTGGAAAGGCAGCGCCAAACAGCCACTATTACATCACAGGAGATCGAAAGCAGCCTGCTGGCGGTTACGGCTGAAATAGAGGGTCTTCAATTGGCGCATGACAGCATGCCTGAAGGTCCATCCAAACAGAACATATTCAACACCATCAAAAAAAACGAGTACAAGAAATTCCTGCTTGAACAGCGTAAGGAAAACTACGGAGTGCTCGCTCTTTTGGAAAAGGAATATGACATCGCCAGTATCGACCGCGGTATTGCTGAAACCGATGAGTTCATCGATCAGGTGACTGACCGGATGAATGAAATTGTCTAAAAGCGGATCACTTCCCTGGCTCCGGCATTGCGAACGACATGTAAGTCCGGAGTTTTTTAGGTGTCTGACGTCTCGCAGAGCGTCTGACACTTTCATCAAAAAAACAAGCATCATGAAAGAATTCACTCAACTCATATCCGGCGGGCTCTCATTTGGCTATTATCTCGCTGCCCTCTTCTTCTCCGGGTTAGCCATTCTGCTCAGTATGTGGGCAGGAAGTGCGAACAGGAATGTGGCAAGTAGCGACACGCCCCGAAAATACAGTTTCGAATTTCTGATCTGGGATAATGCTAAAAGAATAGGAGCGGGTCTGATCGCCATGTTCCTGGTCTATCGTTTCACATCATCCATCATCGGGCACGAACTCTCAATGGAGTCTGCTGTAGGAGTGGGTTTCATTATTTCCATGGGAGTGGACCAGCTGATCGGATGGCTGAAACAACGATTCGATTTCCTGCAAATGAACAGGAAGAAGATCATGCAAATTCTAAAACAAAAGGAGGTATCATGAAACACAATAACTACCAGGTAACAGGATCGCTGTTTATCAGGCTGGCGACATTGATCGCGTTAACCATCGCTTATTTATGTTCCGGCTGCGAAGTTTTAAAAACCTTCAGAGAAAATAAAAGCGATACGGCTTCTGTAAAGAAGTCGGCAGTAACGGTTGACAATAATTCCGAAGGCGGTGCTGTGCGAACTGAGCACAACAGGTCCGAGGAAGAAAATGAGTGGTTCCGTGTCACCATGAAATATCTCACAGAAAACAAAGACGGTGATACTACCATCAACCATTTTATCACCCAACCTGCTACAGTGATCTACGAAGGCGGCAAGACCAGCCGTGATGAAGAAAAAAAGCTGGTTGACAGCACCTGGTACCTGAATACAATGAAGTTGATCGCTCTGACCGTCGACAGCATGAGTCGCAAAGTAGACAACTACGAAAAGATTAAGCATTCGGAAGCCAACGGACTTGGCATAACAACAATCGTACTGATCGGCATTGGGCTGATAATTCTTAAAAAGCTAGTAGGGCCTGGCTAGTGGCGAGTGGGAGGGAAACACAGTTCTTTCAGGACCCACACCCGTAACTAACACGCATAACTCATAACTGTCCAACATGAAATACATCTCTGCCGGCCATTGCTCTGTGCATGGCCCCAACTACGATCCCGGCGCACCTGGCATCAACGGCCGCTGGGAAGCAAATGAAACCGTCATCCTCCGGGATGCCGTTATCACTGAAATAAAAAGAAGAGGTTACACTGACATTGTGCAGGACCTCAACAGTGAGAACCGTAATGAATACTTCAAACGAATAAAGACGGGCGATGGCTCTGTCGTCGTTGAATTTCATTTCAATGCCGGCACTCTATCGGCAACGGGCACAGAAGCATTGATCGCCGTTGATGCAGGCAATCCCGACAAGACAATGGCAGCTGAATTTGCATCAGTAACCTCGAAGACTTTAGGTATAAAGAACCGGGGCGCAAAATCGGAAGCCGGCACCCGGCACAAAAGGCTCGGTCTGATGAGAGAAGCAGGTATTGTAACACTGGTGGAAGTTTGCTTTATCAGCAACGCAAATGATATGGCGGCGTATGATAAAAACTTTGAAACACTGGTGACTTACTACGCCGATATCGTTATCAGGTTTGATTTGATGATAAAGTAAAATCCATACAGAAGATGCCGGGCTGGTGAAATGCCTTACGATCTGGTAATAAAAAAATTTCCAGGCGCCTCTTTTTCGCCATCTCCGTCTTACAGGGTGAGCAGGAATTCTCCTGGCGAAAAATCAGCGCTTTTTGAAACCCGCACTAGCACGTAGCGGAGTCTGGCACTGAAGCATCCGCAATTACATGCTTTTCTCCCGACGGGTTGCGAAGCACGCAACGATAAATACAGAGATTCCCATTTCAATCCGTCTTGACTTTTTGCTCCACTTTTTTGTCAAGAAAAAAGTGGAACTGCTAAATAGGATCCCTCGTTCCTCGGGATGACAAGACACAACGGGGACAAGGCGCAAAGGCGACATCCTTAAGCGACAAAAATCAAAAAAAAGTAACTCATGAAACACAAAAACAAAAAAACCTGTCTCAAACAACTCTTCAAAGACAAAAACAATTGTTACAGTCTCCGCGAGCTTTCAACAGCATTACTGATCCTCGCCCTGTTAACAAGCTGGGTCGCACGACAATTCTTTAATAAGGATATCCCCGAATTCATATTCTATTCCTTCGCCACTCTTATCGGCGCGGGCGGATTCGGCTATTCGATAGAAAGCAAAAACAATAAAGATGGAAAGACCCATAGATCATAAAGGGCGAAGCTGTTGCCTCATTGTTTAATTGTCCCTTTGAATTCTCCTTTCCCCTTTCGGGGGAGAGGAGATAGAGGAGAGGAGGCCCTGAAAATGAATCATTTATAAACACCGCCGCATTAAATACCACCGCGTAAACACTAATTTTTAATAAGTATGTATTGTTTATCAATAAATTTTTTATCTTCATAAAAATTTGCTTATGATTGTTTCTTTATCAAAAACCTTAAAAAGAAGGTTTACAGCACCCGTTATCCTTGTGGTAGCCCTGTTGCTGATCTTCATTCATCCTGCTGACCCCAGGGAAAATTCACCCAACCTGGTAAATACAGCTGCAAGAAATATCGTTCCCGCTGAAACCACAGATCCAGACCTGGTCATCTATAAAAAGGTGAGTGATAGTCTGGAAAAGATCACCCGCTGGAAAAAGCAACGATTAACGCCATTAGGCTCAGGCGTGCAGATCTTATTTGCCGGGATCACCCGTATCGAGGAATGCGATACCTGCCTGGATGCGAATGAGAAAAGCAAACGCAGTAAATATTTTATCTCTTTCAATGGATTTGCACTAAAACCCGATGCTGGTTTCCGCGTGGAAGGGAATGATTATTTCATTGAAAGGTATATAGTGGATGAAAGAACGGCTTCGGGATCAGTAGGTCATACGGAGGAAGAGAAGATCGGGGTTCGCCTGAGTGATCCGGGCCATGGTCGCAAGGGACTGAATTTACTGGTACCGGTTTCTCCGTCCTTTTACAGCATAATAGAAATAATCATGTACATATTATTTGCAATAGTTGCTTTTATGGCATTGTGGTTATTCGTCAAATTACCCGCCATAGTATTGATCAATATTGCTAATGGATATGCTTTCGTGCCGCATAATATCAAAAATCTTAAACGGATCGGCTGGGGTATCATTGTGATCTGCCTGGTAATGGTAATAATGCCATGGCTGATGCAATTGATACTTTCTTCAAGGATTCCCGGAGAGATCTATTATCCTTTCTGGTCTTCCTTGCTGGACTACCGGTGGGAAATTTTCCTGGGCTTTGGCGTATTAATGCTCGCCAGAGCATTCAAACAGGGTCATCAATTGCAACAGGAACAGGATCTAACCATTTAATTTTGTACAATGCCAATAGTAGTAAACCTCGATGTTATGATGGCCAGGCGGAAGATATCGCTTACAGAATTGAGTGAAAAAATAGGTATCACCATGGCCAACCTGAGCATTTTAAAGACAAACAAGGCAAAAGCGGTGCGGTTCTCCACCCTGGATGATATCTGCCGGATCCTTGAGTGTCAGCCGGGCGATATACTGGAGTATTTGAATAACAAGGATTATAAAAAATTGATGGGG
>DASYLC010000419.1:0-3400 GCA_036009775.1 Chitinophagaceae bacterium
TACCTGGATACAACTATACAAACGGCAGGGCGAAATACGCTTATCAGTTACAAAATATTTTGTGGGGAAGGGAACGGTATGCGTTTTCTTGTCGATCCGCTTATGCGCACCATTAAACGGCACTATAACACCAAGCAGCAATTGACAGAAGGGAAGTTTCAAAGGTTCAAAAAAAAGAACTACATGCTCCTGCTGATCAATTTTGTTATTGTGATGGTCCTCCAGGGATTGATGCCACTGATCATTGGCCAGGAATACCGTATACATTCCACCTTAAGCAATGCACTCGATATATTCAGCTGGGTGATCCTTTGGAAACCCATCGAGCGGCTGATCTTTTACTGGAACCCTTTTTTAAAAGATATGCTGCTATACAAAAAAATGGCTATCGCAGACGTAATAATGATCGACAATGAACAGGAACTTATTAATTATCATATTGAACATTCTGATGCCGCTTAGTTTACGTGCGCAGTCAAAACTCGGTATCGAGAATTATTATTACTCCGGTAAGCCCGGAAGCAATTCGGTAGTGCCGGTGGTACATTTTGAAACGAAAAATTCTTTCCGTGGCGAGTTACGGTATAACTATGAAGACGCAAACACTCTATCTTTTTTCACGGGAAAAACGATAGCGGCGGGGAAAGCGGTACAGTATAGTATTTCACCCATGGTAGGGTTGTCCACCGGTACATTTACCGGGTTGTCCTTCGCCACGAATATTGAAATAGAATGGAAGAGTATTTATTTCTCTTCGGAAAACCAGTACAGCATGGCGATGAAAAGCGGCTACGATAATTTCTTTTTCTCCTGGTCGGAACTGGGATATGATCTTTCCGATCATTTTTTTGGAGGGTTAGCTGTTCAATACACCCGATCCGGAGGAAGTAATAAAATAGAGCCGGGTTTTGTAGGCGGTTTTTACCTCGGTGATCTTACCGTACCGCTTTACGCATTCAGTCCATTTGGTCCCGGGAAATATTTTGTGGTGGGTGTGATCTATGAATGCAATTTTAAAAAGAGAATAAAATGATGCGGCTGCTCTGACCGCGCTTTATCCAATAATCTAAATCCGAACTATGATAAAAATTTCAGTAAGCCTGTCATTACTTTACCTGTTGACTACCGGTGCCCGGGCAGAGACCGGAATACATTCCCACCCTGATCTCCCATTCGTATCACTCAAAGTCATTAACCAGGAATCTTTCAACAAATTCACCTCGTTCACAGCGAAAAGAAAAGAGGGAGCCTGTTTCCTGAATTGGATCAGCAGCAACGAACAGCCTGATGGCCGTTTCGACATACAGAGGAGTTATGACGCCGTTGATTTTACCACTATTGGAAATATAACTATGAGAGATATCGATACCCATGAAGATTATCTTTTCACAGACCGGTCACCACTCACAGGATTTGCCTGGTACCGTTTACGCAGCGTAGATAGTGATGGTAAAACCAGTTATTCTGAAACTGAGGTTGTTTTCGAAACCGTTGTTCCAGCAGGTCCTTTTGTAATCGTCAGCCCCGTCCGTGATGTTATCGAGGTATTGAACAGGTCGGGCCATGTGGGTGAATTCCATTACAGTTTGACCAATGGAAAAGCTGAAGTGATGATAAAAGGTGTTACCAGCATGAAAGACAACGGTGCGGTGATACTTACGCTTCCGAAATCAATAACAAGTGGAATGTACGTTTTCCATATCAATAATGAAGCGATCGGGTACCGGCGAAGGATACTGATCCAAAAATAAGTACCCGGTCAGTAACGATTTTTACTTATTGCCTCTATATAAATTGTATAAAATAAAAATAAAAGAACAAGGCTTACTGAACCCCGGAATAATTTGATATTACTTTGGTCCTGTAAATCTAAATCCTTAAAAATCCGATCTATGAAGAAACTATTCGTTGCAATTCTGCTGTTATTTACTTTATCCACCATCGCACAGGTAAAAATCGGCGACAATCCCGGTACGATCAACAGTAACTCGTTGCTTGAAATGGAAGCTACCAACAAAGGATTTCTCCCCCCACGAGTTGCGATCAACAATGTAAATGCTGTAGCACCCCTTACAGGTACCGTTCCCGCGGGTATGCTGGTATTTAGTACCGGAGGAACCGTTGCCGATGGTTATTATTACTGGACCGGTAGCGCATGGAGCAGTATGTCACAAACGAAAATGGTCACCAAATCGGCCAATGCAACGTTGCTTAAAACAGAAACTTTTGTTCTGGCCAGCAATGATATTACACTTACCCTTCCCGCAATAACCGCAGCTGATGATGGTCTTACTATTACCGTTAAAAATATCGGGTCACATACGGATCAAACGACTATTGTTGCCAGCGGCACATCTCAAATTGATGGGATACCCTCCTCGAAACTTTATCGCTGGCTGGGACGCACTTTTGTAGCTTACAATGGCGACTGGATAAGAAAAGACAAGGAAGCAAAGACCAATGGTGTGTTTGACGTTAACACATCGGGTAGCTGGACAACGATCGCAGAGGCCCTGGAATTTCTGGATCTGCATATGGTGGGCCCATCTGTGATCAGGCTGAGTGGAGAAGTCTATTCGATATCTGCAACAGAAGTAATTGACCTGCCATATCCGCTTACCATTGAAGGTGTATCATACGGAACTACAACCATTGAAGCGGATGCCGGTCTGCAAAATACACCTATGTTCAGGTGCCTATCGGAAGCTTATTTCAAACATATTGCTTTTGACGCCACTTCTTTAGCCGGTTATGGTAATAATGCCGGCGATGATGCTATTCAGTTAGAAGGAGCGGGAGAATATTATGAAGTAAAAGATTGCAATTTTGACAGGTTTAATAAAGCGATCGTTGCTGAAAGCAATATAGAATTATGGTTATTTGAAACCGATATATCAAATGCTGTTGCAGCAGGTGTGGAAATAGCTGCCGGTGTAACTACCGGTGTTAAATTCACCACATCGGAGTGTGATTTTGATGCCTGCGCAAAAGGTATCAACCTGAAATCGGGGATAGGCGCAGTTATAAATGTTGTGAATTGTACATTTTACAACGGCAGTGCAGGGGGTGTGGGTGTTAATTATGTGCCGGCCACTTTTACGACGTTTAATGCAATGTTTATTACCAATAATGCATGGGACAACGGGGGTACTTTTTTCAGCGGGTTCGATTTTAGCCGTAGTGATGCAAGGGACGCCAAAGCTTTTATTCAAAATAATGCAGGAGATGGTGATAAAAACCCAAGCTGCAATATTAATGTACTCAATAATGCGATCACTACTACACTAACAGCTTTGAATACCTGGTATAAGGCAAGCTGGAATTACCTTCTCACTACTTTCACTACTACCAAATGGACGGTTACCAATGCAACAGGTGCTGGTAATGTTAACAGGATAAC
>DASYLC010000420.1:0-18503 GCA_036009775.1 Chitinophagaceae bacterium
TGCTGGTAGATGTTCCGGAGTTCTTTCTGTAACTGTGCTAATTCGTCCTTTGTCAGCAAACCCACCGATTCCAGCATGATCGTATGAGCCATGGAACCCAATACATCAAAAGCGGCCAGGTACATATCCATTTCCCGGTCCTTACCAACCGTAAATATTTCTACTTCTTTTAATGAGGCTTTATCTTTTTGCCAAAGTTTCATACTACCTGGTTTAGAAATTGGATATATAATTCGATCCCATTTTTTATCTCATCGGTATAAATATACTCGTCAGCGGTATGACTTCTTGCTGAGTCCCCGGGGCCAATTTTCAAAGCGGGAAAGGGCATTAGCGCTTTATCAGATGTCGTGGGCGAGCCATAAGAAGTTCTGCCCAGTACTGTACCTGCTTTTACCAGCGGGTGATCCAGCCCGATCGATGTGGAACGAAGTCTTGTACTGCGTGCCTTTACCTCACTTTGTATATTGCTTCTTATAGTGTCAAGCACCTCTTCAAAACTGTACAGCTCATTGATACGGGTATCGACGACAAACCTGCATTCTGCCGGCACGACATTATGAGCTTTGTTCTCCGTTTCGATGACCGTAACCGTCATTTTATTAGCGCCGAGTAGCCCAGACACCTTTGGAAACTGGTAACTGTTGAACCATTCAATATCCTTTATAGCACCGGTGATCGCATTGACGCCTTCATTCCGGGCAGCATGTCCTGCTTTGCCATAATAAATGCAATCCAGCACCATCAGGCCCCTTTCGGCGACAGCCATTTGCATTTGTGTAGGTTCGCCTACAATAGCACAATCAATGGCTGGTAAATAAGGGAGTGTGTATTCAATGCCACCGGTTCCGGAGATCTCTTCTTCGGCGGTGGCTGCAATGACAAGATTGTATTTCAGATCAGCCCGGTCATAATAATAAAGAAATACAGCGATCAGTGAGACCAAACACCCACCGGCATCATTACTCCCCAATCCGAATAGTTTTCCATCTTCAACCAGTGGGTTGAAAGGGTCTTTGCTGTATTGCGGGTTCGGTTTTACTGTATCATGATGAGAGTTCAGCAGGATCGTGGGCTTCTTTTCATCAAAATATTTATTGAGGGTAAAGACATTATTGCCGACCCTGGTAGCAGCAATATTTTTTTCCGCGAATAATTTACCGATGATCCCGGCTGTTTGATCTTCCTCTTTGCTGAACGAAGGGATAGCGATCAATTGTTTTAATAATCTAATGGCCTCCCCGTATAATATGGTTATATCCTTACTCATTGACAATGGAGGTTCCTGCATTTCCTTTTACCAGTTCTTTTATTTTTTCGGCTTTGCCAATGATGACCCTGCTGACACCAGTTTTAAGCGCGGCAAAAGCATTGTCCAGTTTGGGGATCATCCCGCTGTTTATTTTATCTTCGGTTCTCAGCTTTTTATACGAAGCTGGATTAATCACGGGAATGACAGAACCATCATCATTGACATCCAGCAGCACCCCTTCTTTTTCAAAAGAGTAAATAAGTGTTACTTCGAATTCACTACTCATTCCTTTGGCAAGTTCCTGTGCGATGGTGTCGGCATTGGTATTTAATAATTGTCCCTGCTGATCATGCGTGATCGGCGCAAAGACAGGGGCCAGGTTTTGCCGCAGTAAATTCCCGATAAGATCCGTATTGATCGCATCCACATCCCCGACAAAGCCATAATCCATTACCGGGTGCGTTCTTTTGTGTGCCAGGATCGCATCGCCATCCGCGCCGGAGAGACCGATCGCATTGCAGTTGCTGGCCTGGAGTTTCGCGACAATATTCTTATTGATATACCCGGCATAGACCATCGTAACGATCTTAAGTGTTTCCGCGTCGGTGATCCTTCTGCCTTCCACCACTTGTTGGGGAATATGCAATTGTTCGGCGAGACGGGTGGCTAATTTACCGCCGCCATGGACCAGTATTTTTTTTTCATCCAGTGATGCAAAAGCGGCCAGAAAAGAGGAGAGCTTTTGCTCATCATCAATAATGTTACCCCCGACTTTTATGATATATAGTTTAGCCATTGTTCCTGATGATATCCGACAGAACCGCCTGAGCTGCCCAGACGCGGTTGCCGGCCTGTTGCGTCACGATCGAAGAGGGTCCGTCCAGTACTTCGTCACTTAATTCAATATTCCTGCGTACAGGAAGGCAATGCATTACCCTGGCATTATTCGTTTGCGTCAGTTTTTTATTGGTCAGCATCCAGCCGGGATCGCTTTCATAGATCTTACCGTAATCATTGAAAGTACTCCAGTTCTTTACGTACACAAAATCGGCGTTCTGTAGTGCCTCATCCTGGTTATGGGTAATGGAGGCACCCTTTGTAAATTCTCCGCTTAATTCGTAATCCTCCGGATGCGTGATAACAAAATCGGCCTTGTCCCAGGCACTCACCCACTGCGAAAAACTATTGGCCACACATTGCGGCAACGGTTTTACATGCGGGGCCCAGGTAAGAACGATCTTTGGTTTTTGGTTTATAGTTTTTGGTTTATAGTTTTCCGTGATGGTGATAATATCGGTAAGACTTTGAAGCGGATGAAGCGTTGAGCTTTCCAGGCTTACTACAGGTATACCAGCGTATTTGATGAACTGTTTGATGTATAATTCACTGTAATCGTCTTCCCTGTTCTTCAGGGAGGGGAATGTCCTGATCGCCAGGATATCAAAATATTTTCCGAAAACAGGCGCCGCATCTTTTACATGTTCCACTGAAGTGCCGCTCATGATCGCTTCTTCCTCAAATTCCAGTGCCCATCCTTCACTTCCCACATTAAAGACAATGGCTTCCATTCCCAGGTTCTGTGCGGCGATCTGGGTACTCAGTCTTGTACGCATACTGGGATTAAGAAATAAACAACCAATGCGTTTATTTGTGCCAAGGGTCTTGTCCCCATAAGGGTCCGCTTTATAAGCCAACGCTTTTTGAACCAGGGCGTCAATATTTGTCACATCGTGAACGGAGATAAATTTTTTCAACCTGCTTTATTTAATTTGTGATTCAGTTTTTTTATGGATATGCCATACCAGGAAATGGAGTGCCAGGTAAAGGACCAGGAAAGGGAAATATCGCACGTAACCATTCACCAGCATGCCGCTCATGAAAATGGGATTTCCGCGAAACTGCACCTGGAAAAAAATAAGCAACAAGTCAGTGATTAAAGGGATCACCAGCAAGCAAAGCGCAAGCGCCTTCATCCCCCTGCTTTTTGGCAGGATGCTCCTGAGAAATATCCTGAGGTCCTTTAACATCATACTTCGATTGCCGCGATCTCCGTTTGCAGGGCTTCGATAAAGTCCTCTGCATCTCTTTTCTTCAGGGCCAGTGACGGCAATAAACGGATCACGTTTGGTTTTGCTTCTCCCGTAAATATCTTCTGGTTCCACAACAGGTTTTTCTTGAGGTCTTTCAGTTCTTCCGGCACATCAAAACCGATCATCAGGCCACGTCCTCTTATATTTTTTAATTCCGTGATAGCTGCCAATTGATCTTTCAGGTATTTGCCGATCATTACAGCATTGCCCATCAGCTTTTCTTCTTCTATTATTTCTAAAACTGCCAGTGCAGCAGCACAGGCGAGGTGATTCCCGCCAAAAGTAGTACCCAGCTGAAAATGTTTGGGTTTGATATACGGGGCGACAATGATACCAGCCACCGGGAAACCATTGCCCATTCCCTTGGCCATCGTATAGATATCGGCATTCACGCCCGCAAAATCATGACTAAAGAACTTACCGGTACGGCCATAACCACATTGCACACTGTCTGCGATATATACGGCGCCATATTCATCACAAAGCGAACGGATCTTCTTCAGGAATGAATCATCAGCGACATTGATCCCGCCAACACCCTGGATCCCTTCAATAATAACAGATGATATCTCTTTCCCATTTTTCTCAAAACAATTTTCCAATGCCGTTTCATCATTAAAAGGGAGAAATATCACGTTGGAAGTTTCATTAGCGGGGGCTATATAATTCTTATTGTCCGTTGCAGCTACGGCAAGGGAAGTTCTGCCATGAAAGGATTTGCTGAATGCTACTATCTTTTTCCTTCCGTTATGAAAACTTGCCAGTTTCAGGGCATTCTCATTGGCTTCGGCACCACTGTTGCAAAGGAATAACTGGTAATCGTCTTTACCGGATATCTTTCCCAGTTTTGCAGCCAGTTCCTGTTGCAGCGGAATCCTGATGGAATTGGAATAAAAGGCGATCTTTTCCAATTGCTCTTCTATTCTTTTTACCCAATGCGGGTGTGTATGGCCGATGTTGATCACGGCATGTCCGCCATAAAGATCAAGATACTGGTCGCCTTTATCATCCCACACGTAAGAGCCTTTTGCTTTTACGATGGTGATCTCGTTGATCGGGTAAACATCAAATAAGTTCATTGAATTGTAGGTTGTAAGTTATAGGTTTCAAGTCTTGTTTCTTACTTTATTGATCAATGTGATCAGC
Source organism: Chitinophagaceae bacterium (assembly GCA_036009775.1). Lineage (GTDB taxonomy): Bacteria > Bacteroidota > Bacteroidia > Chitinophagales > Chitinophagaceae > JJ008. The sequence continues at coordinate 4,489 of DASYLC010000420.1, forward strand.
ATGGCTTTAATTTCATTAATGACACTGGAAAGACTATTAAAGTCTTCATCTTTTAAATAGCTCAAATCTTTTGACAAGATCAGGAAATATTCTGACTCGTTACCAGAGCCCGGGACAATATTCAGGTAGTGAGCAAATTCTGCCTGTGAATTTTCCCCACACCCTTCAGTGATATTTGCGGGGATTGATGATGCAGCTCTCCGGAGTTGATTAGTCAGACTATATATTTCATCTTTGGGCAATGCTTTTGTTGCCCCATATACTATCAAGGTAAACTGGTGGGCCTTCTCCCAAACTTTTAAATCTTTGTAGTTTTGCATGTCCTGATACTTAAAACTTACAACGTATAACTTACGACTTAAAACCCGATAGCTTTCAACTTTAATCCTGCCGTTTCTTCCAGCCCAAACATCAAATTCATATTCTGTACAGCCTGCCCGCTCGCACCTTTCAATAGATTATCAATTACAGAATGAACTACCAGTTTACTGCCCGACTTTTCCAGCTGGATGAATGCTTTATTGGTATTAACGACCTGTTTTAAGAAAATGGGTTCCTTGCTTAGATGTGTAAAAGGATGGCCTTTATAGAAATCCCCGAATAATTTGTTCAGTTCAATAATGCTGAGATCGCAGCTAAGAGTTGAGCTGGCAAAAATGCCCCTTGTAAAATCACCGCGCCAGGGCACAAAGTTAACTTCAGCAGGATGCGCCGGTTGTAATTGCAACAGCGATTCCCCGATCTCGCCCAGGTGCTGGTGCGTTAATGTTTTGTAAGCTTGTATATTATTGGCCCTCCAGCTGAAATGCGAAGTAGAGGACAAAGACTGACCCGCTCCGGTAGACCCGGTAATGGCCGTCGTATAAATTTCAGTAAGCAGGCCGGCCTGTGCCAGGGGCAATAATCCTAACTGTATGGCCGTTGCAAAACAACCGGGATTGGCGATATTGTTTGACTGTACGATCCGCTCCCTGTTCAATTCCGGCAGTCCATATACAAAATGGCGGTCGCCCTCAGTTGAATCAACGGCAAGACGGAAGTCGTTGGCCAGGTCAATGATCTTTATTGAACCCGGGATCTTGTGTTCTGCCAGGAATTTTTTTGATTCGCCATGACCTAAGCAAAGAAAAAGTACATCGATATCATCCGATAATGCATGGGTAAATGTAAGATCGGTTTCCCCGGTAAGGTCCGGGTGAACGGAATGGACATAGTTGCCGGCATTGCTCCGGCTATGAATAAAAGAGGTTTCTGCACCGGGGTGATTTAACAAGATCCTTATTAATTCACCTCCGGTGTAGCCGGCACCCCCGATAATACCCGCTTTAATTTTTATCATCCGCATCTGTTTTTACCAAATGATAAATGGATGTCTGGTTGCCGAATATCTTACTGAAGCCTCTTACATCTTCGCCGGTAAACCCGGTATTCATTTCGCCATATTTGCCAAACTTGCTGTTCATCAGGTCGTATTTCGATTCGATACCAATTACCTGGAAACGATAAGGATACAATTGCACGAATACGTCACCCGTCACATTCCGCTGACTGCTCTCCAGGTAGGTCTCAATATCCCTCATTACGGGGTCCAGGATCTGCCCTTCGTGTAACCAGTTCCCGTAGAACTGCGCCAGCTGATCCTTCCATTGCAGTTGCCATTTACTCAGCACATGTTTTTCGAGCGCATGATGAGCTTTGATGATCACCATCGGAGCGGCCGCTTCGAAACCAACACGCCCCTTGATCCCGATGATGGTATCACCTACATGGATATCTCGCCCTATGCCGTAAGGTCCGGCGATCGTTTGCAAGAATTGTATCGCTTCTGTGGGGTGATCGAATTTTTTATCATTGACCTTTTTCAGTTCTCCTTTTTCAAAATGCAGCTTCACTTCTTCACTGTCCGTTTTAGTGACCTGTGTGGGCCATGCTTCTTCCGGCAACATGCCTTTGGAAGAAAGTGTTTCTTTGCCGCCTACGCTGGTACCCCAGAGCCCTTTGTTGACCGAGTACATCGCTTTGGAAAAATTCATATCCACACCCTTGCCCTGCAAATAACTGATCTCTTCTTTCCGGCTTAGCTTCAGGTCTCTTATCGGCGTGATGATCTCCATCCCGGGGATCATGATATGAAAGATCATATCAAAACGAACCTGGTCATTGCCGGCACCCGTGCTGCCATGCGCTACCGCGTCGGCATTCAGTTCTTTGGCATGCTCCGCTATATGCAGTGCTTGGCTCAGTCGTTCAGCTGATACAGAAAGGGGATAGGTGTTATTCTTCAGTACATTCCCGAACACAAGGAATTTAACGATGCTGTTATAATAGCTTTCGACAGCATTTACCATTTTATGCGACTTTACACCCAATGAATGCGCATGCGTTTCTATTTGTTTCAGTTCTTCATTGTTAAAACCCCCGGTATTGACAATGATGCTGTGCACTTCGTATCCTTTTTCTTCTGTGAGGTATTTGACACAGTAGGAAGTATCCAATCCGCCGCTGAAACCCAGAATAACTTTTTTTGACATTGGTACCATAGGATTTATGAGTGAAATAAATGATACAGCAAAGATTTGGGTTTGCTGCCGCCGTTTTCGTTCTTATCTCTTTTCATAAAAGGACGCAGTAGTTTCCATTGCTTGAAACGAAGCAATCGTTCCAGGCCTTTTTTATTTTTCTTGAAGAACTCTTTTGTTTCTTCGGGCTCATAGTGATCCTTTGGATCGTAGAGCATGGCCGTGCACATACAGTTCTTCCTGTCCTTGCTCATCAGTATCTCGTAGTTCACACAACTTTTACAACCCGCCCAGAAAGCTTCATCCTGGGTAAGTTCGGAATAGGTGACAGGTTCATAACCAAGATCGCTGTTGATCTTCATCACGGCCAGTCCCGTAGTCAGCCCGAATATCTTTGCTTCGGGATATTTTTCTCGTGACAGGTTGAATATCTTTTGCTTGATGGATTTTGCCACGCCGCTTTTACGGAAAGCAGGAGCAACGATCAGGCCACTGTTGGCTACGTATTCACCATGACTCCAGGTCTCGATATAACAAAAACCCACCCATTCATTATGATCGGTAATAGCGATCACGGCCTTGCCTTCATCTATCTTTTGTTCGATATAGTCGCTGCTGCGTTTGGCGATACCCGTGCCCCTGGCCGCCGCCGATGCGGCCATCTCTTCCGTGATGGTCTTTGAATAAACCTTATCAGCTGCCGTAGCTACCCTGATAATAATCTTATGATTTTCCACTATGCTAAATTGATATAAATAGGGTCACCAATCCAAAAATGCGTTTGCCGGGATTTCTTCACTGACAGGGACCATGGTGAAGGGTTCGTCCTGTCAGAATACAGGGCGACGTCGGGGGCGGGAAAACGTGAACACATCAAACCCAACAGAGTAAACCCCGCTGGTGATCGGCGCATGAAAGGCCAGTTGCTTTGTATGTGTCAGAATATTCGTCATAGTTTACAACAAGTTGTAAATTGAGAACAAATGTATAATAATAATTGATTTATTCTCATAAATTTTTTGTTATAAATCTTTGGTATGGCAAACGAATCGACTGCATTTTCCGAACAATCGTTAGACAACAAAACGGGGAAAAAAAAGCCCACCGGTCTCCGACGATTCGCCCGGACCTTCTTTATTTCCGTGCTCGTTATCCTGGCTTTCAGTATCTACTGGTTCTTCTTTAATAAATATGGTAATGGAGAAAGGACCGGTGTGATGGTCAAGATCACGCACAAGGGAAATATCTTCAAGACCGATGAAGGAGAATTATGGCTTAGTTGCCGGCAGGTGACCAATCCCGAGAAATTCTATTTCTCCGTTATCAATGACAGCGTTGCGCTGGTGCTGAAGAACCTGCAGGATGAATGTGTGCAATTAAGTTATACGCAATACCGGGCTTCCCTGCCCTGGAGAGGGGATACAAAATATATTGTAACGGGAGTAGTGCCGATCAGCAAGAACTAAACAGCTGCATATAATAAGAAAATAGCCGGGCGTTTATGGATGTCCGGCTTATTTTTTTGCCAGCCGGCGATCGTTTTGGTTTTGATCCACTCATTTTTGCCGGTAATATCGACAGCGATACAAATCCGGGTGGAAGCGTTACAGGACCTCAGCAGCGCTTCGATCAGCTGGTTATTTCTGTATGGCGTTTCGATAAATATCTGTGTGCAATCCTTTTTTGCCGATTCAGTTTCCAGATCTTTAATGGCTTTTGTTCTTTCCTGGTTATCGATGGGTAAATAACCCGCAAAACGGAATTGTTGTCCATTCATACCGCTGGCCATCAAAGCCAGGAGAATAGAACTGGGACCCACCAATGGTTTTATACCGGCTTCCATTTCCTGGGCCACGGCAATCAATGCCTGCCCGGGATCGGCTACGCCGGGACAACCTGCTTCACTGATAATGCCGATGGTCTTATCTTGTTTCAGCAACTGACCAAAGAGATGCGGGGAATCGCCTGAAATGGTATGCCATTCGTAGTCATCAATGATCATCTCTTTCCACAATTGTTTAAAATAACGGCGGGTAGTTCTTTCATTTTCTGCGAAAAAAACATGACAGCTCTTTATGGCGTCAATGATGTAAGGAGGTAAGGCATTGGCTCCTTCTTCCGCCAGCAGGGATGGTATAAGGTAGACAGTTGCCATCGCTAACTGTTCTTTACTTTATGAACGCTGAGCGTGGCGGCAATGATCGCATAGGCGGGGGCGAGTATGATCAGTATATGCATCAGGTAAAATAATAAGCCATTGCCGATCGCTAACCCTTTATGCCTGCCGATAAAGCTGATACTTTGTTGCGGGGTGAATTTGATCCTGGCAAAGCTGTAGTCGAGCATCGAGAATCCAAAATAATAACATTCCATCAGCAGGGCAATGATCGGGGTGATCCAGCCGATCACGGGTATTAGTGATAAAACGATCAGGGAGACCAGGTATACAGATTGCCAGCCACAATTACGGAGTGCCAGTTTGATACTCCGTAAACAATCTTTTTTCAATTCCGGCCAGTTGAACGAATGTTCTTTCCCTTCAATGATCGCCTCTGTTTTTTCACTCAGGTAAGCAAAGACAGGTGAACCGATGATCAGGATCAGGTATTTAAAAAGAGAGAAATAAAAAAGCACCAGGGCGAGGCGCAGCATCATACCAGACATCACGAAAAAAAAACTTAACCACTCACTACCTTCTTTCTGTAACCAGGTTTCGATCCTGAGCTGGCTGCTGGCCCAGGACACTACACCATTCGCCGATTGCCAGAAAACGAGCATGCCGACAATAAAGAGGAGCGTATAAATAATACCGGGGATGATGATCCAGCGGAACAACCGGTGTTGCTGAATAAAACGGTGGGCTTCTCCCCAGGATTGGACTGCTATTACGATTTCTTTGAGCAAAGCCTTAATTTGGGTGGTAAATATAGGAAAAGGGAATGGGGTTTGGCCGGTGACGGGTAGGTTTTTGGTTGAATTGCAAAGCCTTGTATTATGATGAAGAAATTATCATTGGAGTTTTATCAGCGTGATGACGTATTGAAGATCGCCGTGGAGCTATTGGGAAAATTACTGGTCACTAAATGGGATGGAATCACTACTTCGGGTCGTATCGTGGAAGTGGAAGCTTATAACGGTGCTGTCGACAGGGCCTCCCATGCTTTTGGTGGGCGAAGAACAGCCCGCAACGAGATCATGTACGCAAAAGGAGGAGTGGCCTATGTGTATCTATGTTATGGTATCCATCACCTGTTCAATGTCGTTACCAACAGCAAAGAAACCCCGCATGCCGTACTGGTCAGGGCGCTGGAGCCCGTTAAAGGGATCGATGCCATGCTGCAACGGGTCAAAAAGAATTTTGATCATACGCTGACCCGTGGCCCGGGTAATTTATCAAAGGCATTGGGAATATCTACAGTGCATAGTGGTTATTCATTAAGAAGCCCCGGGCTTTTTATTGTTGACGATGGATTTGTTTACACAAAGAAAGAGATTGGCACTTCTCCAAGGATCGGGGTGGATTATGCCGGGGATCATGCCTTGCTGCCCTACCGTTTCTATATCAGGGGAAACCCTTTTGTTAGCGGTAAGATCAAATGATCTCAGGGGATGTCTTCTTTTTTATATGCCCCCGCATCATATTCATATACCTCATTAGAGAACGCGGCATTCATTTTACCGCGGTCAAATTCCTTTTCGTTATTTGCCAAAAAAATGGCGGCCACCCCATTTCCAATAAAATTGGTGATGGCCCTTGCTTCACTCATGAAGCGGTCTACTCCCAGCAGCAACGCCAATCCTTCAACAGGAATTACTTTGACAGCGGTAAGTGTCGAGGCCAGTACGATAAAACCGCTGCCCGTTACACCGGCCGCTCCCTTGGACGTGACCATCAATATTCCAATGATAGTAAATACCTGTCCCCAGCTGAGACCGATATTAAATACCTGTGCCAAAAAAATTACGGCCATAGATAAATAAAGTGTGGTGCCGTCCAGGTTGAAGGAATAACCGGCAGGAACGACCAATCCAACAACAGGTTTTGCGCAGCCCATCTTCTCCAATTTTTCCATCAGCGAAGGCAGGGCTGCTTCCGAGGAAGATGTGCCGAGTACGATCAGCAATTCTTCTTTGATGTACTTAAGGTATTTCCATAAGCTGATCTTATAATACCGGAGGATGGATCCCAGCACAAGGAAAATAAAGATGGCCATTGTTGTATACACGGTGAGCATCAGTTTGCCCAGCGGCATCAGGGTATGTATACCATATTTACCGATCGTGTAAGCCATCCCGCCAAAAGCGCCGATGGGTGCGAACAGCATCACCATATGCAATGCTTTGAAAACTTGTTTCGATGCGCTGGTAAGAGGCTTTATGATCCTGTCCCGGTCTTTATCCTTACTTAAAAAGACACCAAACAGAACGGAGAGGATCAGGACCTGTATCGTGAGATTGTCTTTCAGGAATTGTATCCAGCTGAAATGTTTGGCAGCTGTTGTGTAGCTGGAAATATCACCACCACTGACCGCTTTTGTGTCTACCCCGTGTCCGGGCTGAATGATCCAGGCAACAACGATACCGATGAGCAGTGCGATAGTGGTAACGATCTCGAAATAGAGTAATGCCTTGCCACCAACCCTTCCCACTTTTTTAAGATTGCCCATGCCACTGATCCCGAGTGAAATGGTCAGGAAAATGATGGGGCAGATAAATAATTTGATGATGCTGATAAAGATGCCTCCGAGGAATTCACTAAGAGTTGCTCCTGCACCCAGTTCCAGCCCGATCAAATTCATCTTCCAGGGTTTATCGAGCACAGGATATAAAGCAATGCCCGGGGCAAAATGGCCGACTAAAATGCCGGCTGTTATGGCCATCAAGACCCAGAAAGTAAGATTCGTAAAAACTCTTCTCATTACAAAATGAATATACGGCCGTTTTATCAGCTATCGATGAGTGAGGTTTTTTTGGTGTCCTTCATCAAAACATACACGATCAAAGAAATAAGAACACAGGCCGACACATACCAGTAAAAATGATTCTCATGACCATTGTCTTTTGTCCATAAGGCAATATACTCGGCAGTACCACCAAAAATGGCAACGGTCAATGAATAGGGAAGTCCCACACCCAGTGCCCTTACTTCCACCGGGAATAGTTCCGCTTTTACCACCGCGTTGATCGAAGTGTAACCACTTACGATGATCAGTGCACATACCATGATGGCGAATGCTGTCCACAGGTCGCTGGTATGACTTAATGCAGTTAATAATGGAATGGTGAACAAGGTTCCGCCAATACCAAATCCTATTAATAATGGACGCCGGCCGATCCGGTCGCTCAGAGCCCCGAACAGCGGTTGTATCAATGCGAAGAAAAGAAGTGAGCTGAAAGTAAGCAATGTGGATTCGTTTTTGGTCAATCCGACGGTGTTGACCAGGAATTTTTGCATGTAGGTCGTATAGGTATAAAAAGTCAGTGTTCCCCCGAGTGTAAGCCCTATCACCGTCGCGATGGCCTTCGGGTGTTTTAATAATTCTTTCAACGTACCTTTCTTTTGTGCAGGAGCCTTCTCTTTTTCAAAGGCATCGCTTTCATGAAGATTACTGCGCAGGTAAAGAGCCACGAGCGATAAAACGGCACCGATAGCAAAAGGGATCCGCCAACCCCAGTCATGCAGTTGCTGGTCCGTGAGAAAAATATGTTGCAGTAGCAATTGAACACCAAGTGCGATCAATTGTCCGCCGATCAGCGTTACATATTGAAAACTGGAATAAAAACCACGTCGTTTAGCGGTTGCTACTTCGCTCAGGTAGGTAGCAGAGGTCCCGTATTCACCACCCACACTTAAGCCCTGCAGCAATCTTGCTATCAATAATAAGACTGGCGCTGCTATCCCGATCGTATGGTAGCCCGGAAGTATGGCGATCAGTAATGAACCAAAGGACATCAGTAATACCGATGACATCATCGCTTTCTTGCGTCCTTTCTTATCGGCCAGTTTGCCAAAAATATAACCCCCGATCGGGCGCATTAAAAAACCTACTGCGAAGATCCCCGCAGTATTGATCAACTGGGCCGTTGGATTGGAGCCCGGGAAAAATTGATGTGCGAAATATAAGGAGAAAGCGGAGTAGGCATACCAATCATACCATTCCACGAGGTTGCCAATGGATCCACCGACGATCGAGCGGATCCTCCATTTTGTCTTTTCCTCTTTCACCATGACTAAAAATAAGTAATAATAGCTAGGAGTCTGGAAAGAGGGAAAGGAGCTAAAAGAGTGGTGCTTTTATTTGCCTGGTCTCTTCAAAGGAAATGATGGTTATTCTAGCGCAATAGTGAGCTATATATCTATATAAAAAGAGTAGTGCCGTCGGCCACTATTCTTTTTTATCTCTTTATCTCTTTTTAGACTCTTAGGTTAAAATCTCGGGCAATTCAGTTTCTTGGCATTGGGATCCACCGGTTTCTTTATGTAGATCAGCGATATCTCATTTCCACCTCTTGAATTGGAGGCGGCTTTAAGATCACTGATGTTGATATCGTAGCTATAACCTATATGGATCGAACTGAACTCCAGTCCAAAATAAGGAATGATTGCGTCATTGGTGACACCACTAATTCTTGTCCAGGCCCCTATATACAGGTTGGTAGGATTCTCGTCGGTATTATTGACATTATAGGAAAAGGCGCCGCCTACTACAAAATTCTGGGCTTTGGCCTGCATACTATAATTGGTACTGATATTCAGGCTATGATAAGATCCCACAGGAATTTTTCCACCTGCCTGTATCGTTGTTCGGGGAGACAGCAGGTAATCACCACCCTGGAAACTTTCTTTGGGACGGTTGATATGATACATTGAAGCGCCTATATAAAAATTATTATAACCGTTGGTGCTGCCGTTATAGAGGATACCTGCATTGATATCCACGTAACTGATATTGATCTGTTTGCTGTCGAAGATCTCGCTGGTCACCCCGGTAAACCCAAGAGGAGTTAACTGGTCAGTAAAATATACCTTATTGATATCAAGTCTTTTGTTTACATAGGTTCCCTGGAAACCGGCACCGATCTGGTGATAGCCATTCTCGTCAAGCCCTTTATGATAGGCCAATGAGAGACCGGCATAATTAGTAACAAGCACTCCTCCGCCTGCCCTGTCCGTTACACCTAAAAGACCCATACCCAGCTGATCGATATCTGGAAGGCGGTTCCTTAAAAGACCAAAATCTATAGAAGCGGTTTTGGTAACATAAGCATCAGGGATCGTCGGCCACTGATTGCGGTAATTACCGGCTACACGAAACAGTCCGTCGAACTTACCCGTCATTGCCGGGTTTAGCGTAAGAGGGGATGCGAAAAATTGAGAGAAATTGGGGTCCTGGGCATTTGATGCCATTGACAATACCACACAAACCACAAGGGTAGATAGAATTTTTTTCATCGCAGCAATTAATATTTTTTTCACTGGCCAGACAGATGAATAATCAGATCCATAACTAACTGTAAACGTTCAGTTTTCTTTGAAATTGCCCTAACCTTTATCGAGACCACTCTCCGGTCAGGTACGAAATGGAAAAATACAACATTTTTAAGACCTGATTTGTAGAATTATTGCTGCTTTTTGGGGGAAGTCCGAAGTCGGAAGTCTGGTGTCCAAAGCAAGAAGTTTAAAGGCAGGGCTTTGAATCTCAGCAACTAGGACATCATCTTCGGATTCGGTCTAAAAACTTCGGACTTCTCTTCACATCTGTACTTTAGTTCCAAAAGCCAGGTCCCCCGCATCACCCAGCCCCGGCACGATATAACCCTTGGCCGTCAGTTCATCATCAATATCTCCGCACCAGATAGTTACCGAGGGTTCTTCTCTTTTGACATATTCTATGCCAACCGTACAGGCAATGGCCACAACAATATGGATTTCACGGGGATGGCCCTCTTCTTTTAAGAAATGAATGGTTTTTACGAGGGAGGAACCCGTCGCGAGCATGGGATCGGATATAATGATCACCCGGTTCTCCAGTTCGGGGCAGGAAACATAATCAAGGCTGATCTCAAAACTTCCGTCTTTATTATGTTTACGATAGGCCGATATAAAAGCATTATCAGCCTGGTCAAAATAATTCAGGATGCCCTGGTGTAAAGGAAGTCCGGCCCGGAGGATGGTAGCCAGCACGGGTTGTTCTTTTAATATCTTATGAACGGCAATTCCAAGGGGGGTCTGGATCTCTTTTTCTTCAAAAGGCAGCACTTTGCTGATCTCGTAAGCTGCCACTTCGCCAATACGTTCGAGGTTGCGGCGGAACCGCATCCGGTCTGCCTGTACATTTACATTGCGCAGTTCGGCTACCCAATTGCTGATCAAAGAATGTTGCTGGCTGAGGTTGACGATCATAATAATTGAAAATTTAAGAGGGAAGATTGAAGATTTCGTGGATCAAAGAAACATGTGCTCCATGCTTCATTTCAGTCTTACATTTACAATCAAAAGTATTGAAAATTTAAGAGGGAAGATTGAAGATTTTTGCGGGATAAAGAAACCTTTGCTCCATGCTTCATTTCAATCTTAAATCTGCAATCCAGAATCAAAAATAACTATGGTTTACCGGGCTATTGGTTTAATGAGCGGCAGTTCCCTGGATGGGCTGGACATCGCTTTTGTGGAATTCCAGGAACAGGGTGGCAAATGGAGTTATATCATCAAGGAAACGGCCTGTTATAGTTATGAGGAAGAATGGATCGGTCGTCTCCGGAATGCGATCTCGCTGAATGCAATGGACTACCAGTTGCTGCATGCGGATTATGGTCATTATACCGGTCAACAGGTAAATCGCTTTATCGACGATCGCCAGCTTCATTACCAGGTGGCGCTGATCGCTTCTCATGGTCATACTACTTTTCATATCCCCTCCAAAAAAATGACGGGCCAGTTGGGAGATGGGGCAGCGATCGCCGCAGTAACAGGATTGCCGGTTGTTTCCGATCTGCGGGCAATGGATATCGCATTGGGCGGACAGGGTGCTCCGATCGTTCCGGTTGGGGAGAAATTGTTGCTACCCGGCTACGATTATTTTTTAAACCTTGGAGGGATCGCCAATATTTCAATGAATGGGGATCAGTATGCGGCCTTTGATATATGTCCTGCGAACCGTGTGCTGAATATGCTGGCCAATGAAGCCGGGCAGCACTATGATGACGGTGGGCAAATGGCAGCCAGCGGAATGATCGACCAGGCATTACTTGAAAAATTAAATGAGCTGGACTATTACAAACAATCCGCCCCAAAATCCCTGGCCAATGATTTCGGAACCGACATTATTTACCCGATTATAAAAAACACTGGCCTGTCAATAAAAGATGCATTAAGAACATACACCGAACATATTGCTTTACAAATAGTAAACGCCATCAGGAACTTGGGACGCCAGCAACCAGCAACCGGCAACCAGCAACTTCTTGCTACGGGCGGCGGCGCTTTCAATCACTTCCTCATACAACGTATAAAGGAATCATTGCATGAGTCGGGCATTGAACTGATCGTTCCGGATGCCGGCCTGGTAAGTTATAAAGAAGCATTAATTATGGCTTTTATCGGGGTGCTCCGCTGGCGGCAAGAGTATAATGTATTATCTTCCGTTACCGGTGCTTCCAGGGATAGTGTAGGCGGGGCGTTGTGGGCTGGTATCTGATGGGGTCTGACGTCTCGAAGAGCGTCTGACACGTAGAAGAGAACATGCCCCAAGAACTGAAGCCGGGAAAAATAGTAAACCCAAATTATCTACTGCAATGACCGCAGTTTCAAAAAATATTTCAGTAAAAATTGGCAAAGCCGCTTTGCCCGCAAGGGATTCCGTCGCAGAAGCCATCCGCTTCAAAAAGATCCAGGAACGTTTTCCCCAGCAATTCGAACATGTATTCCCGGATAAACTGGCGCCGAGAACGGTGATCATCATCCCTTCGCTGACAATGGATATGGAGATCCTGTCCAAGATCAGCGGGGTGAATCATTACGAAGAACGGTTGCTCTGTATGCTGATGTTGCTGCGCATGCCCCGCACTAATGTGATCTATGTAACCAGTGAAACGATCGACCCGGTGATCATCGATTATTATTTACACATGCTGCCAGGAATCACGGGGTATCATGCGCAACGGCGACTGACCCTGCTGAGTTGTCATGATTCATCACACAAACCGCTTATTCAAAAGATACTCGACCGGCCGCGGCTGATCCAGCGGATCAAAGATTTTATCCCGGCCGATCATGAAGCGCATATGTCCTGTTTTATTGTGACTGAACAGGAACGCTCGCTGGCGGTGCAGTTGCAGATTCCGATCTATGGCTGCGATCCCGATCTGTATGATCTTGGATCAAAAAGCAATGGACGCAAGGTCTTCCGGGAATGCGGGTTGAATCCGCCAAAAGGCATGGAGGACCTGGGTAGTCTTGAAGACATTATTGAATCATTGGTACAATTAAAAAAACATAACCCGGCATTGCGTAAAGCCGTGGTAAAAATGAATGACGGATTTTCCGGAGACGGGAATGCCATCTTCTCGTATAAGAATTACGATGAATCAGAGAATCTCGACCATTGGGTGCATGAAAATCTTGAAGCCAATCTGAAACTGGTAGCACCGGGATTGACCTTTGATATTTTCCTGCAAAAGTTTGAGAGCATGAGCGGTATCGTTGAAGAATTCCTCGAAGGTGATATAAAGGAATCTCCATCGGTACAATGCCGTATCACTCCTGCAGGTAAGATCGAGATCATTTCTACGCATGACCAGGAGCTGGGAGGAGAAAGTGGCCAGGTCTATATAGGCGCACAGTTTCCCGCATCACCCAACTATGCGATCGAGCTTGGTGTAATGGGCAGAAAAGTAGCAGAGGCTTTGAGAGATAAAGGGGTGTTGGGACGCTTTGCCGTGGATTTTATTTCTGTTAAAGAAGAAAGCGGCTGGCAACATTATCCCATCGAGATCAATTTGCGTAAAGGCGGCACCACGCATCCTTTCCTGATGCTGCAATTCCTCACTGATGGCATTTACAATAGTGAAGAAGGTACTTATTATACTTCCAAAGGCAACCTGGTCCGCTATTATTTCTGCTCCGATAATTTAAAAAGCGATAAATATTGCGGTCTCAGCCCGCATGATCTCATCGATATCGCGATGGTGAACGATCTGCATTATGATGGCACATCGCAGGAAGGAGTAATGTTCCACCTGATCGGGGCCTTGTCACAGTATGGCAAACTCGGCGTAGTATGCATCGGCAATACACCGGAGCGGGCCCGCGAGTTTTATGCAAAGATCCTGGAAGTACTCGAGCGGGAGTGCTGAGATCATTTAGCGGAAGGAGTCGAATTAAACGATTTACACAAGATCACCCACTTCCCTTCGATCTTCAATAGCTGCAAGTAATTAATATAGTCATGGCCGAATAATGATCTTTCGTCTACTTCTGCCATCGCTGCATTCCCT
>DASYLC010000421.1:0-3958 GCA_036009775.1 Chitinophagaceae bacterium
CGGCTGTTCTCATTACCGCGGATATATTATGGGGGTCGAAAACATTTTCGAGTACGATAGTGATGTCGCCTTGACGTTTATTTAAAACGGATGTTAACCGTTGATGTCTTTCAGGGGTCATGCGTCAAAATTAACTACTATCTGCACAAATATTTCACGCAGAGAATGCAGGGGCCGCAGAGAAAAAAGGTTAACATAAATGCTCAGCGAACTCAGCGTTCTTTGCGTGCCTTCAAATGCTAAACTATCTTACCTAGCCTACTCCATTCACCATCAGGTCATAACTCTTCCTGGTCGTCAAATTTATCTTGACATTGAAAAAACAACTGCCACCATCATCCACCATCACCAATTCGGTGCGCCAGTTTTTAAAATAAGAATTGGCATTACCGCCGCAAAAACAATTTACGTACACGATCTTCTCCCCTTTTTCATTGGTGACCGGTACCAGCTGTAGTTTATATTTCTCCAGGGGTTTTAGCACCATAACTCCTTTGACCATTTTGTTATGTTCCAGCATAGCATCCGCCAGCAGTGATTCGACATCCCCGATCTCTTTGGGTAAAAGCTCTGCAGGCTTTGCATTATTAAAAAGCCATTTATCCCTTTCATTAAAAGGAATGACGGTGTACCGGGATGTATCAGAGCCGGCAGGTGTGACGGACTTAACATCAGTAGTTATGGTTGTGCCGGCCGGCGATGCCGTTTGCTTTTTTCCACCACAGGATGTGAGCGTTACAGACAAGAACAGTAAAGCTGAAAAATGCATATGAACCGGTTTAATTATTCCATTAAAATCTCAACTAACAAGCCAATTTAAGTATATTTATCATTGGTTTTTGATAATAAAACTAAAAAGAAAATCGCTGTATGAAATACTCTCCTGTTCAGAACTATATCAATGGAAAATTTGTAGATGCTTCTACTTCCCGGAGCCTGGATGTGATCTCTCCGCTTGATGGCAACCTGCTTTCCAAAGTACCAATGTCGGCGGCCAAAGATCTTGACGCGGCCGTCCACGCAGCCAAAGCCGCCTTTTATGGCTGGAGCAAAACACCTATCAAGGAAAGAGTGCAGGTTTTCTTCCGGTATAAAACATTACTCGAAAAACATTTAAAGGAACTGGCCGAACTCTGCAGCGAAGAGAATGGAAAGACCTTTGGAGAATCGGTAGCCGAAATAGAAAAATGTATCGAACTCACGGAATTTGCCACTTCGCTTCCCCAACTCGTAACCGGTGAGATACTCGAGGTCAGTAAAGGAGTAGAATGCAGAACGGAACATGTACCGCTGGGTGTGGTCGCATCGATCGTTCCTTTTAATTTCCCGGCGATGGTACCCAACTGGACCTTGCCCAATGCGATCGCTCTCGGGAACTGTATGATCATGAAACCTTCGGAGAAAGTACCACTCTGTTGCGGCAAACTGGCTGAACTATTAAAAGAAGCCGGCTTACCGGATGGTGTGTTCAATATTGTGCATGGTGATGTGGAAATTGTGGAAGCGATCTGTGATCATCCGGGAATTGAAGCGGTTTCATTTGTGGGATCTACGAAAGTTGCCAAGATCGTTTATCAACGAGCCACCCGGTCCTATAAAAGAGCATTGGCATTGGGCGGTGCTAAAAATCATTTGATGGTCTTACCTGATGCCATTCCCGGTATGACAGCGCAAAATGTCGCTGCGTCCATGAGTGGTTGTGCCGGTCAGCGTTGCATGGCGGCATCCGCGATGATCGGTGTGGGAAATGTAGACAGCATTATCGATAAGATATGTGAAGAGGCGAGAAAGATCGTGCCGGGAGAAAATCTCGGCGCCGTGATCAGCAAAGAATCCAAACAAAGGATCGAGAGTTATATCACCGAAGCGGAAAAACAGGGTGCAAAGATCCTGGTGGATGGCCGCAATACAAAAGTGAAAGGGAAAGAGAACGGTACCTATGTGGGTCCGACGGTCATTGATTATGTAACACCCGGAATGAGTGTCGCGACAGAAGAAATATTCGGGCCTGTCATCAGTATCATGCGTACCAACACCGTGGATGAGGCATTGGCCATTGAAAATGCGAGTCCATATGGCAATGCGGCATCAGTATTTACACAGAACGGAGGCATGGCCCGTTATATCATCGACCGTGCCAGCGCCGGAATGATCGGGGTGAATGTAGGTGTGCCGGTGCCAAGAGAGCCATTTTCTTTTGGCGGATGGAACGAAAGTAAGTTTGGGGTAGGTGATATTACAGGAAAGAGCTCGATCGAGTTCTGGACGAAATTAAAAAAATCAACAACGAAGTGGAACCCGGAGGCGGGGGTGAATTGGATGAGTTGAAGCCCTGTTCTCCTGGACGGGGCATAGGTTGACGATTTATTTAAGTGATAAAAAGGATACTGTGAGAATTATTAAAAGCATTCAAAATAGGATTTACGAACTAAGGGGCGAACGAGTGATGCTTGCCCGGGATTTAGCATTCCTGTATGAAATTGAAACAAAGGGGCTTAATCTGGCAGTAAAACGAAATAGTAAACGATTTCCGAAGGACTTCATGTTTCAGCTTACGAAGGAGGAATGGGAACTTTTGAGGTTTCAAATTGAAACCTTGGAAACCGGGGATTCTTTGAGGTTGCAAAATGAAACCTCAAAAGATGGGCGGGGTGGAACAAGGTATTTGCCTTACGTCTTCACTGAACAAGGTGTTGCTATGCTAAGCGGAATCCCCAACTCCGGTAAAGCAATTGCCATGAACATAGCTATTATGCGGGCGTTTGTAGAGATAAGAAAAGTACTGATCCGGGAAGGTGATCTGCGGGAGCAGTTAAAACAAATAAAAGAAAGGATCGGCGAACATGATATACAGCTAAACCAGCTATATGATGCCATGGAAAACTTATTGGATGAAAAAGTAGCGCAGAAGAAATGGGAGGAAAGGAAAAGGATTGGATTTAGCCAAAAATCAGCTACAAAATAAAACCGTATGAAAGACCCGGGTTTTCAAAATACGTCAATCCTGTTTTGATAACTCTTCAATTACCAGAAACCAGGAACCCTCCTTTAGAGGGCAGAGAGGCCATGAAACCCTATTTCAAAATATTATCTATGCTGCTCCTCGGAGGGGTCGCCTGTAACTCTCCTCAAAAACGGGAAGGCAAGGAAAACGTTCCTCCTGTCAACCGCACTATGTATAAAGATATCGATCCATACACATTAGCGGGAGTTGATGAAATAAAAGACCCATCGGCTTATCCCTATATAATGATCGAAGAGGAGAATGATAAAAAAAAGATCGTGTACATGATCACAAGAGCCGACTCCGCAGTAACCTTATATGAAAAGAAAGATGCTGCATGGACCATGGATTACCTGGAAAAAGCGGATACCGGTTCCCAAAAAACATATGAATATATCCTGCCGGACCGGGTCATTGAACTGACATATCATGGAACATCTGACGAAACCGGTTTTCATTTGTTCAAAGCGTCCGTTATGAAGGGAGATACTATCAAGACCTATTATTCCCGTGTTGGGGAAAAACCTGTTATCGTGCCCGGTCCCGGTGCGGTCGATTCTATCAAAGAGAGTACTCCGGTCGTGATGATGGAGAAAATGGACCTGCTGGGCGATGTATTACGTATTGTGGTCACACATTTCAACAAAACGCAAAATAGAATATCTTACACTGATACTTCCTGCTTCAGCGGTGGCAAACGATCCTGGTTCTGGTTTCGTCATTTTGTTCCCCGGGCAGTCTCTTGCAGGTAAAACATTAATTTATATACTATGCCGAATACAAAAACTATTTCCGAATCATTAGAGATCATACAGGATAATATGGACTACACCCTGTTCTCCTGGTCCAAACAAAAAGGTATCACCCCTATCGCCGTGCAAAGAGCCGAGGGAGTTTATCTCTACGATTATGATGGCAAACGTTATATTGATTTTTCATCGGGACTGATGAATG
>DASYLC010000422.1:0-11526 GCA_036009775.1 Chitinophagaceae bacterium
AGATCATTGAACAAAAATGAATTTGTCAACAAACTAAAACTTGCATATGGCGAATTCCATGTGGCAAAAAACAATAAAAATTAACATATGAAACAATTACACAAAATCCGGCAATGTGTTTTCGTTAGTTGCCTGCTGATAGCATTACCAATGCAGTTATTAGCAACAACCTATTATGTAAGCGACAACAGCGGCAATGATAATAACAATGGTACTTCAACGGCCACACCCTGGAAAACACTGGCTAAAGTAAGCAGCACGAATTTCAATCCCGGGGATATTATCCTTTTTAAAGCAGGAGAGACATGGGTGGGACAATTGGTGATCACATCCAGCGGTACTTCAGGCGCACCTGTCGTGTATGGAAAATACGGAACAGGCAACCTTCCCTACCTGGCCTGCCAGGGAACAGCTAAAACAACTATTTATTCTTTCAATAAACAATATGTAGAACTGACCGATCTTAAGGTCACCAATACCCTCCCGGGTAACGATATCAACGACCCGGATGATTCGCTCCTGTTGGCTGTTAATATCGTGAACGCAGATGCGGGAACGCTGAACCATATCTATCTCACCCGGATG
Source organism: Chitinophagaceae bacterium (assembly GCA_036009775.1). Taxonomy (GTDB): domain Bacteria; phylum Bacteroidota; class Bacteroidia; order Chitinophagales; family Chitinophagaceae; genus JJ008. The sequence continues at coordinate 586 of DASYLC010000422.1, forward strand.
GAGATCACGAAAGTGAACAGCCAGCACAAATCTTCCGGCAGTATCTACTATGGTGGTGTGCTTTTCGACATCGCAGGAACCGCAACCCCCAGCAAATGGAATGATGTGGTGATCAGTAATTGTAATTTTCATGATCTCAGCCGCACAGGTATCACGTTCAGAACGGACTGGGAAGTAAGAAGCTCCACCTCCACCTTCGGGCAGTCGTTGCCGAATGGTTATACGGATAATTGGGTACCCAGTACCAATATTATTTTCAGGGATAATATATTTAAAAAGATCACCGGTAACGGATTGGTGATAAGAGTGGCTACCGGCACGCTGATCGAAAGTAATCTTTTTGATTCCTGTGCTTACCAGATATCAGGCAATGCTACTTTTTGTTTTAATACAGACGGAACTGTTTTCCAGTTCAATGAAGCAAAGAATACGATTTATAACGGGGGTGATACCGACGCCCGCGGGATCGATGTTGACTTCCGGTGCAAAAACACTATCGTGCAATATAATTACCTGCACGATAACGGCCGGGGTGGGTTTGTAGCTACCGGTGGTAATGAAGACGGATCGGCCTACGAACGTTTCAATGTTGGAACGATACTGCGTTATAATATTCTCGAGGATAATGAACGGATCGGTATTGCGATCTCCGGTAATTGTTACAATATGACGGTACATAATAATGTGATCTTTGCCAGTACCGCCATCGCGAATGATTCATTGGTAAAATGTTATCCCTGGTCACCTGCCAACCCGCATGATATCAGCTTTTACAGCAATATCTTTTGGGCAAAAGGAACAGGAGCGAGGTTCTACCATGCTCCTACGGTGAGCAATATAACGTACCGGCATAATCTTTATAACTGGACATCGACACCCCCGACCGATCTCCCCGTTGTGGGATACAGCAGCAATGCAAACATTGCCGAAGATGGTTTTTCCGCGATCGGTAATCCTTTGTTCAACCTCCCGGGTGGTTCCAAATCCGGTTATCACCTGGAAGCAGGATCGCCTGCCTTCAATGTAGGAATAAGAGGCCTTTCACAGCCTGCATTGGATATTTATAACAATACAATCGGCAACACAAGAAATATCGGCGTCGATCAAACACCCGGCGCATCCACCACGGAGTATAAGATCGATATTAATCATACAGACAATGGTTCTATCACAGCAGGATGGACCGGGTTGGTGGGTACTAACGGGAATACCCTGGCCATCAATGGCGTTCGGTTTACTATTATTGGTTCACAGGGTACCCGTGACCGTGGTACGGCCGGTAATGTGACGCGTGATTTTTCTTTCGCGGATGGAGCATCGGCTGCTACAGGTATTCGTATGGAGTATCTCCCGGCTGGTGTATACGATGTGAGTACCTGGCAGTACGATCCGAATTTCCCCGGTCTTATAAATATCGAATACCGCGAAGATGGGTTACCGGGAACCATGGTGGTGAAAGCATCCGGAAAATCACTGACCAGCTCTGCCGCTACAACATTTCAAATAACTGTACAGGATGGAAAAGACTACGAGCTATTGGTAAGAGAAGCCAGTGCTGAAGACAGGAGCCGTTTCAATGGAATAACTATTACTCCTGCCGGTATGGGCCGGACTTCCGGTAACGGTGCAACGGAGGAACAGGCAATGGTAGTGAGTGATGCGTTGAAGATATTTCCCAACCCGGCATCTGCCTGGTTTATCATTTCCAAAAAGATCAGCCAGGATGATCAATTGACGATCAGCATCACAGATATACAGGGAAGGTCGGTTTACAGCAGGAACCAGCCAGTTTCAGCAGGCAATTGGCAGCTGAAACTGGACAGGAACGAGTTGAAACTGGTGAGAGGAGTGTACCGTGTAACCGTTACTTCAACAACAGGAAAAGGAGAGACGGCAGCCATGCTGGTATTTTAAAAAGAGAAATGATTTTTTAAACTATAATTAAAATAGAATGGATAGCAGGTTTTCAGTAAAAGACAAAGTGATCGTTGTAACGGGAGCAACAGGTGTGCTGGGTCATGCTTTTATCAGTGCATTATCCCGGGAAGGCGCTTTGGTAGGCGTATTGGGAAGAAATGAAAAAGTAGCCAATGAAAGGGTCAGTGAGATTGTGCAGAATGGTGGCAAAGCCATCGCCCTGATCGCTGATGTACTGAAGGAAGAGCAGTTAATGGTAGCGAAAGAATTGTTGCTGAAAACATACGGAAGGATCGATGGGCTGGTCAATGCAGCGGGAGGAAATATGCCCGGGGCCGTGATCGCACCCGATAAAGATATTTTCCAACTGGACTTTGCGGCATTAAAGGAAGTAATGGACCTGAATTTATACGGGTCCATGCTTCCAACGCAGGTCTTTGGAGAAGCGATCGCCAAACAGGGAAAAGGAAGTATTGTCAATATATCATCTATGGCATCACAACAGGTGATCACAAAAGTGTTGGGCTACAGCATAGCTAAAAGTGCGATCGACTGTTATACCAAATGGTTTGCCGTAGAACTGGGAAAACGATATGGCGATTCCATACGGATGAATGCCATAGCTCCCGGCTTTTTTCTTACAGAGCAGAACCGCAACCTGCTTACGAATGGCAATGGAACCATGACTGAACGCGGCGGCCTGGTGATCAATAATACACCCTTCAGTCGTTTTGGGAACCCGGATGAATTGAACGGAGCCCTGATATGGTTATTGAGTGATGCCTCAAAATTTGTAACAGGATCCGTGGTGGTAGTTGACGGCGGCTTTTCTGTATTTAGTGGAGTTTAATGACAACAAACCAGTAAGATGTCGCAGGAAACCGTTTATTAAACTTCCCGCAAAGACCGCAAAGAGAGAAATGCAAAGGCGCAGCTTTAAGACAGTTTGCGACTTCGCTGCCGCTATTGGCAGGCTGAAAGGATTGGCTGAATATAACCGGATCATCTAAAACAGTGAAAATGGAAAATCCTGCAACGGAGATAACGAGCAATAAAAAAAATGCTGCAACTTTTTTGACAGAAGACTTCTTATTGCAGAATGAGTTTGCCAGGCGTCTTTACCATGACTATGCAAAAGACCTGCCTGTTATTGATTACCATAATCATTTATCACCCCGGGAGATCGCGGAGAATAAAAAATTTGAAAACCTGACAGCCATCTGGCTCAAAGGAGATCATTATAAATGGAGGGCCATGCGGGCTTTCGGTATCCCCGAACGTTTTATAACCGGTGACGCAAAGGATGAAGATAAATTCAGGCAATGGGCGAAAGTGGTACCGGGTACATTGATGAACCCATTGTTTCACTGGACACAGATGGAGCTGTTAAAGCCCTTCGGGATCAACGAATATCTTAATGAAGATTCGGCGCGGGCGATCTATGCCGGGTGCAGCGGGTTATTGCAGCAGGATAAATTCTCCACCCGTTCCTTACTACAAAAGTTCAATGTTGAAATGCTGGGTACTACGGATGATCCCTGTGATGATCTTCAATGGCACCGGCAGATCCGGGAAGAAGTAGTAGGGTTGAAGGTATTGCCAAGCTTCAGACCTGACAAGGCGCTGAATATAAAAGACAGGGACTCCTTTATGGATTTCCTGGATCGGTTGGAGACCTGCAGCGGGATCGAAGTAAATAATATGACCGACCTGCTGGAAGCACTGCAGCAACGGGTCAACTTCTTTCATGCCAATGGTTGCCGGGTGGCCGATCATGGGTTGTCGCAAATGCCGGCCGGTTTTAAGCTGGGCACGGAAGCTGTTTACGAATTTGCAAGGTTCCTCAAAGATCCTGCTGCCCGATTTTCACAGCCCGGGGCTTTCGCGGGATTTATAGTACTGGAGTTATGCAAAATGTATCACGCTAAGGATTGGGTACAGCAATTTCACCTGGGCGCACTCCGCAATAATAACAGGCGTATGCTGCTGGTGGCGGGTCCTGATACCGGTTATGATTCCATTGGTGATTACACACAGGGCGAAACATTGTCCGCATTTCTCAATGAACTGGACACAACCGATCAGCTGGCAAAGACCATTCTCTATAACCTGAACCCGGCCGACAATGAACTATTCGCCGCGATGACCGGCAATTTTAATGGTGGGGGCATAAAAGGAAAGATCCAGTATGGCGCTGCCTGGTGGTTCCTCGATCAGAAAGACGGTATCGAAAAACAATTGAATACACTGGCCAATATGTCCCTCCTCAGTACATTTATTGGTATGACCACCGATTCCCGGAGCTTTCTTTCCTATTCAAGACATGAATATTTCCGGCGCATACTCTGTGACCTGTTGGGTAAAGAAGTACAGAAAGGGCAATTGCCCGATGATATTGACTGGATCGGCAAGATGGTACAGGATGTATGCTATAAGAATGCAAAAGAGTATTTTACTTTTGACAGGGAATGATCCGGGATGATCATTGATCATCGTGTATGGCGTATAATATTCGATATTCAAAACGCGATACTCAATGCACGGACATCGATCGCTCATCTACCCCCGGACCTGGAAAGGCAGGAAGAAAGGATATACCGAAACCTTCTCTTCACGGCAGACTCATTGGCCTTTATGAAGTCTATCTTTTCGCGCAATAATAGTTTTTAGTACGGCAGGACGCTGCTTGTTCCACCAGTACTCTTGACGCATCGTGGTAGCTCTCCAGAAAAATCCGCCATTTGCCGTCCGCATATTTCTTAAAAAGGGTAACTAATTTTCCAAAGTAAAAGGTACTATCGCCCGTTTGATCCAGGGAGAACCCTTTATAATATCCGATAATCGAAAGAAACTGATTAAACTGTTTCAGGAACAGTATGGAACGGGGAAACTAAACAGGACGAAATACTCGCCTGAAAAACTCGAAGAGAAAAAATGTTCCTTTTTAACATTAATACCAAGGCCAACGGTATTGTTCTTTTCATATGATTAATTTTAGTATATGCTGACAAGTAGGGTACTGATAACACTATTATTATTTAGTACCCTAGTGCCAGCTAAATAGACAACCAAACTAACTTTTTGTAAACTAAATGAAAATGCGAGAAAAAAACCCCTGAAATACAGGAGATGCTTTTCAGGATAAGTGCAATTAAACCATTGGTATCAATAGAATGGCAGGTCATACCATTGTAGATAATGTTCATTACAAGTTTGTTTTATCAGCATATTCTATAACAGGCATAATGGTTGTATGAGTGGTATGATGACGTAATAAGTAATACGATCTCAATGCCGGGGTGCCTTATGATTCTTCTAGTTTCATTTCAATACCTGTAAAATCTTCGTCCTATAGCGAATGGAGTACAGGCTTTTTAATAATTGCTATTTTGTTTCCGGCTATGATTTTTATAAAGCTAAAAAAGGACTAAAATTTTTTCATAACAGTAAAGTAGTAATACATAACAACCATGTTCATCTCAGTGCTTCCGTAGGCCAATTCATTTTATGTTTGCTGTGTGAAGTATTGTATACTTTTGACAGGAGTTTTTCTCTTCTTGACCGGTAGGGCATTTCCACAGGAAAAATGGAATATAGTAAGTTGCGTGGAGCATGCGGTTAAAAACAATATTACAGTACGACAGGCAGACCTGCAATCCCGCTTTTCCGAACTCGCTTATAAAGAAAACAAGGCTTCCCGTTTGCCCTCGCTCAATTTCAACATTAACACAGGCTATAGCCTGGGACGATCAGAAAATCCTACTACTGGGGTATTGGAGGATAATAATTTTTTTTCCCTTGGCCTGCAACTCCAATCCGGTGTGACTATATTTAACTGGTTCTCCAAAAAAAACACGATCGAAGCCAGCCGCCTCTCCTTGGAAGCAGATAAAGAACAGGTAAAAAAGGCAGCGAATGATATTTCTCTGAATATTGCCGTAGCCTACCTGCAGATCCTGCTTGCAAGTGAGCAGGTCAATATAGCAAGATTACAGGTCGGTCTTGTCGAAGCACAACTGGACAATACCCGTAAGAAAGTTGAGGCTGGCGTTCTGCCTGAGTTGAATGCTGTCGAGCTGGAAGCGCAACTAGCCAGGGATAGCTCGTTGTTGGTAACCGCCCAAGCTTCTGTACAGGGTTTTCTACTACAAATGAAAGCATTGCTCAATCTTGATGCGGGGAGCCCTTTTGATATTGAGACGCCACCCGTTGAGAATATCCCGCTGTTATCATTGGCCGACTTGCAGCCAGAAGCCATATACGTTTCCGCAATCAGATCATTACCACAGCAAAAAGTAAATGACCTGCGCATTCTGTCGGCCCAAAAATCTGTTGCTGCGGCAAAGGGAAGTTTATACCCGGGCATATCTGCTTTTGCGGGTTTAAGTAATAACTATGTTAATTTAAGCATACCCCAATTTGAAATTGGGCCGCTATCTCCAACTACCGGTATCGTTACGGTTGGTGTAACCGACTATATTGTTTTTTCACCTTCTTTTAAACAGGTAGGAGAGCAACCTGTACCGCTCGGTACACAGTTCAGAAATAATTTCGCACAGAATATCGGGCTGGGATTGAATATTCCCATCTTCAATGGCCGGTCTGCCAGAACTGCATTGGACCGGTCCAGGCTCAATGTCCGTCAACTGCAACTGCAGAAAGAGGAAAGTGACAGGCAATTGAAACAGGATATTTACCAGGCTTATACAGATGCTACAGCCGCCTTGCAACGTTTCAATGCAGATACAAAAGGCATGCAGGCAGCTGAAAAGGCATACGATTTCGCAACTAAGCGTTATTCGCTAAACCTATTGTCTGCCTACGATTTGCTTACAAGCCAGAATAACCTTCAGAAAGCAAGATTACAGGTGCTGTATTCGAGATATGATCATGTTTTCAAAATGAAATTGCTGGAATTTTACAGGGGCCAGGGTTTAAAATTATGATGAAACTGTCTTTTCTCAGGCTGTTGAACCAGTATTGATATCCTTCTCCAACCAGCTTATTAGTTCTATTGGATCATTGATGATGATGATGGAGTTTACGGAATTTTCGTAAAGAAATTGTTCCATTCTGATCTTTTCAAGGTGAAGTACCAGGTGATCATAGAATCCATCGGTATTCAGTATAAATATCTTTTATCAGGGATGGATAGCTGGTCCCAGGTAATGATTTCGAAAAGCTCATCCAAAGTGCCAAATCCACCAGGCAGGATCAACGCAGCACCACAGAGGCTGTACAATGTTTTCTTCCGAACATGCATATCATCGATACGATCAGTTCGGTGATACCCTGGTGCTGCACTTCCAGTTCACGTAGCATTTTGGGTATAATGCCGGTCACATGGCCCCCATTGTTCATTACACTGTCTGCAATGATGCCATAAGTCCGGCATTGCCACCACCAAAAACGAGATGAAGATTGTGCTTTGCCATTAATTCTCCGACTATCATTGCGTCTTCTGCATATCTCGGGTTAATACCTTTTTTTGCACCGCAAAAAACTGCTAACGATCGAATGATCATTGTTCCGGGTAATTGATAAGTTAAAGAGAAAAAAACCCCTCTGCCACCAAGGCGAAAGGGGTTGAGGCATAAACCTCGAGCATTTAACGTTTGATTATTTTCCCGGTGGTTTTTCCTTCTTCTGTTATTATTTCCATTACATATATTCCCCTGGACAGGAATGACAATTCAGGTGATAACACGATATTATTCTCACCACCTTGGACATTGATTTTCCGGTCTACCATGGTTTGGCCGAGGATGCTATTGATACGTACCGTGATAGTTGCTTCCCCGCTACTTTGAATATATATGTTCAGGACGTCGGCGAAAGGATTGGGATATACCCTTAAGTTTGTCGTAATTATACCCTGTGGTCGCAGTATAACGATCCTGCTGTTTGAAAATCTTAAATCAGTATCGACAGTTTTCAACCTATAATAGATAATACTTGTCGGTGCGGTTATCGGATCGACAAACTGGTAATTTCTTATATCATTGCTTGAACCGGCTGCCTGTACAGAACCGACCAGGGTGAAGTTGAAACCATCATAGCTTCTTTCGACTTCGAAATGGTCGGAATTGCTTTCAGTAGCAGTGCTCCAGGTCAGAATTGCATTATCCCCCAGGCGTTTTACCACAAAAGAGCTCAATGTCACCGGTGTAATGATGGTTGTCGGGAAAAAATTGGATGCGAGGTCCGTTAAACCTGTACCTGCCCATATCTGTGTTATGGCTATGGTCGCGGCAGGGCCATTCACCGTGTTCTTATTTATATAATATAACCCGTCGCTGGCTGAAACATACAATGAGCCCTGGAGATCGAACGCCACACCGTTTACATTTCCGTTAAACGGTGTTGAGTTTTGATTCAGCACGTCAAATTTTTTGGCCAGTACAGTAGAACTTCCGTTCGGAGCACCCGTAAAGATCTGGGTAAGACCGGCGCCGTCATTTGCAAGCACCACCAGATTTCCATCACCCGCCACACAGATATCCCCATTCATAAAGGTTGATGGAGAGCCGCCAACCAGGGTAATATTCGCGTCAACGATTGTCAACTGATTTGCGACAGGTAAAGCACTATTTAATGTCAAACCGTTTGGTTTGAATTTCGCAAGATATAATGTGCTGTTGTCACCCAAAAGCATCCAGGCTGTACCATCAGGCCCCATGCCAAGACGAACGATGCTAAGACTGGTATTGCCTGCAGTGAGATCTATCGATCCGATGAGCGTAGTATTTCCTCCTGTTGCATCGGCACCAAATACCTCTACTACACCATTATTTGTTTGCGTATTGGGGAGCCAATAAAAATAGCCGTTTGCCTGTGAGGGTTTATCATTTCTGCCAAGGGCGGCTGTAAAAAGACCACCTGTTGTTGAACCCGGAAACGTTGGTACAAAGAAATTATTCGGGCCAGCCATATTTGTGCCGCCTATTACCGTAAATGCAGCGATCTGTGTACCGGCGGAAGACGTAGCCCAAAGATTGGCGGCAATGGCAACATTAACGATGACAGTATTGGTAACCATCGTTGTGGCGCCACTTCTCGCAACAGATACGTTTACCGTATATATACCCGGCAAGGCATAACTTATCATCTTTGTATTGACCGTACCAGCCTGGCTGACAGGGTTTGTTCCCAAACCGCTTGCACCTGCCGCAGTCCATGTAAATATATAATTACCTGTACCGGCAAAATTGGTAACAGCTGCTGTCAGGTCAATTGGAATTCCTGCGCTTACAGCAAGTGGGCCGGAAGGTGTCAATGTAGCAGTTGCAGGCAATGGCCTTAATGCAAGCAGGATTGACCCGTTCTCTGCCGCCGCCGCTAATGCAGCAGAGCCAGTACCGGTCGCACCTGTTGAATTGGCAAGGCCCCAGGCAGCACCCATTTCAATATCCGCGTCTTCAGTTGAAACTGCATCGAACAACTCTGTTAACGCTCCGGGCGTCGTTGCCGTGTTCCAATTTGGATTGGCATTAATACCCGGATCATTGCCGATAAAGCCAAACATAATTACTGCCGACTTCACGGTAGTGAGGTTGATAGCAGCAGCAGTCAGGCTGTTGTCATTTGCCAAACCATTGATTGAACCTGGTGCAACATCAAAAGGTCCTCCTGAAATGCCACCCGTGACAGCAACACCGCGGTAAGCAATAATTGAACCTGCCGAACCTTCAGCCTGTCCATTCAGCGTAAATTGATAATTAGTAACGACGGCAGCCACGTCATCCACTGTAGCGACCCGGTACATTATCGTTGCCCAGAATTCGGGATTCTGGCCTGTACCGATCTTTGAACCAGTAACCAACGTCCAGCCACCAAAGGTCGCGGTAGCATTACTTAAATCATCACCAGTGCTGGTTTCGCTTTGAGTGATACTTACGATCATAATATCCCCGGAAGCAATGCCCGAGGGCTTATTAATCGCGATAGTTCCGCCACCCGATGTAGCAGTTGTGGCAGTGCCGACTTGTGTAATGTTTTGTCCCCCAACTGAACTGCTGAGGAAGAAAATTGCTGTAAAAACAAATGCAAAAAACAAATTGAATCTTTTCATACCCGATAGTGTTATTAAATTAATACTCAGTTTATGTCAAACTGGCTTTCGGAGGTATTGAATAACGGCTATCAGCAGGATGTTAAATTCATGTTTTTTGCAGGAGTAGATTGGAGGGATTATGCTTTGGTCTTTTAATAGGAGGGATTAACAGTAACAGTGCGAAACAAATGTATCTGTGATTTATTTGTTTCGCAAGAGGTTTGGATCACTTAAGTATGAATAAGGTACTTAACAATCTGAACGATGGTATATATGGTATGAAGTATCAGTTATTTTATTTCTTTAAAACAAAAAACCTCTCCGCCACAAGGCAGGAGAGGTTTAAATTGACAGATACCTGTTTATTGTTTGATGATCTTCTCTGTAAACCGGTGATCTTGGGTAATGATCTGTATACTATATATTCCTTTATCCAGGGATGACAGCTCAGCAGATAGGGCAATGGTATTCTCACCGGATTGCAAGTTGATCTTGCGATCAACAACGGGCTGACCCAACGCGTTACTGATGCGAACAGTAGCTGCCGTTTCTTTACCGCTGAAGATTTGTAGTTTCAGGTCGTTTGTAAAAGGGTTGGGGTAGATCCGAACCTTTATGTCCTGTTTATTTTTTTCCAGCTTTAATACAACGATCTTGCTTATCGAAGATGTGGCATCCATATCCACCGTTCTCAACCGGTAATAAATGATACTTGAAAAACCGGCAACAGGGTCGACGAAACGGTAGGTTCTTATATCATTGCTTGAACCTGCTGCTTTTACCGTGCCTGCTGAAATGAAATTGACGCCATCAGTGCTTCTCTCTACTTCGAAATGGCTGCTATTGCTTTCCATATGCGTAATCCAGTTCAGAACAGCATTGCTGCCGGACTTATTTACTTCAAATGAACCTAATTTGACAGGGATAATGATCGAGTAAGGGAAAAAATTAGATGCAAGATCTGTTAAGCC
>DASYLC010000423.1:0-2460 GCA_036009775.1 Chitinophagaceae bacterium
TCTATGTTTGCATTTTAACAGATTTTCCAGGAAGGAAGAATTCAATTCAGAAAAAACAAAGTGCGGAATAAGACCTCAAAACCCACCAGTAAAAAGCCTTTCTAACATGATGATCACAGCCCTTTGATGCCCTCTATAGGCTTTCCCGCTTAGATATGTATTAATAGTCAACCTGAGTTGAATAATTTTCGTTCTTTAGTGCATTACAATAAGGTGGGGACTGATCATTTCCGCAAATAAAAGATTATTTTTTTAATCGATTTACTGCTCGGAGTGGTTGTCTGACTATACGCTATCTTTGTAGAGCATCCTTATTACCATATTCATGCACGATTCACTTATTAAATATATTAACAGTTACACTTCAACACCGCTTACTGACAGCGAAGTTGAACTGATTAAAAATGCTTTTGTCCCAAAAAAAATAAGGAAAAAACAGTATTTTTTGCAGGAAGGTCAGGTCTGTAAATTCAGTGCATTTATCGTTAAAGGGGCAATGCGCCAATATACTGTCGATGACAAAGGTGTAGAACATATTGTTCGCTTGTTAATTGAAAATTGGTTGGCCGTGGATCGCGAAAGTTTTGTAATGCTCACTCCCTCGGTTTATAATATTGATGCCTGGGAAGATACAGACGTGCTGATCATTACAAAACCCGATTCGATGGATCTATTTAATCAAATTCCAGTTTTGGCTCAATGGAGACAGAGCTTAGACGAACATCACGCCTTCGCTGCTCAAAAAAGATTGTCCGCTTCAATCAGTTTTTCAGCGGAAAAACGCTACTCCGATTTCACAAATACTTATCCGGAATTTTTGCAACGCTTTCCGCAGCACTTGATTGCTTCTTATCTGGGCATAACTAAAGAATCCCTCAGCCGGATACGCCATTCCGCAGGATCCCGTGGACAGGCGGCAAAAAAATAAAATCACTGCTTACTTATTTCCTCTTCGTTCTGTTATCATTTGATAACAGTTTTTTATATCATTTATCATCGTTTTACGTCTCTCTCCTGATTCATCTTTGAGTCTTCAAACTTCCAATTTTTGTTATTAAAATCAAAAAAAATGAACAACAACAAATCAAGTGGTATCTGGGACTCAAAAGACGTTGTATTGGTCCTGATCGATTACCAGCCCGGAGTGATGAGCTACATCGGATCAAGTGATCCCAAACTTGTCGAACTCAATGCCCGCTATCTCGCCAAGGCGGCACTGGCTTTCGATATTCCTATCATCTTAAGTACGGTCGGTGTTAAGATGGGTGTTAACCAACCGACAATCGAATCGGTCCGCAACGAAATCCCTGAAGTTCCGGAAATAGACAGATCCTCCATGGACTCATGGGAAGACCGGGCATTCGTTGAGGCAATTAAGAAAACCGGTCGCAAAAGGTTGGTCATGGCAGGAGTTCTAACGGAAGTGTGCCTCGCCTATCCCGTGGTTAATGCGCTCAAGGATAACTACGAGGTCAGTATTGTAGTCGATGCGTCCGGTGGTTCAACAAGAGAGACACACGACATCGCTGTGTTGCGGATGATTCAGGCGGGCGCTGTTCCAAATACAACGATCGCGATGATCACCGAATGGTTTCGCGATTGGGCCGGACCTCTTGCTCCGGCTGCACGAAAGATTGTTGTACCTCTCGTGAAGGAAACAGCGATCGTGCAAGACATATATCCCCGCACTGAGATTGCCCAAGCGGCTGAGCAGAAGGCGGCTGACGGCTGGGCGGCCAAAAAGAAGCAACCGGCGGCTATATAACTTATGGTTCAACCCGGGCAGAATCCAAAAGCCTGACCGAAAACCACTACTGTGGAAGGCTTGCATAATCCTGCGGGCCTTCCACTTCTAACTGACACTCATAAGATGATTGTTTCACACATTAAAAAACATGCAAAATGAAAAAGAAAATTAGTTTCACCACACAAGGGCAAAGAGCCGACATCGGCGAATATATTATCAACCGCATTTTACCAAACAGGTATGCAGATGCAGTAGGTCCGTTTGTATTTCTTGACCATGCACTACCTATTAAACATTCACCTGATGAAACGATAAAAGTAGTAAATGGAAAAGGCGCACATCCGCATAGGGGCATTGCTACATTAACTTATATTTTGAATGGTGAAGCCGATCATCATGACAGTAAGGGACATCAGGAAAGAGTAAGATCAGGCGGAGCGCAATGGATGAAAGCGGGAAACGGGATTATACATGATGAAGTACTGAATGTTGATCCGCAAACTACCGACCTGCTTACACATGCTTTTCAGTTCTGGATCAATCTTCCTTCCAAACAAAAAGCTGAGCCGCCGGAATATCTTGCTGTACAGGCAAGCGATGTGCCGCAACAAATGTTGCCAGATAAAGGGGGATGGATAAAAGTAATTGTCGGGAAGTATGAAAATTTAGCTTCCAAAATTCCAAATTATTCAAAACAGTTTTTATATCACATT
>DASYLC010000424.1:0-10005 GCA_036009775.1 Chitinophagaceae bacterium
CTGAAAAGATCATTAATATCAATGAGAATAGCCCGGTATCGGCTACTGAGAGGGCTTCTTATATTGAAAAGTTGCAGGAGAAATTAAAAACTCATCCTAAAGATGCCGTGCTGCTGAAAAAAATAAATGATGCTAAAGACACGGCCATACTGCTGCGGCAGATAGATACCTATGACGAGGACAAAGGCGTTATCCAGTTCAGTAATAAGAACTATAAAACTTTTGCGGAATACGACTCGACGGAGAATACCCTTTCTCCCGGGGAGCGGGATGGCTGGCTGATGCGAAGGATCGTGAAAAAGCAGATCGATATCAATAATAAATACCGTTATAACCCGGTTGATGCAGGCCGGAAACTCGCAGAAGGATTTCTTCACCGTCTTCCTTACCTGCTTTTTATTTCACTGCCTTTGTTTGCACTGATCCTGAAGCTGGTCTATATACGGCGAAAACAATTTTATTTCGCGGATCATGGTGTGTTCACAATTCATCTTTACGTTTTTTCCTTCCTTGTTTTGTTGCTTGTTTTTGGTTTTGACAAGCTGCAGGAAGTGACCGGTTCGGGTCTTTGGGATACAGCACAGGCCTTTGTCTTCCTTGGCCTGGGGATTTACCTGTACATAGCTATGCGCAACTTCTACAAACAAGGCTGGATCAAAACCTTTATCAAATTCCTGCTGGTTACTATTTTATCACTGATCATGATGCTGATCCTGTTTACCGGGTTCCTGGTATTTTCAGCCGCTACTATTTAACCCCAAAATTATGAATACAACTACGGCCACAGCTTTTACAAGATTGGTAACGATCATGGATGAGCTGAGGGAGAAATGTCCCTGGGATAAAAAACAAACGATACAGTCCCTGCGGCAAATGACGATCGAGGAGACCTATGAACTGGCCGATGCTATCACCGATGAAAACTGGAAAGGTATCCGGGAAGAACTGGGTGACCTCTTATTACATATTGTGTTCTATGCAAGGATCGGCCGGGAAGAAAAAAGATTTGAACTCGATGAAGTGATCAACGGGATCTGTGAGAAACTGATCGCCCGGCACCCCCATATATATGGAGACGTTAAAGTGAACGACGCTGATGATGTAAAGAAGAACTGGGAAAAGCTCAAATTGAAAGAAGGAAAAAGGTCGGTGATCGAAGGCGTACCTGTTTCCCTGCCGGCAACTGTGAAAGCCATGCGTTTGCAGGAAAAAGCCAAACAAGTAGGCTTTGAATGGGAGAATAAGGAACAGGTCTGGGGAAAAGTGGAGGAGGAGATAGAAGAGCTGAAAGAGGCCATAGCCGCTGGAAGCCAGGCCAAAACAGAAGAGGAGTTTGGGGACCTGGTCTTCTCCCTCATCAATTATGCACGATTTTTGCAGGTGGATGCCGAAAATGCGCTCGAAAAGACGAATAAAAAGTTCATCCACCGGTTCACACAGATGGAACAACAAGCCATGCAAAACGGGAAAAACCTGGATACCATGACCCTCGGGGAAATGGATGCCATCTGGAATACCATCAAACAACAGCGGCCCGATCAGTGAAGCCATTATCAAGAAATATCTGGTTAAATAAGTACACTATGCTGCTTATCGCAGCATTGCTTTTTACGTTCTCATTTCTCTTCAATAAATTATATGTTAACCGTTCTTCCGTTGCCCAGGAAGTAAAGCTGGCGGAAAAATATATTCACGATAAACACGAAGAGTTCTTTTCTTTTTGCAAGGATACTTCACTGATCAACCGCCTGCTGGGGCAGGCAGAGACATTGCATGAATTCAACCAGCTCGCTTCAAAGAAATTCGGCGTCTTCCTGTATTCAGTAGATGAGTTTGGCAATTACGATATGCGGCTCTGGAATGACCAGTTGGTAGTGCCGCCGCTGGTCCTGCTCAACGATCCCGACGGAGAATATTTTTCCCGGGAATTAAATGGCTCGTACTATGTTATCAAAAAAACACTGACCGACAGCACCCGTCTCAACCAGGTACTGGCTTTTGCGATGATACCGGTACGGTCGGAATTCTTTATCACTACCGATTACCTGCCACAGAAATTCTTTTACAGCAACTCTGCGGATAAAAGAGTAGCCATCAGCAAAACGGAAAACGATTTCCCCGTCAAAACAGGGGCCGGGAAAAAATTATTTTACCTGGAGAAAAAAGCATCGCAGACCGTTGCGTACAATGACCGCCGGACCATCTTACTGCGTTTTGGCGGTGTGATCTTTCTATTTCTTTTTATCCATCTCCTGGCGGAATCTGTAGCAAGAAGAAAAAAAACATGGAAAGCGATCGGCCTGTTGACAGTTGTGTTACTGGTATTGCGGCTCCTGACCTATTACTATCCTTCGTTGCTGAACCTGCGGCAATTCGAACTGTTCAGCCCGGTCATCTATGGTTCCAATGCGATCCAGCGATCGCTCGGCGACCTGCTGATCAATTCCATATTGTTTTGCTGGGTGGTATTGTTTGCCTGGTCCAAATTGAGGTATATCGATGATCCCACCACCGGGTTCTCTCCCCGATTGCGGTGGATCACCGGGATACTGGCACTATGCCTCCTTATCTTCTCGACCTTTATCCTGGCCACGGTTATTCATAGTTTGGTGGCGGATTCAAAAATATCGTTTGATGTCACTAATTTTTTCAGCCTGAACCGCTACACGGTGGTAGGCTTTTTTGTACTGGCCTGTTTGTCCCTGTCCTATTATTATTTTTCGCAGCTCTTATTCCGGCTGATCTTTCCGTTGTTCGAAGAAAGAAAATTCCTGATCTATTTTGCCATCAGCTTCGCCGGATTGATCTACCTGACCATAAGACCCGGTCATGCCGATGTACTGTTCTACCTGCCGGTATTATTATGGTTACTGGTTTATACCTGGCTGGTCAACCGGAAAGGAGTCGTGTTCAACCGGATCCGGATCAATATTGCCGGCATCCTCTCCTGGATATTTGTTTTCTCGGTTTCAATCACGGTGATCATGTTCTCGCAAAACCGGAAAGCGGAGTGGGTGAAAAGAAAGCTCATTGCCGAAAAATTATCAGATCAGACCGACCCGGCCAGTGAACGGATGATGAGTATTGCTATCACTTACCTCGACAGCGATTTCCTGACCGATAATTTCAATCGTTTCAAAGTTGAAGATGAGGGGATCCGGTTAAGGGACAGTATCATTACCGGGAATTACAGCGGCTACCTGAATAAGTATTACACCCGTCTGTATGTATATGATAGCAGCGGTCTGCCGCTGTTTAATGAAGACCAGACCACGCTTGAGGCATTGAATGCGATCCTTTCGGTTCAATCCAAGCCAACGAATACAGAAGGCTTGTACTACTATGAGACCTCCTTTGATAAGTTCAATTATATTACCCGGCGTGAAGTGCTGGATACAGCCGGGCGAAAACTGGGATCTTTTTTTATTGTTTCCAATTTTAAAAATTATAGCCGTGATGCCCTGTTCCCGGAATTATTCCGGCAGTTCAAAGAGACCGACCCCGAGAATTCACCGATCTATTCCAATGCTGTGTATGACAGCATGCGGCTGGTGTCACCACCCGGCAATTATCCTTACCCGATCTGGCTGACCACCAAAGAAGTGCCCAAAGAGGAATTTGAACTAAGGGTCAACGGGGATTTTGATGAACTCTGGTACAGGGCCGGAACGGAGAAAGTGGTGGTGGTGGCCCGGAAAAAGGAAACGACGATCGAAATGATCACCCTCTTCTCGTATATCTTTTGTTCCTTTCTTTTTCTTGTTGCGTTTGTGCAGCTGATCACTTTTATCCTGCGAACCGGTTATAACTGGAGAGGATTTAAACGATTGTTCCAGTTGAACATCCGCTCGCAGGTTCACAGCACCATCATCTTTATCAGCATATTTTCTTTCCTGGTCATAGGTGCCGCCACCATTTCATTCTTTATCAGCCGGAACAAGCAAAGTAATGGCGAGAAACTAAGCCGCACCATGAAGATCATGGTGAACGAGATGGAAAAGGAAATGTCCAACCACAATACATTCGATGACGTAATAAAGATCTATGACTCTGTTTCCAACGATAATCTCCAGCGGCTGGTCAACGAGGTCTCCGATATCCATGGCGTGGATGTGAATGTATACGATCTCAAGGGCGATCTCCAGGTTTCCTCGGAGGCCAACGTATATACTAAAGGAGTATTGAGTAAGAAAATGGATCCAGCCGCCTTCTATCACCTGAACCGGATGCGCCAGGTACAGCATTCGCAGGAAGAAAAGATCGGCAATTTCTCTTATCTCAGCATCTATTCACCTGTAAGAGATGGCGAAGGAAAGGTCTATGCCTATATCAATATCCCATATTTCACTTCCAAACCGGAACTGCGACAGGAGATATCGAATTTCCTGGTCACTATTATCAACCTTAATGCGTTTATTTTCCTGATCGCGGGACTGATCGCTTTATTTATTACGAACCGGATCACCAATTCCTTCTCGATCATCAGCGATAAAATGAGAGAGGTGAACCTGGGCCGGCATAACGAAGAGATCGTCTGGAACCGGAGTGACGAGATCGGTGAACTGGTGCAGGAATACAATAAGATGGTGGCCAAATTGGGTGAAAGCGCCACGGCACTTGCCAAAAGCGAAAGGGAAGGGGCCTGGCGGGAAATGGCAAGACAGGTAGCACACGAGATCAAGAACCCGCTGACACCGATGAAACTGAGTATACAATACCTGCAGAAGGCGATCAACAATAATCAGCCGAATGTAAAAGAACTCTCGAGCAATGTAGCCAACACACTGGTGGAACAGATCGATCATCTCTCGAAGATCGCTGCCGACTTTTCCCAGTTTGCCAATATCGGTACTACCAATATTACCAGTTTTGACCTCCATGATGTGCTGAGTTCGCTGAAGGAATTATTCAAATCAGATGAGAATGTCCTTTTTGAATGGCGGCCCGTCAATGACCAGGTGATGGTGGAAGCGGATAAGACGCAGATGAACCGTTTATTCACCAACCTGTTTGCGAATGCCGTCGAAGCCTGCCAGGGTAATGGGAATAGGTGCAGGATCGAGGTCAGTGAACTGCGGCATGAGAATACGATCCGTGTCAGTATAAAGGACAATGGTGAAGGGATTGCGCCGGAGATGCAGGAACGGATCTTTATTCCCAACTTCACCACCAAATCATCCGGGACTGGACTTGGCCTGGCCATGTGTATGGGTATTGTGGAACAGGCGCATGGAAAGATATGGTTTGAGACGGAGCAGGGAAAGGGGACGGTGTTTCATGTAGAGTTGCCTGTAGTAAATTAGAAATAAGAAATGAGAAAGTTATGAAGCAATGCTTCATTGATCCGATAGTTCAGCATTCATAATTCCTTGTTCGTCTGTTTGATATTCCCGGTTCGCCTGTTCAATATTCCTTTCTATCTTTAGTATAAAACTCCCACACATGAAATCCTTTGTATTCCTGGTGCTTATGGTAAGCCTGTCTTTTACTGTGAATGCTCAAACACAAAAGCCGCCGCTGCACGGGAAGAACTGGATGGCGGTTACGGGCAAACCCCTGGCCGCAACAGCGGGGTCGATGATCTTCCAGAAAGGAGGCAATGCCGTGGATGCGGCCTGTGCCATGCTGGCCGCCACTTGTACGATGTGGGATGTACTGAGCTGGGGCGGAGAGACCCAGGCGCTGATCTATAATCCCAAAACAAAAAAGGTCATTGCGATCAATGCACTTGGTGTGGCGCCTACGGGAGCGACAGTGGAATTTTTCAAAGGCAAAGGCTATTCATTTCCTCCGGAGTATGGTCCGCTTGCGGCCGTTACGCCCGGAACCGTTGGCGGTCTTTGTTATATGCTCGCTCAATATGGCACAATGAGCCTGGAACAGGTATTGGCGCCGGCTATGGAACTGGCAGCCGGTTACCCCATAGAAGCACAGACCGCGAATTCAATGGAAAGAGGAAAAGAAAGGATCAGGGAATGGCCCTATAGCAAGAAAGTTTTTTTACCACACCTGGGCGAGAAAAGAGAAGCGCCGGAAGCGGGGGAAATATTTGTTCAGAAGGACCTGCTGGCCACACTTACTAAAATGATAGAAACAGAAAGAGATGCACTGAAGAAAAAGAAAAGCAGGAAGGAGGCCATCATGGCTGCGAATGATCGTTTTTATAAAGGCGATATCGCGCAGGAGATTGTACGTGGCTGCAGGGAACAAGGAGGCTTGTTCACCATGGAAGACCTTGCCAAATGGAAACCTATTGAAGAAGAACCGGTGTCTGTCAATTATAAAGGAATTGATGTTTATAAACTCCAGCAATGGACACAGGGCCCCGCCTTATTACAATCCCTGAATATACTGGAGAACTTCGATCTGAAGAAAATGGGCTACAACAGCACACAATATATCCATACCATTTACCAGACCATGAACCTGGCATTTGCTGACCGTGATTTTTATTATGGCGACCCTTATTTCGCTCCTGCCGAACCAATGAAAGGGTTATTGAGTAAGGACTATGCCAAACTGCGTGCAGGTTTGATCAGGCCGGGCATGAATGACCCGGCGATCGGCCCTGGTGATCCTTATCCTTTTGAAGGGAAAACAAATCCGTATACAGAACTGTTGAAAAAATGGAACACAGCAGGAGAAGGTAACCGGAATTTTGTCCCGGCACATGATTCCGCAGGTTCAGCGATGAATGATGCATTATATATGGAAAGATTGTGGATGGGAACCACATCGGTAGAAGCGGCCGATAAAGAGGGTTGGGTCGTATCCATCACTCCCAGCGGAGGATGGCTCCCGGCCTGCATAGCAGGAAATACAGGAGTAGGCATGAGCCAGCGTTTGCAAAGTTTTGTACTCGATGCCTCGTTGAATCCCTTTAATGTCATTGAACCGGGTAAGCGGCCGAGAGTGACACTGACGCCTACTTTGGCAATGAAGGATGGCAAACCATTCTTATCCTTTGCGGTGCAGGGCGGAGATACACAGGATGAGAACCTGTTACAGTTCTTCCTGAACATGGTGGAATTCAATATGACGGTGCAGCAGGCCTGTGAAGCGGCGAATATCAATTCCAATCAACTCTGGCTCTCCCTGGGAGGCACAAAGATCGAGGACCGCAAGCCCAGGCCGGGAGAGATACTGGTCAGTAATTCAACCCCGGAAGCGACAAGAAATGAATTAAAGACAATGGGATATAAAGTAACCACCGGCAACCGCACCAGCGGACCTATCAATGCTATATTCTTCGACTGGAAGCATGGCAGTTTATGGGGAGGGAGCAGTAATAACGGGGAAGACTATGGGATAGGGTGGTAAGGTGGATGTTATTAAATGAGAAATAAGGAATAAGAAAGTTATGATTCAATAGATAAGTGAATCATAGACCCGGTGTTTAACCCGGGAGCATAAATTGCGTTCTTTACTCTTTGTGCTCTCCGCGAGAAACCTAACACCCATCAGTTTTTTTTAATTTTTTCTTCAGAGAATTACTCACCATTTTCTTCATTACTTCTACGTCAATATCGGTTATTTTTTTGAAATAGATACAGGCTTTACCCGTCTTGTGTTTGCCGAACTTCTTTAATAACTCTTCTCTTTTATCAAATTCGGAAGGCAGGTAGAGCACAAACTCCGTTTTGCGGGGTGAGAACCCGATCAGGGGTGCATCGCCTTCACGGCCGCTTTCATATTTATAATGATGGGTGCCAAAGCCAATAATGGCGGTTCCCCACATCTTTGGCTCCAGGCCGGACTGGCCTTGCATGATGTCGATGATGATCTTTGCATCCTTTTGCCGGTCGGCCCCGGGAATCTTTTTAATAAAGGCCGGGACGCTGCCGGAGGTTTCAATGGTTTTGTTTTTTGCTGCTGGCATGACTCTTTTATTTAATTGTCGCTAACATCTTCCATCACAAAAATGGCATTTTTATTCAGATCGAAAAAGCCAAATTCGTTGATGACCCGGCGAGGTAAAATGAAGAAAATTAAAAATAGTTCCGATTGCATCGAGCGTCAAAGTTGGCAGAAGTTTATTTTTGTCGCCTCTGCTTTTCTTCGAGCTTGGGTAGTTGTTTTTTGTATTCTTCCACGTTCCAGGTAATGTCCCAACGCTTTACATAATCAGCAAGAGGTCCAAGTCCTGCTCCGGCTCTCCGTTTGTCCACATTATCCGGGTCGTCAAGTGGCAAAACATAATTTTTATTTGTTTCATTGTCTTGTCCTATCTGGCTTCCATAAATTTGCCGCTTACCTTCTCCCAGCGCAACCCTGTCTTCCAACAAGGCTAAAGCACTGGCACTTGCATTTTTGTTTTTTACTGCTTCTCTCATCATGGGCAGGTATTTCTGTTGCGTTTTCAGGTCAGCATGCTGAATTACTAAAAATAACGCCTGGTTTGCAGTTCCGCCAACTTTGTCCGTTCCGACCCAACCATATGTATCTAAAATTTCAATTACTTTGATCAGGTTGATACTATCCTTGTACATCATCACTTTCCCTAAACTATCAACCTGTTTATTTTGGTATCCAAACTCTTTTTGTGCTGAAATATACTGTTGTCTTATCGGTTGGTCATCGTTATAGATCGTCAATAGTTTAGCTTGCAGGGGTTTATCATATTTAGCTTCTTTTTTGTCCAGTTCACTTTGCATTTTAGTTAATAAGTTATTCCATTTTTCAGTACCGTGTAATGAAATCAAGTCGCTATCTGTTTTCAAATGTTCGATATTTGTCCAGCCATTTTTTAATGTAAGGTTCAGCCATTCAAATGCTAATTCCTTGTTGCCAAGCAAAGAAGCCGCACAGCCTGCATTATAAAAATCGCCTGCACTTTTCTGCTCAATTTTAAATGCTTCTTTAAATTTGTCAACGGATCTTTGATATTCTTTACTGGTATAGAAGCCGTCCGCTTCTGCGACAATAGATTTATATGTCTGTCCATACGTAAATGAACAAATAAACAGAAGTAGTGTAGTGATTGCTGGTTTCATTGTGATTGTCGGTTTAAATTTCTGTCAATCTCATCCTAACGTTCGGCGGGGCATTGGGAAAACATCCGGCCCGGAACTGAGGCCCCTGTAAGTTACAAAAGTTGAAAATATATTCCATAGCTCATCCATGTCCGGTCAGCCCGGTATGTCGCTGGTAAAGACACCAGGATTTTTCGATGCTCTTGTTAAGCTAAAAAACCCGGGATATGATCTTTGCAAGGTTTTGTTGTCGTCAAGAAAAGCTGTCGTTCTAACTAGGCACTCATTTTTTTGCCGTTTCATAGTAAAGAAATATTGCACCACATCCAAATGTTTTTGTTCGTAAGAGTTTAAGATCAATTCTGTCCCTGATGTTTTTAAATAACGGTAAGCCGCGTCCGGAAACTATTGGCTGAACGCCAAGCTGGTATTCATCAATTAAGTCAAGGTTTGCTAAGGCTACTATTAAACCCGGGCTGCCAACTAAAATATCTTTCCCCGTTTGTTCCCTGAGCTCTGAAATTTCTTCTTTAATGACCTCTTTTTTCAATTTTGTATTCTTCCAATCAACATGTTGAAGCGTACGTGAAAAAACGATCTTTGAAATATTGTCTATTAATACTGCAAATTCATCCATTGGTTTGTTACCGGTAGGATTCTTTACTACAGTTGGCCAATAGCTTTCCATAAGTTGATAGGTAATCCTTCCGTAGATAAGGGTGTCTGCATTACTCAATAGCTCATTATAATGCTGGTGTATTTCTTCATCTGCAATCATTGTCGTGTGGTCGCAAAACCCGTCAAGTGTCATATTCATTATTGCAATCAGTTTTCTCATGTTTTCTTTTTAATTGTAATTATTTTTTTCTGTTCTTTTCCCGGAGAATATTTCAAATCTATTTGCGGGCTGGCAGGAGCCTCTTTAAATTGCTGATGCGCCATCAACAGTTCCGCCATTTTCTTCGACAATCGGAAGGCTCGTATTTTGAAATTAATCGTTCAATACCCATACTATTCAATTTGGGTTGTATCC
>DASYLC010000425.1:0-10053 GCA_036009775.1 Chitinophagaceae bacterium
CGCCGTCCTTCACCGACGTCCGCGTGCCGCAGGAGAACCTGATCGGCGAGGCCGGCAAGGGCCTCTCGGTGGCGCTCGGCACGCTCGAGCGGACCCGCCTCGGTGCCGCCGCCCAGGCGGTCGGCATCGCCCAGGGGGCGACCGACTACGCCAACGACTACGCCAAGGAGCGCATCGCGTTCGGCAAGCCGATCAACGAGCTGCAGGGCATCCAGTTCAAGCTCGCCGACATGGAGGCCGGCACGGCCGCCGCCCGCGAGCTCCTCTACAAAGCCTGCTCGATGGCCGACAAGCCCGTGCGCCCCGCCGACCTCGGCAAGTGGACCTCGATGGCCAAGCTCTTCGCCTCGGACACGGCCATGTGGGTCACCGTCGAAGCGATCCAGGTCCTCGGCGGCTACGGCTACGTGACCGAGTACCCCGTCGAGCGGATGATGCGCGATGCGAAGATCACACAGATCTATGAGGGGACGAGCGAGGTACAGAGGATCGTCATAAGCAGAAGTATTCTAAGATGATTTTGAAAAGTACAATTGGGAAATTTTGAAACTTGTTTTACTGCATATTTCTCTTACCTGACCATGGCCTTAGTATATACAATGAATTTTAAGGAGGAGACAATTTCCCAATCTCCCAATTCCAAAATTCCCAAATCTTCCTCTTGCCCGTAAATAAAACAGCATACCATCAAATAAAAGCTGAACTGGATAAGATCGGTGTTACCCTCGTCGCCGTTTCCAAAACAAAGCCTGTCGAAGATATCCTCGGGCTATATGAGCTCGGCCACCGTGATTTCGGGGAAAATTATGTACAGGAGCTGGTGGATAAAGCCGCCCGCCTGCACAAAGACATTCGCTGGCATTATATTGGCCACCTTCAAACCAATAAAGTAAAGTTAATAGCGCCTTTTGTGCAACTGATACACGGGGTGGACAGTCTGAAATTACTGGAGGAGATCGCTAAACAGGCGGGGAAGGCGGGAAGAGTCATCGATTGCCTCTTACAGGTCCATATCGCTAATGAGGAAACAAAGTTCGGGCTGGATGAAAAGGAACTGGATGAGCTGCTGGATCAGTATAAAAGGGAACCGGTTCCGGGTGTGCGAATCAAAGGCTTAATGGGTATGGCGAGTTTCACCGATAATATGAACCAGGTGAGAGCAGAGTTTAAGAAGCTGAAGGAAATATTCGACCATCACGCCCGACTCACGACTCACGACTCACGATTTGCGACTCTCTCCATGGGCATGAGCAGTGATTACAAAGTAGCAATCGAAGAAGGCAGCACGATGGCCAGGATCGGTAGTTTGTTATTTGGGGAGCGGGGATAATGAGCTTCTGATCCGATGTATCAAAGCTGGGTAACCTGTGCTGTATTTTAATCTGTGTCCTGAGCAAAGGAAAGGACTGTGGTTTATATTCAAATTATTCGTATTTTTTACGCTTAAATATTTCGGGTAATGCGGGCAATTATCTTTTCTCTCGTTTTATTGATCTCGGTTCCTTCACTGGCACAACAGGAAAGAGACACGGTATTGAGCCGTTGTCCTGTTTTTATCACCGATACCGCCACTTCGAATAATTTTTTTATCGAAGCAAGACCTGCTACGCTGAGAGTTTACCGCGTAAAAGGTGACCTCACGATCGTTGTCGAGCAGAAGGACCAGTTTTTTACCATGTTCTTCCGGGGTGGAAAACTGAAGAATACTACTTACAAAATATCTCTTAGTCCTGACAGCCGTAATGAACTGTTTGCCAAATATTCTTTCCGCTCCGGCGAACAGGTTTCTTATGTGAATGTTGCCAGCGGTACTGTACAGGCAACCTTCGACAAGGAAAAGAAAATATGGAAGATCAAGGTCAATGGCCTGATCGCCAATCTTGTCGAACGAACGGTCAGCTACTACAGGGTGAGAGCCGACTTCACTATCAAATAAACTTTCCTGGTTACCGGGGTAATCCCGTATGTTCAATCCCGGTATGATATCACGGGTGGCTATAAGCATACCACCTTTTTATATTGTTCCGGAACAGCTACAGGGAGATCATAAGCTCATCAGCAATAAATGAAATGGTTTCAGGGATAATGGTTTTACCAAAGATGATTTGTCAGATCCGGGAAAAAGGTCCTTTACATCTACAGTAATAAGCGCTTTAACAAAATGCCTAAATACTGATCATCAGGGAAAGACGGCGAATCGTGTAATCGTTTTTACCACCCGGAATTTGTACTTTTATTTTGAACAATGCGCGCCACACCTTTTTTACTGCGATACAAACTGCATCATCTTTTTTTCTGGATGCTGCTCTTTGTTGTCTGGTATCTTCTCCGGGTGGATGATTATTCCTCGGAGCTGAAAGCGCTGGTTGTGACCCTGATCAAAGTGGCGGAACTGGCCCTCATGATCTATATCACGAACTATGTGCTGATCCCGCGACTGCTGTACAAAAAGAAATACCTGCTGTTCGCCGTCATGTTCATCGTCATGATCTTCGGGAGTAGTATTATTAAAATGAATATACTCGGGCACCTCATCAACAATCCCGCGCTGATCCACTGGCGGGATAATCTCCGGGATAGCCTGTATAATAATATCATCCCGCATTTTTTCCTGGTCATTGCCGGCGCCGCAGTCAAACTCATGCTGGATTATGGAAAGCTGCAGCAGCGGATCGTGGAAACGGCCCGGGAAAAAGCGGAGGCCGAACTGAATTTTTTAAAATCACAGATCAACCCGCATTTTGTTTTTAATTCACTGAACTCGGTCTATTTTCTTATTCATAAAGAGAATGTGGATGCCAGGGGAGCGCTTCATAAATTCTCCGAAATGCTCCGCTACCAGTTATACGAAGTAAAGGACGATACCATCCCTGTAGAAAAAGAGATCCAGTACCTGAAAGACTATATGGACCTGCAGCAACTGCGTAAGGATGAGAAATATTCCGTGCAGTTCAACGTGGCGCCGGACGTAAAAGGGTTTTCGATCGAGCCCTTGTTGCTCGTGCCCTTCGTGGAAAATGCATTCAAGCATATCTCGCATTTTACGGACCGGACCAATTTTGTAAAAGTGGATATGCTACTGGTCAATGATCATTTTGTTTTTTCTGTTATCAATTCCAAAGAAACACAGCCTACTACTGAACAACATGGTGGCATCGGGCTGAATAATGTACGGAGAAGGCTCGAGCTCCTGTATCATGGCCGGCATGAACTAAAGATCGATAATTCGGAAAATACTTTTTCAGTACAATTAAATCTTAAACTGTCATGAGTATCAACTGTATTGTTATTGATGATGAGCCCCTGGCAAGAAAAGGGATCAAGGAATATATTGCCGATGTTGATTTCCTCGAACTCGTTGGCGAATTCGATAACCCTGTGAAAGCCACGGAACAGATCGGTAAAGGAGACGTACAGTTATTGTTCCTCGACATACAAATGCCGAAGATCACCGGCCTGGATTTTTTTAAAACGTTGCAGAACCCGCCTCCGGTGATCTTTACCACTGCCTACCCGCAATATGCACTGGAAGGCTTTGAAGTGAATGCACTGGATTACCTGGTAAAACCGGTATCCTTTGCCCGGTTCCTTGCTGCGGCCTTAAAAGCAAAAGAGTATTACGAAGTAAGAGAGAAAAACACCGGCAGTAGTGCCGATACGGATTACTTCTTCATCAAGGCCGATAATAAACTGGTAAAGCTCATATTTGATGAAGTGCTGTATGTGGAAGCTTTGCAGAATTATGTAACGATCCACACGGCTACAAAAAAATACATGACCTATCTCACGTTCAAAGCAGTGGAGGATTATCTGCCCGCGGATAAATTCCTGAAGGTCCATAAATCCTATATCGTGGCGGCTTCAAAGATCGACAGTATCGAAGGAAACGATATCCGGATCGGTCAGCAGCATATCCCTATCAGCCGCAACCAAAAAGAAGAGGTGATGGAGAAACTGTTAAAAAACCGTTTCCTGAAGCGCTGAATTCAGGCGTGCTGATCTTTGTCCCGAAGGGAGGAGAAGCACCCGCGAGTTCAAAACGTCAATAGTTTTTTTTGACCAATTATAGAATAACCGCAGGGAATTCCGGGAGTTTTTTTATATTAGTAGTACAGGGATCCATGAAAGAGGTACTGGCAATATTATTCCTTTTCTTACTCCAGCCTGTTTTTGCACAACAAGAACAAGTGGCTGTGCTTGCCAAGCATCTTACTGAACAGGATAGCACGGAGCTCCAGAAAGTAACTTCCATTTTCAAGTGGATCACATCCAATATAGCTTACCATGTAAGGCCGGACAGGAGAAAAGTGATCGGTAAGAACTCTCTCAAAAATTACCAGAGTGAGATCGGTGAGGAAGACGACGGCAGCCCGTTAAAGCCATTGAATGAAAGAGTGTCTGAAACCGTATTGCGGAAAAAGGTAGCGGTCTGCGACGGTTATGCCCGGCTTTTCACCACGCTTTGTGACCTGGCCGGTATACGTTCGGAGATCATTGTGGGTTATGCAAGCTCAGGAACGAATAAACCGACTGAGCGTTTTGGGGTAAATCATTACTGGAATGCGGTGATGATCGATGGGAAATGGCATTTGCTGGATGCTACCTGGGCAAGTGGTTATGTAAAGGATAACGAGTTTGTCCCTGTGTATGATGACAGTTATTTTCTTGTACCGCCGGATGGATTTATAAAAGATCATTACCCCGATGATGCAAGATGGACCCTGCTTCCCGATTCAAAAGTACCCGAGGAATTCCGGCGTTCGCAATTCAAGCAAAAATCGTTTGCCAAATACAGGATCACTTCTTTTTATCCTTCCCGTGGTGTGATAGAGACCTTTGTGGGAGATACCCTGTACCTGGAACTAAAGACCGCGGTTACCGAACAGAATAGAGATGTTTGCCCCGACCTGCTGATCGATTCAGCGATATTCTCGCATTCCTCTGGCTGGGTATTTCTCAAACCCAGTCCCGGAATGATAAAGGATCAGCATCAATACATATACCCGGTCGCATCACCCGATGTGCAATGGC
This sequence comes from Chitinophagaceae bacterium, assembly GCA_036009775.1. Classification (GTDB taxonomy): domain Bacteria; phylum Bacteroidota; class Bacteroidia; order Chitinophagales; family Chitinophagaceae; genus JJ008. Next base: position 5,032 of record DASYLC010000425.1, read on the forward strand.
TGTATCTTTTATACAATGATGACCTTGTATTGCGATACAAGGTCAATGTAAAAAAGAAAAAGACGTAGGATACGCATATTGATCTGCGCTTCCCCGTCTCTGCGGTAAAATTTTCAGGTTATTAGCTTCCTCTCTGCGAACCCGTATTCGATTGTTTACTCACAAAACCGGTAGATTTTGGCTTCTGGATGAACTTGGACCCACCCTTGTCGCCACCGGCAGCGTTTTTTTTGTTATCCTTCTTTTTTCCTTTCTTATTGTTTTGATTCAACAGTGACATAGGAGTATCTATTTTTTATAAAGATAATGCTTATTTGCCATTAGTGAAATGGGGAGACCGATACAGAGCATCAATATCTGTATGGCCATAATAGCTTTGTATATATTAAAAGGTTGTTGCGGGATCAGGCTTAGGGGAATGATCAGCCGTGTGGTTACGACCCAGGCAAAAACACCATATAAGAGGCCGGCGGCAACCTTATTTTCACCCAGCCATTTTACTTTGGGATAGAGCCAGAAATAAAAAACAGTAAGGCCGTAACTGATCAGGAAGTGGAAAAGTACTCCCCAAAGGATCATCCCTGTTCCACCTGCATACGCTTTTTTGCCAAATACACCACTGGCAATGTATTTAAAAATGATCTCAGGGTTTTCTTTTCCTGCACTCATATAATTAATAACAGCGGTAAGCCCATCGAGGGTACCTGCAACGAAGCCGGTGAGCAGGATGGCGGTTAAAAGATTCTTTAAAGGACCAGCAGTGTTTGATGTTTGGGTCATGGTAAAGTTTTGGTTTGTAACTGGACAAGGCAATAAATAAAAATGCTGCCCGGAGCTGTTCAAATAATAGGCAATGAGCAATGGACAATGGACAATAGGCAATCGTCAATCTCCCTTATCCTTGTTCTTCCTTTTCTTTTTTTCTTCTACTACCTGGAACGTAACGGGTTGTTTTCGAAACGCTTTTACATGTCTTCCGTCCTGGAACGCTGGTTCCCACCGGGGGGCTTTTTTGAGCAGGCGTATCACTTCTTCTTCCATACCGTAACCATGCGAGGTTATCGCTTTTATATCTGAGACCCTTCCCTCACGGTCTACCACAAACTGGATAACCACAGTATAAATTCCTGCGGGTGCTTTGTGCAGCACGGGAGTTTCAGCATTGAGATTCTTTACAAGGAAATCTCTCCAGGCTGCATCGCCGCCCGGGAACCTGGCTTCTACTTCCACTTTATCGAATACACGCTGATCATCCATGCCGGCAGGAGGTAAGGGCACCGTATCGGCATCTACAATCCTGTTTGTTTCCCTCGCTGTTACGGATCCTGCGGAAAATACCAGTAACATGCTCATCAATACTACCTGCCTGATTACCATACAATGATTTTTACCAAGGTAATATTTTATATTCATGCATGGAACCGGGAGAAGCAAAAAACTATTTTGGGATCATAGAGATCGGGAAAATTAATAATAAGTTCCTGGAAGAAAGCGGAACCAAATTGTTGCCGTTGAAAGAGAACAATGTCAGTTTTGTTCATTATCCCGACTGCCAGCAACTGATCATATGGCTCCCCAACCCGGGAAGAGAATATGAAAAACTACGGTTGACAGACCGGGAGAAAAGGAAGCCGGTGGAAGAATGGCCTGTATCGGATAAATTAAGTGGTAGTATCCAGATCCTTTGGGATACCCTGCCACTAGCGCCCGGTAACTACCGGATCGAGATTGGTCATAACAAAGGAGGCGTGCATCATATCGATCTTATCAAACACAAAAAAGGAGTGCCGGCGAAAAAAATAAAACCCGTAAAACCGGCCCTTACAACCGAAGCGAAGGAAAAAGCGGCAACCGTTTACCGTGATGGTTTTGGAAAGGAGATCGTGAATGAAGACCTGCGCATTCGTGAAAAACTGGTGAAGGAACTGGCGGATAAGTTTGGGCGAAATCTTGAATATAGCGGCAACTTCTGCTCCGGTACGATCATCTACACCGATCCTTCCCACCGCATCGAATTCAATCATGAAATGGGTGGAGGCAATTGCATGTTCTATATCGATATACCCAACGAAGAGAATTGGGAAAAGCAAACCGGTATTGCGTTGACATCCCGTAAAGAATTATTAGCATACATCGCCACAAGGGTACAACGGGAGCAGGCATCCAATTGCCGCTACGAGATCAAAAGCGATACGATCAGCTATTATTATAAGTAGATAGATAAAAGATAAAAACTAAAAGATAAAACTTCTTTAACCCGGGTAATTTTTCGTATCTGCAGCGACTCCTGTACTGAAAGAACTTTTATCTTTAACTATTAGTTTTTATCTCTAATAAACCAACTCTGATCTTTAAGCAACTATCATCTATCAGTTATCATCTGCGATCTATAGCACTTTGTACAGCAAACGCAGATCGATAAAGTCCGCGGTGAACTTATGCACTTTCATATTAAAGCCTGCCTGGAAACGTTTGCTGATCCTGTATCGCAGACCCCACCGGTGATAGGTGGATGTTTTAAAAAAAGCAGGGTAGGCGGTGATATACCGCCCAAACTGCTGGCTGAAGATGATCTTATTGAATAAGAATTCATGGCCGATATTAACAGAGGCGAGTGTAGCGGGTTTGCTGTTGTCGGCCGGCACACCGGGAGCATCTTCAAACTTGTTATAATATAATTCCGCTCCAAAAGACAGTGCACTGATACGGCTGACCTTTTTGGAGGCGTGTGCAAGCAGGCCAACCATATAATTGCGGGTGGTCTTCCATTTGCGGTGATAGCCTTGTTTGGGCACATACATCAGGCCCAGGTCCAGTCCCGCTTTTTGCTCACTCCATTTATAACGTGGAGGTTTATGGTATTTCGGGAGGTTATTGCCTTTTGGAGAATACAGCAATGCGGCGGAGAAAGTACTCCAGTTCAAACCGGCATTCGGTTCTTTATAATTGCCGTTGGACATATGGTTGAAATTCGCATTCCCCTGGAGCAGTAATTTTTTTGTGATGTGAATACCAAAACCGGCCGATACATGCAGGTAAGGGGTAATGTGCAAACTGTAATTATTGTTCCTGGGATTTTTTACACTGTCAAAGGGATTGGTGAAATAACCGGCGCCCATGTCGCCCCTGAACTGGAACTGGAATTTATTCCCGATCCGGTAAACAGGTTCGAGGAAATAGGAGAGAATAAAACCATTCGCCAGTATGGGTGTACCCAGGTCATAAAATGAAAAAGTAAATCCCTTGCGGATATAGGTCCGGCAATAAGCATACGATGCGGAATCAATAAATTGCTTCGACCAGTCAAGTGAAAAACCTTTTGGTTTTGCATTCTCAATGCTTTCCACATCGTGGTTATGTACCAGCACGGCGCCGGAATGAAGGTTCAGGCCGTAAACACGCCGGGGCTCCTGGGCCGTTGCCGCAAAAGAAATGAGGAGGAGAATAATAATGAAACGATAACGCATAATAAGGCGAAAAATAATTCAAAAAAAACAAACGGGGAACAAAAAGCAGGGCCAGCCCATCATTTGAAAAGAATGCCGTTCATGATCTTCCGGGCTGTGTTGTTATGTTTAGCATTGGCCGCTTCCGCCACAAAAGTGGCGATATACAGTCTTGACCGGTAAAAGCAATACCATTGGACTGCCCGCACTTTGATAGATTCATCGAGTTTGCTGTAACCCGTGTAGGTTATTTCCGCCGCATCGGCGTTATTCCATTTAAAAAAGCGCTGGCTTTCTTCCGTAAACTCGTTAAACTGCTCTTTCAGGGCGTCGGTGATCGCAGGAAACAGGTCTTTTACCTTTAAGCTTGTTCCGTAGCCGGCTTTGGTAGTTACACTGATATTGATATTCTCTAAAAAAATATCCGCATCGCCATCGGAAGGAGACGTAAAGAAGACCCTGTTGTTTTCTTTGATCTTGTTGACCCATTCCGACGGGTATTTAGCGATAAATTTGCCGGCCGTATCGGTAAAGCTTTTCCATTGCTGGCCAAAAGATAGAACGGGGAATATAATAAACAGGGCGAACAAATAATGACGCATAACAGGGGTTTGAGTGTAAGATAGAATGAATTTGGGGATTACAGGTTGCTTTGTGCGTTGCCTTTTTCCGGAATATTCACAGAACCGCAAACGGTATCCGGAAGGTCAATTTTGCAATTGCAGGGTGACAGGGAAATTTGCATTCTCATGGGGAAAGGCTCCTTTAGCTGAGACCGTTAAAAAGCAAAGAAGTTCATCTTTTGAACCAATTTTGAAATCCCCCATATATTAAAATCTAAATACGGCGATCTTTTTTAAAAATACCCTCCCCACGGCATAGCGATACCCGGAAAATAAGTGTTTCTTTAGAAAAAAATTGTTCAAAAATGAAAAGGCTACTATTCCTCTTTGTGATCGCCACAATCACCTGTTCTTCCAACGCACAATCGGTTAAAACAAGGCCCCTCAAAAAAGCATTGACCATCACAATGCCCCGTACCATAGATGATGAAATGCCCGGGACCAGGGGCGCCTGCGTGGCATGGCACCCCCTGCAGAAAAAATATTATGCTGCTATGGCGGGCAATATGGGTTACCCTCTCGGTACTTTTGATGCTACCGGTAAACAATTGTCCAGTGACGACCAGAACTGCAATGAAGATACCCGCGGTCTCTGGTACAACCCGGTAAAAAAGACACTGGAGGGCAATGCCTATGACGACGTAGGTTGGTTCATTCATAAACTCAATGCAAAAGGTACGGTGGTTGAAACCGAAGTTCTTGTCGAAGGCATGAACCAGCCGGATGGGCAATGCGTAGGTGTTTTTAACCCGCTTAAAAAAGAAGTGTTGTTCCTTTTTAACGGCGAAGTATCTTCTTATTCCGCGACTGACGGAAGTCCTGTCACAACTGTTGCAATCAAATGGGGACAGTCAAAAGCTGACCCGGAGCTCGAAGGAGCGGAATTAATAGGAGATATAGAAACACCGTCTGATTATAATTATACCTCCCTGGTCTACACAGGTATCAAAGGA
>DASYLC010000426.1:0-20369 GCA_036009775.1 Chitinophagaceae bacterium
TGGGAATGAAGGCTATAATTTGTCTGCAGGTATAGCAACCATGTGTAATCCATGTACTATCCATGTGTAAACCATGTATTCCCCCGTTTAAGAACACATGGATAGTACATGGTTGGTACATGGTTTAGAGTAGGTTCATCACCCCAAAGAGCCAATTTCCCGGGAGTGATTTAATTCAGCAATTTGAACTGCTGTTCTTTGCCAGGGCAACAGGCAAGTAGCGTTGCAGATAGATCAATATGTTAACTTGTACTTCTACGTGGTTTAAAAAGCTTAAAGGCTTAGAACTTTCAAACTGAGTCACTACCAAAGTTCTTTTGATTTTTATTTTTTAAATAAGTTTTCTATCTTTATGGAACAATAATGCAACGCTTCAGCAAACACTGGGGCGTTGTTATTTTTTTTATCTCATGCCATCACTGGCAAAAAAAGGAGGAGTATATGAGTGACATTCAATACGTGACGAAAGAGACACTCGAGCTAATGAAAGCCGAGCTTCAGAAAATGAAAGGGGTCGACCGCCCCGCGGCCAGTCGCGCCATTGCCGAAGCAAGGGAAAAAGGCGACCTGAAAGAGAACGCGGAATACGATGCCGCAAAGGAAGCCCAGGGATTACTGGAAGCCAAGATCGCCCAATATGAAGGATCGATGGCCACCCTGCGGGTAATGGACGAAGCCAATATCGATACCAGCAAGGTTTCTATTCTGACCAAAGTAACGCTGACCAACCTGGGAACAAAAAAACAGGTGACCTATAAAATTGTCAGCGAGAAAGAAGCCGATCTGAAAGCAGGGAAGATCTCCATTACTTCACCGATCGGGAAAGGAATACTTGGAAAGATCGTTGGTGATACGGCAGAAGTACAGGCGCCGGCAGGAGTGATGAAGTTTAAGATCGAAGAGATCACCGCTTAGATAATAGATAAGAGATGATAGATAAAAGTTCTGCAAATGCAGGACTTTTTTATTGGGTGCAGGAGGTTGTATATTTATGAAGTGAATTGGAAACAGATTAACTATTACATCAAAAATCTTCAATCTAAAATATTCGGCCGTATGACCATTTTTTCAAAGATCATTGCGGGGCAGATCCCCTCGTATAAGATAGCAGAGAATGAAAAATTCTTCGCCTTCCTGGATATATTTCCCCTGCGGGAAGGACATGTGCTGGTGGTGCCCAAAAATGAAACAGACAAACTCTTCGATCTGCCGGATGACTATCTAAGCGAGATGTTGCTCTTTGCCAGACCCATTGCACATGCCATTGAAAAGGCTTTTGACTGCAACCGTTGTGGTATCAGTGTTGTTGGGCTCGAAGTGCCGCATGCGCATATTCATCTTATCCCGATCAACTCGGCGAATGACCTGAACTTCACGCAACCCAAGCCAAAGGCCACGGAAGACGATCTTAAAAATGCGCAGGAAAAAATTCTGTCTCATCTGTAAAAATCAGAAGTCAGAAGACGGAAGTCCGAAGCCAGTTGACGATAACCAAGTACCGTTGCTATTATAAGCAGTAGATGGTCCGTATGTAACCTGATCTTTCCGACTTCCGGTCTTTCGGACCATTAATCTATCCTTGTCAAAAACATTTCCCAGTTCCATTCCGAGGTCTGGCCATTGTCTTCAGAGAATGCCTGTGACCATATCGGCCGCTCGGGTTTGGTAGCATCCCATTGGTAAAGCATGATGATATCTTTGCCATTGAATACATCTTTTGTATAGAATTTTCCGACCCCGTTCTCAAAAGAACCGGTAACCGGGTGCTGGTCCATAAAAGGATTATTACTATCGACCCAATGGATGGTCCAGAGTTTTGTCCTGGGATTGAAGAGCCGCACCGCCTGGCCCTCAAAGGGAATCCCGTTGAAAGTGGCATAGTAATTCTCAACATTGCCCAGTCCCAGCAGGGTCTTGCGCATGTGGAGTACGGATTCGAATTCGGCCCAGTCATTGCTTCCGGTCAGTCTCGATTTGAGTTTGCGGTTGTACACAGCCCAGCGGCCTTCCAGGAAATCGAAATCATGCTGGGAAGAGGTCGCAGAGGGTGTGATGGTCAACTCTTTAGTTGTCGTTGGTTCAAGTAGTTCCATTGTTTATTGATTTTTTGTTGGAACAAAGCTCGGAGGGGTGGGTGACAACCCTATGGCAGTCGTATTTGTTCTTTTTGGTCTTGATACAAAAAAACCAAAAAAATCAAGCCGCCATGGGGAAACCCCGGTTTTGTGCGGGCTTAGGTTTGGAGACTCCGTTGCGTGTAATACGCAGATACTGAAAGCGCTGATTTTTCGCCAGGGGGAGTTAGTATTTATCTCAAAAATTGAGATGGCGAAAAAAAGACGCTGGGAAATTTTCTTTTTGCAGGATCATAAGGCTTTCGTACACCCATTTTGCGTGAGCAAAATATCTGTGTTGATCCGTGTTTATCTGTGGCCAAAAAAAATTGCGTCAGCAAATTCTTCGTGTAATTTCTCACTTAAATATAATTGTGTACACCATTCTTTCGTGTTGATTCGTGTTGATTCGAGTTTTTTCGTGGCAGTCAGCCCGCAGGGTTTTGGGGGCAAATCATCCGTGTCCATCTGTGCGGCCTGTGACTATCTAACTCTCCCAGGGTTCTTCTTCACAAATTCATCCCAACCTTTTACTCCCTTCGGCATTTTTCCCAGCGGAGAATTACATTGGAAATGATGACAGACCGCTACGGCGAGCGCATCAGAAGCATCGAATTGTTTGGGTCCGTATTTGAAGGTCAATAATGTCTGCAGCATCTTCATTACCTGTTCCTTATCGGCATTCCCATTCCCGGTGATGGATTGTTTTACTTTCTTTGGGGAGTATTCTGTTACTTCCAGCCCATGCCGCATGGCCGCGGCGATGGCCACGCCCTGGGCCCTTCCCAGTTTGAGCATACTCTGTACATTCTTTCCAAAAAAGGGTGCTTCGATCGCAAAATCGGTGGGTTTATATTGGGTGATCAGCCCGCTGACCGTATTAAAGATGAGCTGGAGTTTTTTATAACCGTCCTTTATCGTACCGGGTTTTAGTACACCGAGCTCTAATAAAGATATCTCATGGTCTTTTACCAGGATCAGTCCGTAACCCATCACGATCGTACCGGGATCAATGCCAAGGATTATTTTAGAAGGCTTTTGCAAACAGGGTGTATTTTTAGGGCATATATATAAAGAACAAAGAACGGAAAAACTTAGTTATGCTGTTGTGGTAAAGGTAAGGGAGTGTTAACCGCAGATAACAGAGATTAAATATCACAGATTACACAGTTTTGATACATGAAGCTGAACAGGAATACAAAAATATTCATCAACTACTTTCTCGGCCCCCTGCTGTTCATCTGGCTGTCATGGTCCATTTACCGGCAAATACAGCGGCAACCCAACCTGGAAGAAGCATGGAAGGGTATCAAAACCTCTTTTCATACCCCACTGGTATGGAACCTGGTGGGAGTGATCCTGCTGATGGTGGTCAACTGGTCCATCGAAGCATTGAAATGGAAGATATCCGTCCGGCCGATCCAGCCCATTAGTTTTCTACGGTCATTCCGTGCCATCCTTTCCGGTGTTTCTTTTTCCGTGAGCACACCCAACAGGGTAGGAGAGTATTTGGGAAGAGTCTTGTATATGGATGAAGGCAATCGCCTGAAAACAATTTCCATCACCATTGTCGGGAGTATCAGCCAGCTGATCATTACACTGCTGATGGGTTGTGCCGGGCTCATTATTCTTCGTCCTGCTATTGAATCACACCAGCTCATCACACCGATGTGGATGAATGTGATCATCTATGGCACCGCCGCGGTACTGGCAGGGACCCTTCTTTTTTATTTCCGCTTGTCCTGGCTGATCCGCTGGGTGGACCGCCTGCCCGGCAGCAATCGTTTCGCTTACCTGGTAAAAGCACTGGAAGATTTTGATGCCATGCTCCTGTTGCGTTTATTGTTCCTATCGCTGATACGGTTTATCGTCTTCATCATACAGTACTACCTGCTCTTCCACTTATTTGCCGTAGATGTCAGCTGGGTACAAACATTCTGGGTCATGAGTGTTTCCTTTCTTGTAATGGCGGTGATACCCAGTATTGCCATTGTCGAACTGGTGCAAAGAGGAAAAGTTATGACAACGATCATGGTATTATTTACAGCCAATGGTTTGGGCGTGAGCTTTACCGCCCTGGGAATCTGGCTGATCAACCTGATCGTACCGGCGATCGTGGGAAGTGTGATGATATTGGGGATGAGAAAAATGGTGGGAAAGAAAGAAGGAAAAGAGGATAGATGAAAGCTGATAGATGATAGTTGTTTAGAGATCGGAACTTCTTTACAATGGGATAAAAACTAATAGATAAAAGTTGCCTATAGATCGTAGCCTCTTTATTATTCACTTCTCTTGCTGAAGGAGTGTTGTAATAGGAGTAAAATTTATTCTTTAAACCACTTTTATCTATTAGTTTTTATCTTTTATCTGTGCTATACAGAATTTATACAATTATGAAACGACCTCCAAAACAGCACCAACTATCATCTACCCACTGTCCGTTATCATCTAAAAGATCTCATCGAGCCTGAAAAAATCCTTCGCCCTTATCCCTTTCTCCGTCTGCTGCAGGTTACAACACTCATTTACCGGGTCATGTTCAAAGAAAAGAATATAATCTCCTTCCACTGCTTCTTTTAAAAATGATTTTTTTTCATTCAAAGTGGTCAGTGGGTTCATATCATAAGCCATAACATAAGGAATGGGAATATGTCCGGCAGAAGGAAGCAGGTCGGCCATAAAGACAATGGTCTTATCCCCGTACTTTATTTGCGGCAGCATCATTGCTTCGGTATGACCGTTTACAAAACGAACGGAAATATTTTCAGTGAAGCCTGTTTCGCCAAGTTTCCCATCTTTTGGACCGGCTACATCAACGAATTTCAAACGGCCACTTTCTTCGATGGGCAGAATGTTCTCTTTCAAAAAAGAAGCTTTCTCTCTTTCATTGGGATGCACAGCCCAGTTCCAATGATCTTTATTGCTCCAGTATGTCGCATTCTTAAATGTGGGAACCAGTTTATCGCCTTCGCGGCTGATGGAACCACCACAATGATCGAAATGAAGATGGGTGAGAAATGCATCGGTAATATCATCTCTTGTAAATCCGTATTTCGCCAGCGATTTATCGAGCGTATCATCACCATGCAGGTAATAGTGACTGAAGAATTTCGCGTCCTGTTTATCACCATTGCCATTATCGATAAGGATCAGCCGGTCGCCGTCTTCGATCAGCAGGCAACGCAGTGCCCAGGAACAAAGATTGTTCTCATCCGCCGGATTGATCTTATTCCACATGGATTTGGGCACTACGCCAAACATGGCGCCACCGTCGAGTTTGAAATAACCGGTATTGATCGAATAAAGTTTCATCTTATCTCTTTTTTCAATGCATTCGCATAAAATAATAGTAACAAGCCAAGGATAAAGAAAGTTGCCAGTGCCAGTACCGAACTTCTTTGAGAGCCTGTCAATTCCGTGATGAGGCCAAAGCTGAAGATCCCCACTACGGCAGAGACCTTTTCAGTGACATCATAAAAACTGAAAAAAGAAGCGGTGTCCTTTGTCTCGGGCATTAGTTTGGCATAGGTGGAGCGGCTTAACGATTGTGTACCACCCATGACAAATCCTACCAAAACCGCGAGGCCATAGAATTCATAGATACCGCCTTTAGGTAGCATATAGCCAACGATACACAGTAATATCCAGAGCACTACCAGCGACATCAATGTTTTCAGGTTGCCGATCTTTGAAGAGATCCAGGAAATAACAAAAGCGCCGGGAATGGCGATCAGTTGAATGATCAGGATGGATATGATCAGGTTGGTGGTCGGTATCTCCAGTTCGCTTTTGCCATAAAGTGCCGCTACCAGCATGACGGTCTGCACACCCATATTGAAAAAGAAAAAAGAGGCCAGGAAGCGTTTTAGTGATGGAATTTTTTTGAGCTGGCCGAAAACTTTTTTTAATTCACCGTACCCTTTTGATAAAACACGATGCTTCAGGTCACCTGTTCCCGCCGGAACCGGGTTTGGCAATCTTCTCAGTGAGTATTGTCCAAAACCCCACCACCATAGCCCGACCAGCAGGAAACAAACCTGGAACTGGATATTCGAAGTGCCCCGGGTTGTGTCATCATATCCGCCTACCAGGCCCGGAACAAAAACAAATACAAAACAAATGACCTGCAATAACACGCTGCCCACATAGCCATATGCAAATCCTTTGGCGCTGATCTTATCCCGGTCCTGCGGTGCTGCAATCTCGGGTAGAAAAGAATTGTAAAACACGAGGCTGGCCCAGAAACCCACACAGGCGATGATCATCGAAGCCACACCCAGGATCAGCGAGCCGCGGTCAAAAAAGAACATTGAAGCGCAGGCAAGGCTTCCCATCGTCAGGAAAAAGTTCATGAACCTTTTCTTATTGCCCCGGTAGTCGGCAATAGAAGATAGCAGAGGCGATATTACCGCTACCACCAGCATCGCAAAAGCCAGTGCATAATTGTAAAGGGCTGTGTTCTCAAACTGTCTTCCCAAAAAAGTGACCGATGTTTTGGATACAGACGCATTGTCCACGGCCACTGCTTCAAAATAAGCAGGGAAGAGCGTGGAAGTGATAACAAGATTATAAGCCGAATTTGCCCAGTCGTACATGGCCCAGGCGTTCACTATTTTCTTGGAAGCCGTTTGCATAAGCAGCTGTTAAGCTATAAAAATAGGGAAACCCTTTGCATCGGCGAATAAAAAAAGCGGTCCCGGAATTCCGGAACCGCTTTATAGATCGGGATAATTTTAATAATCAAAAGCTTTTATCGTCGTCATATTTTCATCCGTGATATAGAACGAGTAAGGAGCATTGGCAAATACATTGTCCTTTATTTGCTGGGAAACCTTGCCGACCTCCGCTATATAAGCGGGATCTGTCCTGGCTGATTCGATCATGGGGAAACGCAATATAAAACGCTCCCCTTCTTTTGTCATATAGATATTGGCAGTACCACCGGCGAATGCTCCGTTCTGCACGATATAATCAGCGATCGTTTTGGATTCTTCATCACTGATACCTTTCCAATAGAATTCAACTCCGCCGGCCTTATCATGATCCCAGTCTTTCACATCCAGCGCTTCAGTTTTTTTCTCTTCCGGTACCGCTACCAGTTCTTCCGCCTTCTTCTTGTCGTACAGAATAGTAACAAGGTCTTTCAATTTCTCATCAGAGAGGAATACATTTACGGGTTTACCACCGAATACATTTTCTGAAATAGTAGCGCCAATGAGCCGGAATGTATTTTCCACGCCTTCCGTTTCTTTTACTTTTTTCTCGTCTACCACAAAATGCAAATCATAGCCGTCGCCGTCCTTTGTTTTTAACAGTTGTACCGACTTCGCGGTCACGTTATCAAAATACTCTTGCTCCTTCAGGAACTTGCCGAGTTTTTGGGCATCTCTTTCGGTCACACCGTCGCCTTTATAAAGTATTTCGCCTTTTGTCCCTTCAATAGGAACCTTTTTACCATAATTGGAACAGCCCGCAAATACGGTGACGAGTAATAAGCCAAACAGGATCTTTTTCATATTGTTGTTTTTGATTTAATGATCATTTTGAAATAACACCGGTATATAACAGGATCAGTAAAATGATACCTGCAACGATCCGGTAAATACCAAAGAAACGGAACCCATATACTTTCAGGAAATTAATAAAGAAACGGATGGCCAGCATAGCAACCACAAAGGCAACGATATTGCCGATAATAAACGACACGGTATTCTCCTGCGTGGAAGTGATCAGCGTAATTCCTTTCTGAACACCGGTGGAAGTGGGCCATTTTTTCAGGAACAGCGTATACGCCGTTGCGGCAAACATCGTAGGTACCGCCAGGAAAAAAGAGAATTCAGCGGCCAGGTTCCGGGTCAACTTTTGCTGCATACCCCCGATGATGGAGGCGGCGCTGCGGCTTACGCCCGGTATCATCGCCAGCACCTGCCAGCAACCGATGATAAAGGATCTGCCAAATCCCAACTGGTCCTCTGATTCGACGGTTGGTCTTTTAAAAACCTTATCGATGAACAGTAATACAAATCCACCCACCAGCATGGCGATCGCCACCACCGTGGGATTAAAAAGCAACTCATCTATCTTATCGGAAAAAAGATAACCGAGTACCAGTGCCGGAATTACACCCACGATCAGCTTAACATAGAACTGCCAGCGTTTGAACTGGAAAAATTGCCGCCAGTAGAGTACAACGACCGCGAGGATGGCACCTAACTGTATCGCAACGGTAAAGAGGGTGACAAAACTTTTCTCTTCGGCGGTCTCACCGAGTTTCATGACATGTTCGGCGATGATCATATGCCCGGTGGAGGAAACAGGAAGAAATTCGGTTAATCCTTCAACGATAGCGATAATAACAGCTTCAAAAATATTCATCGATATTCCGGTTGGTTCTGCAACATACTAAAAAGGCGACACCGGTACGTATCGCCTTTAAAAAAATAGTTAAACAATAAACTTATGCAACGGCATTCTTTGGTTTCCTGAAAATAGCAAATATCTCGATCGCCAGCCCGGCCAGGATCAATAAGGGAGCGATCGTGATGCGGGTAGAGCTGTACACTTTGGATCTATCGAAAACAGTGGGATCGATATTCTTTCCACCGGCCATCAGTATCATACCCAGGGTCATCACCAGCAGGCCCAGCAACATCCATTTATAGTTCTCTTTATTAAAAATTGAAGGGGTCGATTTGTCGTTGCTCATTTTGTGACTTTTAGGGTATGCAAGATAAGGCTAAGAGTTTAGAAAGAGAAAAAAGAGCAAAAGAGTTGGGTTACTAAAATCTTAAAGTCGTTTATAAACTGCTTGATAGCAGGCGCTTTTACTCTTTTTACTCCTTTGAACTCTTAGTATAAATCATCCAGCTTCATCCTCAAATACTTGATCACGCTCCGGTTGGTACTGAAGAGGGTGATAGCGATTCCGATCACGATCAGGATAAAGAACAGGAATACCAGCAAGCCCGTATCATGAATGGTCTTCAGCCATTCCAGCTGCCCCTCGGCGATCAGTACCAGTATATATAATAATACAGACGCGATGACCCCGCTGATGGCACCGTTGATGATGGCCCTGATGTTCAGCGGTTTTGCAATGAACCAGCGGGTAGCGCCTACCATTTGCATGGTCTTGATCAAAAACCGGTTGCTGAACATGGCCAGCCGGATCGTATTGTCAATTAAGAAAATAACCACGAGCGAAATGATAATGACCAGCACCGCCAGCCCGATACTTAATTTCCGGATATTTTTGTTGAGGTCACCTACCAGCGCATCGGGATATTCCACATCGCTGACATAAGTTTGTTGTTCCAGGTCGGCTTTGATAGCTGACAGGGTATCGTGATTCACATACTGGCTCTTCACCCGGAAAAAGATACCATTGGGAAGCGGGTTCTCGTCCAGCACTTTATTCCATTCTTCGCCGCCATCATCGAGGTATTTTTTTTTGCCGGCTTCCTTGGTCACGTATTCCATGCTCTTTACATACGGTTTGCCGCTGATATAGCTCATCAGCGCCACGCTATCTTTGGGATTCAGGTCGCCGCGAAGAAAGACCCTTACTTCCACGCTTTCTTTAAAATGGTTGCCGAGTTTATTGGCATTGATCACAAACCAGCCGATCAGCCCGAGAAAGAATAATACCAGCGTAACTCCCACAATGGACATGAAATAAGAGGGTTTGCCGCGTTTGATAGAAGCTTTTCCTGATTGAGACATGAAATAGAATTTTGAATTTAACAGGTTGGGCCCCGCTCCCCTTACTATTTTTTCCTATGGGTATCGGGGCAGGCAAAAATAGCCAATTCAGCAGTACAATCAGTATTTTTGCTGCCCGTTCCCGCAAGGCGGGACAGGTTAAACGATTGGTGCAGGATCATATTGCCATCCGGACTATAAGGTTTGTTAAAAAAAATAGAGCATAGCCGAACTATGTATTCGTTGCGATCGCCGCGCTGTTGCGATCGTTGCGTGAAATAAAAAATTAAAGAGCGATAGCTATTATGGAATACGATTTCCGGAGAATTGAAAAAGACTGGCAAAAAAAATGGAAGGATAACGATGCCTATAAGGTGACCAATGATTTTTCCAAACCCAAGTACTATGTCCTCGACATGTTCCCTTATCCCAGCGGCGCCGGTCTGCATGTAGGACATCCCCTGGGTTATATCGCTTCGGATATCTATAGCCGCTACAAACGACTGAAAGGATTCAATGTACTTCACCCGATGGGGTTCGACAGTTTTGGTCTGCCCGCCGAGCAATATGCATTGGATACCGGTCAGCATCCTGCGGAAACCACGAAGAAGAATATCGCTACATTCAAATCGCAGCTGGATAATATCGGTTTCTGTTACGACTGGAGCCGCGAAGTACAGACCAGTGATCCCAATTATTATAAATGGACGCAGTGGATCTTCCTGCAACTGTTCAACAGTTATTTCTGCCATACGGAGAAAAAAGCATTGCCCATTTCATTGCTGGTCAAAAAATATGAAATAAAAGGTGCGATGCCAAAGACCGGTGATCCCGTTCCCGGGAAGCATTTTACCGCCGAACAATGGAATGCATACTCAGAAGCAGAGAAAGCAGATGTGCTGATGAGAAGACGACTGGCCTACTGCGGTTATGGCGAAGTGAACTGGTGTGAGGCATTGGGAACAGTACTGGCGAATGATGAAGTGGTGAACGGTGTCAGTGAAAGAGGCGGCTACCCCGTGGTGAAAAAAACATTGCGGCAATGGTACCTGCGCATCACTGAATACGCGGATCGCCTGCTAGACGGTTTGAATACGGTTGACTTCAGCGATGCGATGAAAGAAATGCAAAGCAACTGGATCGGGAAGAGCAGCGGCGCGGAAATTGATTTTGCGATAAGCAGTCGTGAGTCGTCAGCCGTGAATCGTGAGCTATCAATTGCGGGTTCCCTGCCCACGACTCACGACTCACGACTCAGCGTTTACACCACGAGACCAGATACCATCTTCGGTGTTGACTTCATGGTCATTGCCCCGGAGCATGAACTGATAGCGCAAATAACTTCAGCAGCACAAAAACAATACGTTGATGAATATATTGCCTATGTAAAAAGCCGCAGTGAACGGGAGCGCATGGCGGAGAAGAAGATCACCGGTGTTTTTACAGGGGCTTATGCATTGAATCCTTTTGACGGAAGAGAGATACCCATCTGGATATCGGAATATGTACTGGCGGGTTATGGCACCGGCGCCATCATGGCCGTGCCCTGTGGTGATGAGCGGGATCATAAGTTTGCCAACCATTTTGGAATTCCCATTACCAATATCATCGGCGATGAGTATAATGGCGAGGAGGCCAATCCTACGAAGGATGCGGCGCTGGACAATTCCGGCTTCCTCAACGGTATCGTGATGAAAAGCGCCATCGATATCGTCATCAAAGCGATCGAAGAAAGAGGCATCGGTAAACGCAAAGTGAATTATAAGATGCGGGACGCCGCCTTCAGCCGCCAGCGTTACTGGGGTGAACCGTTTCCTATTACCTGGAAGAATGGAATAGCGAAGGAATGGGAAGGAGAATTGCCCTTGGTCTTGCCGGATGTAGAAAAATATAGTCCCGGACCGGATGGACAGGGTCCGTTGGCAAATATCCCGGAGTGGGTGGCACAGGAACTGGAGACGAACACAATGCCCGGCTATGCCGGATCATCCTGGTATTTCCTGCGTTATATGGACCCGCAGAACGATAAAGAATTTTGCAGTCGCGCTGCCAGTGATTACTGGAACCAGGTGGATCTTTATATCGGCGGTACCGAACATGCGGTGGGACATTTATTATACAGCCGGATGTGGACGAAGGTTCTCTATGATTTGAATTTGATCGGGTATGATGAGCCGTATAAAAGATTGGTGAACCAGGGGATGATACAGGGATCATCAAGGTTTGCTTATAAAATATTAAATAAAGGACTTAAAGTTGAAATGTTTGTTTCAAAAGATGTAGTAGAAAGATTATTCCAAAAAGACGACAATGAAGGGCGGAGAGTTCGAAGTATCGTTTTAAAATATGGCGGACAAGAGGGAGCAGATGCACAAACGGGATTAAATGGAGTCTGGGTTACATATGGGATTATCATGACGAAAAGACACGTTGATGTAAATACTGTAGATGGCCTTGAATTAAATATTGAAGACTTTAAGAATTGGAGAGACGAGTATTCAAATGCTGTACTTATTACAAATGAACAAGGCAAATTTATTTGTTTAGATGAAGTAGAGAAAATGTCCAAATCGAAATATAATGTTGTTAATCCCGACGATTTGGTCGCCAAATACGGCGCCGACACATTCCGCATGTACGAAATGTTCCTCGGCCCGGTAGAAATGAGCAAACCCTGGGATACAAAAGGTATCGAAGGGGTACACCGTTTCCTGAAAAAATTCTGGCGCTTATTCTTTGATGAAATAAAGGGGTTGGTAGTTAATGATGATGAACCAAATGCCGCCGAACAGAAAGTATTGCACAACACCATCAAAAGGATCGAAAGTGATACCGAGCGTTTCAGCTTCAATACCGGTGTCAGCGGATTTATGATCGCTACCAACGAACTCACGGATCTGAAATGTCATAAGAGAAAAATAGTGGAGCCATTGCTGGTATTGCTGGTCCCTTATGCACCGCATATCACGGAAGAACTCTGGTCCCTATTGGGAAAACCGGGAAGTATCCTGGATGCAGGCTACCCGGTCTATGAATCCAACTACACGATTGAAACTACCAAAGAGTATCCTGTGTCTATCAACGGCAAGTTGCGCACCACGATGAATATCTCTCTCGATGCCGGACAGGCGAATGTGGAAAGTCTTGTGTTGCAAAACGGGATCGTACAGAAATGGATGGAAGGCAAGCCGCACAAGAAGATCATTTTTGTAAAAGGAAAGATGGTGAACGTGGTGGTATAATGATAGTAGCAGTCAATCTTTTTTTGCTTTGAACCACATAGAAAGATAGAAGCATAGACGAACACAGAGAATAGCTATGTGATTTCCTATGTTTCTAATGTGGCAATGCGGTTCAAATTTTTAGATCGCCCCTAAAATATTACCAACGGTTACGTATCGAAACAGTTTCAGTCGTAATTTGAACGACCAAAACTGTTTTTCATGAAGAAACTCCTGACCGCCACTGCGCTGTTTTTATCTGCGCAGCTATTTGCTCAAAGCAATACGGCTTATTTTTTATCAAACCCTTCGCTGAGCCCGGACGGACAAACCGTTGTCTTTTCTTTTGAAGGCGATCTCTGGAAAGCCAGTGTGAATGATGGCCAGGCTTCAAGGCTTACCGCCATGCAGGGCTATGAAACCTCGGCCCGTGTTTCCCCCGATGGCAAATGGATCGCTTTTACCGGGCGGCAATACGGTAACGCCGATGTATATATAATACCGGTCAATGGCGGTGAAGTACGACAGATCACTTTTCACAGCGGGGCGGATGATGTGACCAGCTGGAGCTGGGATTCAAAATCCATTTATTTTAACAGCAGCCGCATGGGGCAAATCGCGGGATTTAAAGTTAGCGCGGAAGGCGGCACACCCGTCAGGATTTTCGGCAACTATTTCTTCCAGTACGATCATAACCTTGTCGAACATCCTTCTTCCGGGGAAATATTTTTTAACGATACCTGGGAAAGCAACAACCAGTCACAACGGAAGAGATATAAAGGACCATTCAATCCTGACATTCAATCGTATAACCCCGGAACAAAACAATACAACAAATACACCGACTGGGAAGGAAAGGATTTTGGCGCCACGATCGATAAGAACGGGAATATCTATTTTATCTCGGATGAGGCCAATGGTGAATACAATCTCTACGCATTGGACAAGGGGAAAAAGAAAGAGCTCACAAGATTCACTTCATCTATCCGTTCCCCGCAGGTAAATGCAAATGGTGGCAAGGTTGTTTTTGAAAAAGATTACCAGCTCTGGCTTTATGATGTCAGCAGTGATAAGGGAAGAAAACTGGATATCGCTATCATCCGGAATAATACATTGCCCAAAGAAAAAGATTTTGATGTACGGGGCAATATCACGGCTTTCGATATCTCACCCGATGGAAAGAAGATGGCTTTTGTTTCCAGGGGCGAGTTATTTGTGAGCGATGTGGAAGGAAAATTCATACGGGAGCTCAACCGCCATTCCGCGGAAAGAGTGCGGGAAGTAAAATGGCTGAGTGATAATAAGACCTTATTGTTCAACCAGACACTGGACGGTTATACCAACTGGTATACGACCGGCGCGGATGGTAATGGTACTATCAAACAACTGACAACGGATAAAAGGAATAACCGTTCCATTACCCTGAGCAAAAAAAGAACAAAAGCAGTTTATCTCAGTGGCCGTGATGAAGTGCGGCTGATGGACCTGAAGACCATGGAAAGCAAAACGATCGTTAAAGACGAGATCTGGGGCTTCCAGAACAGCGATCCGGGTTTTTCACCTAACGAGGACTATGTATTGTTCACTGCCTACAGAAACTTTGAGCAGGATGTTTTTGTATATAATATAAAGGAGAACAAAACGATTAACCTGACCAATACCGGTATTACGGAATCCGGTCCGCTCTGGTCAGCGGACAGGAAATCGATCTTTCTTACTTCCCAGCGCCTGAAAGCATCTTACCCGGTTGGTATGCCCAATGCGAGGGTGTACCGCCTGCCACTGGAAAACCTGGATGAACCGTACAGGATCGATAAGTTCAATGAACTTTTTAAAGAAGAAAAAAAAGATACGGCAAAGAAAGCGGCTGCGGCCAGTGACAGCGCCGCTGCTAATAAACCCCTGGTGATCGATACCGACCTGATCATGGAAAGACTGGAATTGGTGGGGCCAACATTGGGAGCTCAGTTCCTGCAGTTTGTTTACCAGAAAGGAGATAAGACAACAGTACTGTACACGAGCAATCATGGTGAAGGACGCAGTGCCTTATGGAAGACGGTGATCGAACCCTTCGAGCAGAACAAAATGGAAAAAATAAACGGGACCGATAACAGTTTCGGATTCGACATCGTAGAAATAAGTGACAAGTTCTATGTATTGTCTAACGGGAATATCAACAAGCTGAATATCGAGGGTAATAAAGTGGATCCCATATCCATCAGTTATACGTTTCGCCGCAACCTTTCGGAAGAATTCACCCAGATGTTTTCCGAAGCATGGGCACAGATGGAAGAGAATTATTATGATGAGAAATTCCACGGGATCAACTGGAAGAAAATAAAAGATTATTACCAGCAGTTTGTTCCTTCCCTTAATACAAGGGCCGATCTCCGGCTGATGCTGAACGATATGCTCGGAGAACTGAACTCCTCTCACCAGGGATTTGGCACTTTTGGTGATGATGAAACGATCGTCCTGCAGAACCGGACCATGGAAACCGGGATCATCTTTGAGGATAATGATCCTTACAAAGTAAAATATGTGGCCAAACGTTCTGTTGCCGATAAAAAAGGGATCGATATCAAACCCGGGGATGTACTGGTGAAAGTGAATGACGAGAGCGTGGAGACAAGAAAGGACCGCAACTATTATTTTACACGGCCATCGCTGGACAGGGAATTGAAATTATCATTCACCCGCAATGGACAGCCCATCGAAGTAAAGGTTCACCCGCAGGCCAGCCTCCTCAATAATCTCTACGATGAATGGATCGATAATAACCAGAAAAGAGTGGAAGAGAAGGGAAAAGGAAAAATCGCTTATGGATATATGAAGAATATGGGGCAGGGAGAACTGGACCAGTTCGTTGTTGATATGACACAGGAGCTGAACAAGAAACAGGCGCTGATCTTTGATCTCCGTTATAATACTGGAGGTAATGTACATGATGAGGTCCTCAAGTTCTTATCCCAGAAGACCTATCTCCAATGGAAATACCGGGAAGGGATGTTATCGCCCCAGCCTAATTTCAACCCTTCCGATAAACCCATCATCTTATTGACCAATGAGCAGTCGTTGAGTGATGCGGAAATGACGGCCCAGGGTTTTAAAGCATTAAAACTGGGTAAGATCGTCGGGAATGGCACTTATCGCTGGATCATTTTCACGAGTGGCGTCGGCCTGGTGGATGGTTCAAGTGTCCGGATGCCGGGATGGGGATGTTATAGTCTCGACGGGAAGGACCTGGAAGCATCGGGAGTACAACCGGATATACTGGTGCTCAATAGTTTCACTGATAAACTGAATGGCCGTGACCCGCAACTGGATAAGGCCATTGAAGAGATACTCAAACAACTATAAGTTATAGCTTATATGCTATAAAAAAAGCCGGTGATAAATGATCACCGGCTTTCTTTATTACCCGATCATATGACAGATCCAGACCATATTTATTGCCGAATACTGTACCGGGAACACGATCCCTACTATTGTTCCACCGCTTACCAAATAAATTAACGAAAACTTGGTTAGAATAAAAAAAACAATATCTTAGGCAGTTGAAGCCTGAAAAAGCTTCGCCATCTATTCAACCACCAAACTCTGATTATGAGGAAATTTTACTTCCTGTTGCTTACTGTTTTGTTTGCATCAATTAGCCACGCACAAGTAGCCAATTACAGCTTTGCTGCATCTTCCGGTACATACACGGCTTTAGCCGGACCTACCAATATTTTTACAGGTCTTTGGGATGATGGGAATGTTACTACTGTTCCTATTGGATTTACTTTTACTTTCAATGGAGTGCCCTATACAACCTGTACTGTTAATGCCAACGGGTATATCACTTTTGGCGCAACAGCACCTCCTGGCGGTACGCCTTACACCCCGTTGTCTGATGCCACGGGGTATTCAGGTGCGGTTGCTGCCTACGGACATGACGTACAGGCTCAACCTGCAGTACCGGCAGGGAGCGTTGATTATTTATCTTCCGGTGGTGTTTTTACTGTTCAATGGACTAATGCAAGGCGGTACGATGCCGCGGTTGTGCAGGCCGAAAGAATTAACTTTCAGATCAAACTGATACAAGCCACCAATCAAATAGTTTTTGTTTATGGATCATGGACCAACGCGATCCTGTTAGGCGGTTCCGGTGATAACGCAACCGTTGGCGGCCAGGTTGGTTTAAGGGGAGCTACAAATGCTGATTTTAAAAACCTGAGTGTTCTTGCAGCAGGAGATTGGGCGAGTCCAACAGCTGGTGCAGCGAATACTGCTTCATGCTACTATAATTCTGTAACCCCTGCGACAAAGCCGGCATCGGGTCAAACATATACATTCTCACCACCGCCATTATGTGTGGCACCTGTGACGCAAGCTACTGGTTTGGGACTAACAACTATTTCAACTTCGCAGATAAATGGAAGTTTTACAGCAACTGCTGCTGAGGGGTATCTTGTTGTAAGATATCCGGCTGGTAGTGCAACAACGAACCCCGCAAACGGGACAGCTTATGTTGCAGGCGCTACACTTGGCCTGGGAAGAGTTGTATCCGCTTCTTCAAGTACCAGTTTCAGTGCTACAGGTCTTACACCAAGCACCAACTATGATTTTTATGTGTATTCTTATAATAACCTTGGTTGTACAGGAGCACCCGCTTATAATGTAACTGCGCCAACCACTGGTTCACAGATAACTCTGGCCTGCGCCAGTCTTGCTGGAGGAACTTATTCAGTGGGACCAACAGGAACTTATCTCTCATTGACTGCGGCAACTGCGGCTATAGCCAATGGTGCCTCAGGTCCTGTAATTTTTGAATTACAAAACGCATATGTCAGCGGTGTTGAAACATTCCCGATCCTATTCTCCTCGATTGCCTGCCCGGTGGCGAGTGTGACCGTGCGCCCCGAATCAGGAGCCAGCGGATTGGTCATTACCAGCGCCAATACCACTGCAACCATTGATATTAATGGAGCTAATTATCTTACGATCGATGGAAGACCAGGAGGAACAGGCATTGTAAGCCAGCTTACGATCAGCAATACTGCCACAGCCGGCACGGCTTTGCGTTTTATTAATGATGCTTCCGGCAATACGGTCAGGTATTCCACAGTTACTGGTGTCAATACTTCTACTACTGGTGGGGTGATCATATTCAGTACCACTACAGGAACGACCGGTAATGATAATAATACCATCGATAATTGTGATATAAAAGACGGTGCAACCACTCCTAATAACGGTATCTTTTCACTGGGAACTACTACTACAGCCGCACTGAACAACAGCGGGAATATCATTTCCAATAATAGTATTGACAATTATTTTGCCGCAGCAGCTGTGTCTGCCGGAGTTAATTTGTCATCCGGAAACACAGACTGGACCATCTCCGGTAATAAACTCTTCCAGTCTGCTACGAGAACACAAACAACAGGTGCACAACATTCCGGGATCATGATCTCGAATATTTCCGGTAATAATTTCCAGGTTATTGGTAATACGATTGGTTTTGCCAATAGTGCAGGTACAGGAACCTATTCTTTTGTAGCCGTATCGGGCTCTTCGGTTTTAATACCCATTTTTTTAAGTGTAGGTACAACCACTCCAACAAGTGTGCAAGGCAATACGATTGCAGGAATAGCGATGTCTGGTGCAGGTGCGGGAACAAGTTCTTCTGCAGCTTTCAGAGGCATTTATGTCGCAAGCGGCCTTGCTTATATCGGTGCTACCAGTGCAGGTGCAAGCGGCACAGGAAATACGATTGGCAGCCAGAGTGCAGCAGGTTCTATAACCTATACCTCATCTGCAACTGCAGCCAGTGATGTCATAGGTATTTTTAACTTCGGATCAAACAACTGGGTTGTAATGAATAATACAGTCGGTGGCATCACCGCTGCTAATTCAAGCACCGGTGCTGCCAATGTGTATGGCATCCGGTTGAATACCAGCACCACGGTAACTACTACTATCCAGAATAATACGGTGGGGGGTACTGTAGCCAACTCCCTGCAAAGTACAAGCACGGCAACCGGTTCACAGGTAGCTGGTATCTTTTGTTCAAGTTCTAATGCCACCGTTACCGGCAATACGATCCGGAACCTGTCGGCTGCAGGCGGAACAGGAACAACTACCGCAGCATCTGTACTGGGAATAACATTTGTCAGTACCTCGGTAAACAATACCGTAACAGGGAATACAATTCATACCCTGACCAATACAGCGGCCGCAGCGGCCACCACTCTTATCGGCATACAGTACACTTCTACTACCGGTATCAACCTGATCGCCAAAAACTTTATTCATTCATTCAGTGCAGCAAGCGCAACCGCGATCATGAACGGTATACAGGTCAGTGCGGGTACGGCCACTTATCAGAATAATATGATCCGTTTGGGTATTGATGCTTCAGGAGCCGCTCTTACAACTGGATTTGTGATCAACGGTGTGAACGAAATAGGCGGAACGAATAATTTCTACTTTAATAGTGTATATATTGGCGGAGCTGGTGTTGGTGGTACAGTTAATACACTTGCTTTCAACAGTACTGTCACCACGAATACCCGCAATTTCATAAATAATATCTTCTGGAATGCACGTAGTAATGGAGCCGGTACCGGTAAGCACTATGCTATAAGGGTCGGTGGTACCACGGCCAATCCCGCGGGATTGACCAGTAATTATAATGTACTTTATGCGACAGGAACTGGCGGGTTTACCGGCTTGTTTAACGCGGTTGATCAGGCTACACTGACTGCATGGAGAACTGCGACCGGCCAGGATAACTCCAGTATCGCAGGAGATCCCCAATTCATTAATGCAGGTGGTAATGCTTCCGCGACCGATCTGCATATCCATGCGACTAATCCAAGTGTAATTGAAGGTGCAGGATTATCAATTGTTTCTGTTACAGACGATTTTGACGGACAAACAAGGATAAGCTTTACACCTACAGATATCGGAGCTGATGCGGGCAATTTTGTGATCAATGATATTTCTGCACCTGTTATTGTATACTCTACCTTAGGGGCTACGTTGTGCACAGCAATAAGGACAGTAACAGCAACGATTACCGATGGTACCGGGGTTAATGTAACTGCAGGAACAAAGCCAAGGATATGGTTTAAAAAATCAGGTAACGGAAACGTGTTGCCTGCTACAAATGATAATACTACCGATGGTTGGAAATACACTGAGGCAACGAATGCCAGCAGTCCTTTCACATTGAACATCGACCCATCATTGATCTTTGGTGGCGTAGCCGGTGGCGATGTCATACAATATTTTGTAGTAGCACAGGATAATGCAACAACACCGAATGTAGGTATCAACAGTGGTA
>DASYLC010000427.1:0-8069 GCA_036009775.1 Chitinophagaceae bacterium
GCCAACCTGAGCATTTTAAAGACAAACAAGGCAAAAGCGGTGCGGTTCTCCACCCTGGATGATATCTGCCGGATCCTTGAGTGTCAGCCGGGCGATATACTGGAGTATTTGAATAACAAGGATTATAAAAAATTGATGGGGCCATAAGTTCAGGATACAGCATCCATTATTCGAAATTAAAATCACTGTGGTATGCGCAGCACTCCGATCAATGAAATACTGGAAATAAAAATAGCACCGTATACCGGGAAAGAGCTCGCTATCATGTACGGGGTCAGCAGGAAGACTTTACGGACCTGGCTAGCGCCGCACCTGGCTTATGTTGGTGAACGGATAGGTAAGTATTACACAGCCAAACAGGTTCGGATCATCTTTGAACGACTGGGAGCACCCGGTTGATAATACCGGAGTCATTTCTGAGAAAATTGATGATCCTGCCGGGGATGCGGGCTCCGCTTGCCCCGGTGACGAGCACTTTTCATTCTTGTATCATTTTGATTTTCTGAAACCATTTATTCACTTTAGTTCCTGCTTCCCTGGAATTGTTATCCTGCCCTCCCTGGTTTCGGGTTTTCTTTTTCTTTACTCATCTGGTCGGGGTTGGGTGTTCCGTCAGCAACCCCCTCATTTGAGATGAGGATCCTGTTCGGCGCCCTGGTTGAAGGCACCGCTTCCCGCATTCTTGTCATGTTTGTTTGTTAACCGCCTTGCTGTGTTGCATCTTTTTTAGTTTTTTTATCCATCATTAAATGTTTTTCAATTTCTGCTCCCACTTTTTGTACAAGCCTATCCGGGAGTTCTTCGTTTACCACCCATTTACAATTGTTGCAGGAGAGGTACCCGAATGAAGTGTCGTTCAATACCACATGATAAGATACGGGCCTGCCGTAATCGTTGAGTTTATCCGAAGGATTGACCCAGCCTGTATATCGTGTTCCCCCCAGGTCGAAAGCAATATCAAAAATGTTGTCTTCCATACTACCAGCCTATACAAAATGATGCCAACCGGTGGCATGGCGTTTGAACAGGATTGGGGAACTTATTGCACAACCGGTTTTGAAAAGTACAAGACAACCTGTGCAGTCAGAATAGTTAAAATCTATGATATGCCAATTGGTAAGATCCGGATCGGAATAAGCAATGGCCATATGCCGGGCAATAAATTGACATTTCCGATGGAGTACCGGTTAAAGAGCCGTCTTCATTATTACAGCAGGTTATTTAATACCATCGAAGTGAACAGCTGCTTTTATAAGACACCGCTTCGTTCCACGTATGAAAAATGGGTCAATGATGTGCCGGATGATTTCCAGTTCACGTTAAAACTCAGCCGGGATATTACCCATGCTAAGGAGTTGGGAGCAGATCTTACCTGCATGGATAATTTTTTGCAGGCGGCAGCAGGTACCGGCAATAAAAAAGGCTGCCTCCTGGTCCAGTTCCCGGGGAAGATCAGTTTAGACCATTTCAACCAGGTGGAACTGATCCTTCGCCAGCTCTGGTCTCATGATACCGCTAAGGAATGGCGGATCGCTATCGAGTTCCGGAATGAAAGCTGGTATATTGGTGAAACCACCGAACTGCTGAATGAATACAGAGCCGCGATGGTCCTGCATGATTTTTCCAAAGCAAAGATTTCTGTAATAACCGGCAAGGCCGATTTCTGCTATATTCGTTTCCACGGCCCGACAGGTAATTACCGGGATTCATATAGTAACCATGCACTGGATGAGAAGGCGCAACTGATCCGCGAATTTGTAATACCTGGCAAAGATGTGTATGCTTACTTTAATAATACAGCAGGCAATGCGTTCGTAAACGCCAGGTATCTGCAGTCGAAGTTTATGTAAGTACGCAGGACTTTATCTTTCGCTGGTCTGTATATTCCGGCACGATAAAACGTATTTGCTCTTCCAATCAAAATATTCAGATATCCAGTCTGGCACAAGTGTTTGTCGGTTCAAAGGGATGATGATCCCGGTAGACCCGAATGCGCATAGCATTAAAGAAATCGATAATATCAGGTGGGGATCGCCGTTGCACGAAAAGGCAGATTGGTAAAGAAAATGACCTGGAATACAATGCCATTGAAAGACATTGAAAAATGGCTGAAGAACAGGAAGAAATAAAAATCATACTGACTACTAATCCGCGACAGTTTATTAGATTTGTACCGTACATAAATCGCCATCGATGAATAAAAGTGCTTCACTTGAAGAACAACTTGCAAACAGCAGGGTGAGAGAAAAAGATTTACAGGTCCGTGTTGAAGACCTGGAAGATTTTATCGAAAATGCTTCAATACCCCTGCACTGGGTCAACGGGAGCGGGATCATTACCTGGGCAAACCAGGTTGAATTGGATCTTCTCGGGTACGGCAAGGAAGAATATATTGGAAAACATATCAGTAATTTCCATGCGGATAAAAACGTTTGTGAAGATATATTGACTCGCCTGATCAGGAAAGAAACCTTATATAATTATCCGGCTATGCTTGTTGCAAAGAACAAAAAGTATATCCCTGTTCTTATCAACTCTAATGTTCGTTGGGATGGCGACAAATTTCTACATACCCGCTGTTTCACCAGGGATATATCCGATCTGAAGAAAATAGAAAATGACAAGGTTAGTTTGATCAATGAGCTCCAGGAGCAAAATTCCGCTTTAAAGGCTGAGCTCAGGTCATTAAAAAATGAGCTGACAGCCAGCAGGAGAAATGCTTAAGCCCTGAGCAAAGATGTGATATTTATGGTATCCAGGTAAGGAGCTATCAGGTCAACATCTTCAAAACATGCGATTTCCCGGATGGTTCTTTGTGGCATGATATATTTAACTTCCATATAAAAGCCATCCACCTGGTAAAGGATATAATGAAAAATATCATCCCTGGTGCGACCCAGTTCGACACCTCTTCGCCATAACAGGGCTTCCTGGTCATCTTCACTTAAATATTTAAACTGCGTAAAGGTCATGATGACTTAGGTATAAATTCCATACCAATTTACCAGTCACAATTATTTCAGGTTATTTATCAATGTTTCCCGTGTGATTTCTAAAGCCGGAGAACTTTGTTCAAAGGCCTGGTGAATTCTTATACTACGGGAAACATTTAAAAAGAACTTTGTCTATGCTGAAGTTCTTTTTTATGGATGCTGCCTGAAACTAATATGTCCGTTTCCCAGGCAATATTGTGGCAATTTTTGCACAGTTGGGTAAGAGCCGGAGTTTCCCCACGCTGATTTTTGAACCGGCACGTTTTTTATTAATAATTAGAAGCAGATTAATCGTTCTTAACTATTTAAAAAAAAATTTATGCCAACCACTAAACATGCACCGGCGAAAAAATCAAATGGCACTATGACCAGATCAAACGGTAGTTCGAGGTCAAACGGCACTTCAGCAAGATCAAACGGAAGTTCGACAAAATCAAACGGTACTTCGGCCACCCGGGAGTCGGCACTGGATAAATTCTTTCATGATCAATTGAAAGATATCTACTGGGCTGAGAAACACCTGACCAAAGCTTTACCGAAAATGCGGAAGGCAGCGACGTCAGAAGAATTGCAGCAAGCTATTGAAGATCATCTCGCACAAACTGAAGAGCATGTGAGTCGCCTGGAGCAGGTTTTTGAACTTATCGGCAAAAAGCCACAGGCCAAAAAATGCGATGGGATGGAAGGCCTCGTGAAAGAAGGAGAATCAGTTATTGAAGAGACCGAAGATGGAAGCGCGACACGTGATGCCGGGATCATTACAGCAGCTCAAAAAGTGGAACACTATGAAATTTCCGCTTATGGTACGATGGTCCAGTTAGCAAAGACCCTCGGCAACGAAAAGGCGGCGAAGATCCTGCAAACAACCCTCGATGAAGAAAAAGAAACAGATGAGAACCTTACGCAGCTTGCCGAAAGCAGCATTAACTGGGAGTCCAGTGAAGAAGAAGAAGAGTAAAAATTGTCAATTCTGATTATTAACCATAAAAACTAAAGTCATGGCAGATCGTAATCAACAACAAGGTGGCAGCAACCAGGGTGGAAATCAAAGTGGAAACCAGGGTGGCAACAACCAGGGCGGTGGACGCCAGGAAGGCGAAGAACAAAATACCGGTAACCAGGGTGGAAGCAATCAGGGCGGAAGAAACCAGGGAGACGACCAGGGCCGCCAGGGCCAACAAGGGTCAGGTAACCAGGGTGGAAACAAGGACCGCGAAGAAAACCAGGGTTCTGGTAACAAAGGCGGAACTAACCAGGGTGGTAATTCCGGTAAAAAAAGCAGTATGTAGATCGTTATGGTGTTTTTTAAATAAGAACCGTTTCGGAAAGCCGAAACGGTTCTTTATGTCATGCTGGAAACATTTCGTTTAGCCAATCTGAAAGCCCTGTAATTGCCATGCTTTTCTTTTGCTGGCTGGATGTGGAAATGGTATAATAATGAGTGATACTTATTTTATTTTTGCTTGCGAAGCTGGCGGGCCAGCACGACCGTCTTCACACCGTCAAAAATTACCAGCATATTCCCATTGCGGCCACGGATGCATTTTCCCTCCCTTGTGAGTACCCCTTCACAAACTTTGTCTTTGTATTTCAGGTCGGTGAACCTGTCACCGCGATAAGTATAAGACCGCTTCACCTGCATTAGTCAGGATATTCCTCTGAGCCAAGCACCCATATGAATGACTGGATATCGATCAGATCCCGGGGTTTGAACTGGACCGTATCCTGCCATACCGTTTTAGCAAAGTCAAGCAGTGACTGGTAAGTTTGCCAGGACGGTTTGCTGGAATAATTAAAATCGAATTTGTATTTTTCCGCGGCACGCCTGGTAACGGTTGGTTTAAGATAAATATGCGTGGTGGGATCCGCGATGAAACCGAAGATCGTCAGTACCGGCCATGTCAATACCCTGGTTTGCTTAACAGGCAAGCCAGCGATCATATCACGATAGTCTTTAAAACGGTTTTCTAAGGAACCATTGCCGTAGATATAATTAAATAATCCTTCCGCAAATTTTTTAGCTGATGCTACTGTTTTCACGGCATCGCGTAGCGCTATCTTCTCGAAGGAAAACAGCAGATTGGTTTTTGATTCCAGGGTGACAGCACGTTTGGCAATTTCAAGGTATGCACCGTCATCCAGTAATTTTTTGAACGCTTGTTTATTTAACTGCTCTTTCCAAATGAGATGCGCATTCCATTTATAGTCTCGCTCCCAGGCTATAAATTTTTTCCCCTGATATCCACCGGAAAAATAATATAGAAATTTACGCAGGCATCTGCGGCGGGCTTTCGCTACCGTATCTACCCTGCTATACGTCTTCGTTAACATACTCCTCTTTCCTTTCAAATGCTGTGCCATCACTTGCGGCAGATACTCTTTAATAAGCGGATGTTAATGCTCATGCAACCACTTCAATGAAATGGCCCGCAGGTAGGGATCAAGCTTATCTGTTGTTTCGAATGCATTAAAAGAGCAGGTAGTGTTGAACGATGTGGTATACTGTATCTCAATGTAAAAACCGCTTACCTGGTACAAGTGATAGGTAAAACCGCGAACTTTTCTTTCTGCCAGTAATACACCTTCTTGCCAGCAGACCAATTCCTTGCTGTCCTGGTCGAGATAGTTGAATTGCCTGAAAGTCACGTTGGTTTTTTAATATTCCATTAAAAAGTGTACCAACTTTTCTTTATGGGTTTCAAGGAACCTGGCTGCCCTTTGAAATTCTATCCGGAAGAATCATCCAACCTCTAAAGCTAATTGGCAGAATTCAAGAGCTGTAGAGGATAAGGGTAAACTGTCCATTTCGCGGACGTGGCCGGGGACGGCTTAGCAATGGGTAAACTAATCCCCACAGCAGGAAAGAAGATAAGTTGGAAAAAGGCAAAAAACCCGTGACCAAAAAATAGATTGCGCAGAAAGCAGAACATCAGGAGATCTGTTTATCACATCTTTTATTGCATCTTCCGGGTATCCTGCTCAAAACAATTTCAACTGTACACCTTTTGCCCGTTGCTTTGGAGGCTGCGCCAACCCAAAAACATTGCGACCGCCATATTTCCAGGATTCAGTCCTTTCTTTTTCAATTAACGCATCAAATTTTTCGTTAGGCAAAAAATCCTTTTCAGCACGCGCAGCAAAATCGTACAGGTTTTTGACCGCTTTGGCTTTATCCGGGTCACCAAGCCTTGCCTGGCGGATACTTTTCTGAAGAATATCAATTGTTTCATCATAAACACGAACGGGTACAGGAAAAGGATGACCATCTTTGCCACCGTGAGCAAAAGCAAAACGGGCGGGATCGCTGAAACGGGATGGCGTGCCATGAATAACCTCACTGACCAGCGTAAGGGATTGCAAGGTTCGTGGCCCCAGGCCTTTGAGTGCTAACAATCCGTCAAAATCCGAAACCGATTGCTCCTGCGCAAGCCATAATATAGCGCCAAGGCGCTTAAGATCTACATCTTTTTCCCGTACATCATGATGAACGGGTAAACGCAGGTGGCGTATTCCACGCAGCAGTTTAACCGGATCTTCCTTTGTCAGCTGGACGATCTTCTCCTTTGTTTCAGCGGCATGGACATCAGTAAGATTGAGTATCAAACCCTGGTTTATTCCACAGACAGCACTATGTGGCATTTCGGTGAAGCTTGATAACTGTTCGGAATGCCAGTGATAACGGCGGGCCAGTTTCGAGCCAGGGTTCATTCCTTGCTGGATCACTGCCCAATGTCCCTTTGAATCGACGATGAAGTTGTGTACATAAAGTTGGAAACCATCCTGAACTGCTGTGTTATCCACTTTTGCGCTCATACGGCTGCTGGAAGCAAGAAGCTGCCCGTCCAATCCGGTGCGGTAACCTATATTTATCAGTTCCTCCGGTGTGCGGCGTGAATGTTTTCCTTTGCCGCCGGCAATATAAAGTCCGAAAGAATGGCTGTGGGGTTGGATCGCTTTTTTCAATGCGCCCATGACAGAAGTTGTAATGCCCGAGGAATGCCAGTCCATGCCCATTACAGCACCTAAACATTGAAACCAGAAAGGGTCAGAAAGCCGCCGGATCATTTCCGCATGACCATATTCCGTCAAAATAGATTCCGTGATCGCCAACCCGAGTTTTGCCATTCGTTCTGCCAGCCAGGGAGGCACTGCGCCATAATGTAAAGGAAGATCAGCCGCACCGGATCGTTTCATCCTGCAATTTACTAAATTTATGAGCAAGGAATTGTTAAGGGATTGGCTATATCGGTTTCGGGGACGGCAAGATAAAAGAAAAATTTTTTCGTACTATATAACCCTCTTCCAGTGTGACGCGGGTTCACCCAGCAACATCGGTATCTCACCGTTCAATTTCTCCGCATGACCGTTATTGTCATAGTAGCCGGCTGATGCAACAATTATATGGCCGGCGTTATATAATAGTACGGCTTTCATTTTACGGATCCGGTTGAGTGATGTTTTAGTAACACGCCGGACCGGTGTCCCGTGAATTCCAAGCCAGCGATGGAGGGACATCGTACCCGTTCCTTCGCGGGTAAGCACATGCAATGCTTTCGCCCGGCTCATCCCTTTTGTTTCCATTGCGTATACCAGCACGGCGAAGATCATTTTTACCGTACGTCGAACAGCTTGTT
Organism: Chitinophagaceae bacterium; assembly: GCA_036009775.1. GTDB lineage: Bacteria > Bacteroidota > Bacteroidia > Chitinophagales > Chitinophagaceae > JJ008. Next base: position 7,628 of record DASYLC010000427.1, read on the forward strand.
GCTTTTTTGCCGTTGTTGCGGCCGTAAAGCGTCTGAATGAGATCTGGTTCTTTTTATTGATATGATCTATTTCCCGTTCGCTCAGGAGCATGGTCACGCCACCGGGAACTATGATTTTTTTCCCCGTCGCCATTTGCATGACCCGGAGTCCCGCACGAAGCCCGTATCTGCAAAGAAGAGCTTTTATAAATGCCACTGCGGCACAATTCGCACCCCGTTGCCAGAAGCTTTCTATAATAAAACGGTCATTCATATCCCATGCTTCACTCAACAATCTATATGCCATGCGTATGGGAAAAAAATGGTAAGACTTTTGTATGGTTTAAGTCCAAAAGCATATATCATGGCTAAATATTCAAAAAAAGCCGGCGATAAAGTGGAGCGGGCAATGCACGAAAAAAAGAAAGGCACACTCAAAAGCGGGCGCAGTGGTAAAAAAGTA
>DASYLC010000428.1:0-6392 GCA_036009775.1 Chitinophagaceae bacterium
CCGTGCCTGCTTAATGAGTATTTTCATTAAGGGGCGAAGATAAAGGTTGTTTTTGGTACTGAAAAATGGGAAAAGCCTGCTTAACAGGCTTTAGATTGTTAGTCGGGATGACTGGATTCGAACCAGCGACCCCTTCGTCCCGAACGAAGTACGCTACCGGGCTGCGCTACATCCCGAAAACCGACGGCAACAAAAATAAAAAAAGACTCCTGAAAAATCAAGAGTCTTTCTGTTCGTCGGGACGACTAGATTCGAACTAGCGACCCCTTGCACCCCATGCAAGTGCGCTACCGGGCTGCGCTACGTCCCGAACAATTGGGGCAGCAAATGTAGCATTTTTCAGGGGAAAATTTTGAAACCATTTTCCGGGTTTTAAAACGAATCCTTCACCACCGGCTTCTTCGGCTTCAGGAAAATATCCTTCAACTTATCTTTTATCTTGTCTTTTACCGGTTGCTTGGGGATTGTATCCGCAGGATTATTATTGACTGCGGTCGTGTCCTTCCCGAATATCTTATCCTTCAATTTATCCTTTAGCTTATCGGCGATCTTATCTTTTACAGCCGCCAGGGAATCCTTTGCCTTTTGTTTGGCGCTGTCGAGCTTGGACTGTATAAAATCCTTTGCCTGTTGTTCCAGGTCTTTCACCACATCATCCACCATCCCTTTCAGATTGATCCCGATATTCGGGTTGGAGATCGTTCCGACCATTTTAATGCTGAGGTTGATCGTTTCACTGAGTTTGAACGGTAGCCCCTTGCTGCTCAGTTTTGCGGCCAGGTCGTTGACCAGTGCATTGCCTTTTGCACCCATGACACTCCTGGGCAATTTCATTTGAATCGCATAATCGATCGAATTATCAAAGCCATGGAAACCGCCGATCACCATCTCGATCTCATCAATTTTAATAGTAAAAGGCTTCACCAATACCTTTCCGTTGGCAAATTCAATATAGTTCCTGATATCCTTTACACTGATCGATTTGAGACGGTCGATCTGTAACATGGTGGCCAGTTTTTCCAGCGGGGCGAATTTTGCAAGCACTCCCTGCAATAATAATAAGTTCCCTTTGCCACTCAGGCTGTTCAGTTTGGGCATCATGCTCCCGTATAAATTGCCCGTCAGGGAGAGTTCAGAGCTCAGTTTGCCCGAAAGGAATTTCCCGATGGGCATCAATGCCTGGATCGTATTATAGGACTGGAATACTTTCTGCACATCCATGTCCTTTATAATATAGCTGAAATTTATATCGGGTTCTTTTTTGTTGATCAGGGTAGAGTAGGAGCCATTCAGCACCACGCTCCCGTCCAGTACATTGGTCTTCACATTCTGAAGTGTTATTTTCTCTTCTTTCATCAGCAAAGTTCCGTTCACATTATTATAATCAACCTTATCGTACGTCACTTTACCTGCATTGGCATGAATAACGAAATTCACATCTTCAGGAACAAGAAAAGGCCCGGAAGATGATTTAGTGTTGGTACTGGCTGCTGTGTTCTCTGTTGTCCCCATCCATTCATTCAGGTTCATTTTATCTGTACTCACATCAAGATTACCACTTAATGAATGACCCTGCACAATAAAACCCACCAGGTTATTCAATACACCGGTGCCCGTGAAATGGGTATTCATATAGTTCCCCGCCAGGTTACTGAGCGTTACAGTTTTCTGGTTAAAATCAAGACGGGTGGAAGCCACATTGACCACGGAAGGATAAGCCGGCGACTGGTATTTTAAATTGGAAACAGACGCCGTGCCATCCAATGTGATCTTATCATACTGTCCCTGGTCGACCAGTGTTTTATTACCCGCGAATCCCATGTCTGCATTCAGCGCACCAGTGATACTGGTCCCCGGTTCCAGTTTGGTGAACTGTTTTATATTGTCGAGGGTAAACCGGCCTTTCGCATGACCGGATGCATCTATCGACGAAAAAGGGTTACGCAATTGCAGGGAAAAATCAACAGGATCGTTTCCCACTTCGATATGACCGGAGGAAACATTCACCACTGTATTATCAGCAACACCACCGCTGTTTTCCAGTGTCGCTTTTATGTTCCCGTTTTTAATAGGCTGGGGGAATGAATTGTCTGAATAATAAAGATTCCGGATATCAAAGAAACCGCCTGCCGAAAATGAGCCGGATTGCTGTTGAATAGCTTTCATCGGTCCTTTTACAAATGCATCGGCCCAGGCAAGTCCCGAGATCTTTGTTCCGTTTGACAATTTGACGAATTTGGAAAGCTGCGAAAGATCCAGTTTTCCTTTTGCCGCCGCATCGATAAACTGGATCGTGTTGGGGTTCTTATAAATAAAACGGAAATCAAAAGGTTCATTATCCATTTCCAGGTGCCCTTTTGGAATATCGATGACCGCATGATCGGGATCTCCATCGGGGTTACTGGCTTTTAATGACAGCTGAATATTTTTCACCGGTTTGGGAAGATCGGGGTATTGGAAAGAACCGTCTTTTACTTCAAGGTTCACATCGTAAGCCGGCATACGGCCCGGGGCGGAAATCCCTTTTACCCAACCATTGAAAATGCCTGTACCGCTTGTTTTGATAGTGGCGAAATCTTTTTTATAGATATCCGGGATCATGGAAAGGATATCCTTGAAATCATTCGATGGGGATTTGAACTTGAAATCAAGATTGACCGCATTGCCTTTCAGCACCTGCACAAATCCATCGGCAGAAAGGGTCAGATCATTCAATACAATATCATCCGTTTTAAATGTATAGGTCTGTGTCTTGTTATCGATCTTAATATCCGATTCAATATCCGTTTTTGTATTAAAAAGATAGGGAATGCCATCTTGCGTAAGTGTTGCCGATGCAGCCCGGGTTATCGTGGACAGTGTAAATACATCAGCTGTAAGATCACCGCTTCCAGCATGATCAAAATCGTTTAACTCGAGAAATGTGCCGGCTTTTTCATCACGGAGCAATAAATAACCATCATTGATCTCGTAACGCTTCAGTGTCATCTTAAATTCGGAAGCGCTTGTATCCGCATTGCTTGTTGTATCACCTTTTGCTCTTCCAATATCCCAATTCATTTTTCCATCTTTGGTGACCAGCGCATGGATGCGGGGAGAATCAAAGCGTACACCAGAGACTTTAATATTCTTTCCTCTTAAAACACTGAAAAGACCCGCGGATGCATCCGCTCTTTTTACTGAAATAAGTGTATCGCCGGCAAATTCATCCTGTCCCACGATTGTCAGGTCTTTGATCACAATACCTACCCGGGGAAAATGACGGAACAGCGACAGCTTTACATCGGAGAAATCAACTTTGGCCGTCAGGCTTTTATTGATCTCTCTTTTGACCAGGGCTTTTATTTGCTTCTTGAAAACAACGGGTATCAGGGAAGCCAATACCAGTAATACAAGAAGCGTAATGCCTGTGATTTTCAGAACTTTTTTCATAACATGCTGGCTTATAATTAGGAATAGGTGAGAGGACAAAAATAAAGCCAAAGCCGTATTCAATGAAAGCGCATTGAGCGAACGGTAGTTTCCCGGACAATAGGCAATAGACAATAAGCAAATGACCCTGCTTACGATAATTGTCCTGTTGTTACGATGAGCTCAATTGCCAATTGCGTATTACCCATTGACTTAATGATCATTCAACGGCAGGCCTCTTTTCTGCCACTCGATCCAGTTGATATATTCCGGCGCTACCCGACGCTCTTCCATTGTGATACATTTGTCAACCGGGCAGATCAGCATACAGAGATTACAACCGACACATTCATCTTCCTTGATCGCGTACGTATTATAAGGCTTGCCATAGGTAAGACTGATCGACTGGTGGGAAGTGTCTTCGCAGGCGATATAACAAAGACCGCAATGAATGCATTTATCCTGGTTGATCTTCGCGATATGATGATAATTGATATCAAGGTCTTCCCAATGTGTTATCGTATCCACTGACTTACCGATAAAATCATCCAGCGTCTTAAACCCTTTTTCATCCATCCAGTTGTTCAATCCTTCATTCATATCTTCCACGATCCGGAAACCATATTTCATAGCGGCTGTACAAACCTGTACGTTCGACGCGCCCAGTAACATGAACTCCACGGCGTCTTTCCAGGTGCTGATGCCACCGATGCCGGAGATCGGAACTTTTTTTGTCAATTCATCCTGAGCGATCGTGGTCAGCATTTTTAATGCAATGGGTTTTACGGCAGGACCGCAGTAACCACCAAAAACAGATTTACCGGCAACATAAGGATTGGGGACCAGTGTATCCAGGTCAACACCAGTCACAGATTGGATGGTATTGATCAATGACAATGCATTGGTGCCTGCTTTCACAACAGCACGGCCTGTGGGTACCACAGAATGAACATTGGGAGTTAGTTTTGTGATAACGGGGATAGTAGCGGCTTCCATCACCCATTCCACCACCATGCAGGCGATCTCGGGATCCTGTCCCACCGCGGCACCCATTCCTCTTTCTGTCATACCGTGAGGGCAACCAAAATTCAGTTCAAATCCATGCGCACCGGTATCTTCCACTTTTTTAATGATCTCGTGCCAGCTTTTCCTGTCATTATCCGCCATTAGCGAAACGATCATCGCACGGTCGGGGAATAATTTCACACATTCAGCGATCTCTTTCAGGTTAATGTCGAGAGGGCGGTCGCTGATCAGTTCGATATTATTAAAGCCCATCACGCGGCCGCCATTGAAATCAACAGCCGAATACCGCGAGGAAACATTCTTCACCTGCGAGCCTAATGTTTTCCAGACGACACCGCCCCAACCGGCTTCGAATGCACGGAGTACATTGTATTTTTTGTCGGTAGGAGGGGCACTCGCCAGCCAGAAAGGGTTGGGAGATTTGATACCTAAAAAATTTGAACTGATATCTGCCATAATTTTTTCTTTAACCGCCAGGTCGCAAGGGCGCAAGGGAACGCAAAGAATTCATCGCGGATCTCTGCGTCTTCGCGCCTTCGCGGTTAAGCTTATTTAATATTCAAGAAGTTTAATATCGCTACAGCCCCATCTTTCCCCGCCTGCGCCGCATCCACTACCTCTTTACCGCCATTCACCGCATCCCCACCCGCAAAAACGCCTTTGATATTAGTAGCGCAACTATTGTCAATATTGATCTTTCCATTCTTGTTATCAATACCACTGCTTTTTATCAATTCTTCAAATGGTACCTGCCCTGCTGCTTTGATCACCATATCGGTTTGTAATGAAAATGTTTCACCGGTATCAACAGGAGAGCGGCGGCCGCTGGCATCCGCTTCACCCAGGGTCATTTTACTGCAGACCAATTCCGTTACTTTTCCATTCTCGCCTTTTACTTCTTTGGGGGCAGCTAACCAGATGATCTCGCAACCATCGAGCATAGCAATATCCAACTCGACTTGCGTGCAGGGCTTTTCTGCTTCGGTTCTCCGGTAAACCATCGTCACTTCTTTGGCACCGAGACGTTTCGCCTGTGTAGCAGCATCGATCGCTGTCATTCCCATACCGATAACTGTTACTTTATCTCCCACGGGTACGGCAGGGTATCCTTTTTCCCGTATATCATAAATAAAACGGATCGCATCTTCCACACCCTGCAGGTCTTCTCCCGGAATATCCAGTTGCCTTGCTATACCCACACCCAGGCCTAGATAAACAGCATCGTAATTATTTTGAAGATCAGCCAGCTGAAAATCTTTTCCCATTTCCTGGTTGTATCTGACCTCGATACCACCGATGGATAAAATATAATTTACTTCATCCTCGCAGAACTGAGGTGTCACCTTGTAAGCAGCGATGCCATAGGTCATCAAACCCCCGCCCTTGCTTTCTTTTTCATAGATCGTTACCTCGATCCCTTCTTTGGAGAGATTATGGGCGCAGCTTAGACCCGCGGGGCCTGCACCTACGATCGCCACTTTTTTGCCGGCAGATGGTTTGCGGTCAAATAACTTCCAGCCGTGTTCCATTGCTTTTTCGGTAGAATAGCGCTGCAACCTCGCGATGGGTATGGGTTCTTCTTCCAACAAATTGTATACACAGGCCCCTTCGCATAATTTTTCTACCGGGCAAACTTTGCTGCAACCGGCTCCCATAATATTTGAAGTAAAAATGGTATGGGCAGAGCCTTTTATATTCTCTGTCGCGATCTGCTTAATGAATTTTGGAACATCGATACTTGTCGGGCAACTTTTCATGCAGGGAGCATCATAACAAAATATACAACGATTGGCATCCACTTTTGCCGCTGTTATATTTTCATACGGCGGATGGATGTCTGTGAAGTTTGCTTCGTATTGATCTTTGGTTAGCCTATTGTTGACGATAGCCATGTATAATAGTTAATCTGGTTCAACTAAAAATATTTCAAAAGCTTTTGGCGGTTTGCCGTCCAC
>DASYLC010000429.1:0-8616 GCA_036009775.1 Chitinophagaceae bacterium
ATGAAGATATCCATTCCTGCGGGTTTTAGCTCTTAATCAAATGAATGGACTTTCTGGGTAGAAAACAATAACCCGAAATCGGCATTGTAAATCAGATCAAAACTCCTATTATGAATTCAAGTGGCCTGGTTGTACAGGAAGGCCAGTCCTATTTTATACTCCTGAACTTATACTGTTTCTTCTTTTACAAAAATTCCCCCGGCTTTCACACCAGGGGAATTAACTAAAAACAAGAATCCGAACTTACACAGTCACTTCAAGCGTTCCTTTGTTGCCCGGAAGATCCAGTGCGGTAGCGCTGACGGTGCACCCGGACGGCGAAGCATTGGGCTGTACAGTCGTATAGCTCCACTTGTTACGATCGATCGGGTTCAGGATAGCATTCCCTTCTTCGATCAGTACACCGGCCCCATCGCGGATGCTGACCTTTACTGCTGCAACCCTGAAATCGTCCCTTGCAATGACAACGATGACGGAACCGCTCGTGCCATCATAGTTTTCAGTGTCGATGGATCTTACAACCGGCGCTTTCAGGTAGTCACGAAAAGCGATGTTGAAAGGGGTTTGACCATTGGCTGCTTTTTTTTCATACTCCTTTTTTAATACTGGCGAAGTCATAGCGCCTTTTGCGTATAAAGATGCGGCAGCAAAAAGCTCACGGACCTCCAATTGCCTTGCCGTAGGTACCAGGTTCTTATTGATCACCGGCATCTTTGCGATATGGGTGTTCTTACCTCTTTTTTTGTAAACAAATTGTTTACCCAGATTACCCCTTGCTCCTTTGACGAGCAGGTTATCATTGATCTTTGACATAAAAAAAAATTTAATAGTAAAAAAATCAGGTTAACAAATCACGGCCACAGAAGGAAGCTTTCCCGGTCATCTCTCCGGTCCGGCTTAGATGAAGCTTCTGCGCCGTAATTCTTCCCAAACATACGGTGGTGACTTACCCGCACTTTCCCACTTGGGAACAGTAGGGAACAGAAAGGAACAATCAGGCACAATAAGGATCACTTCGGAACACTTCGGAACACTTCAAACACTTTAAACACTTCGGATTAGAAGGGAATTAATTAAGATTTTCAGGCATTTACGTTGACCGGGAACTTTACCAAATAGTGTCAAATCCTAAAACTCCAGGGTATCCATGTGTAATCCATGTACTAACCATGAGTCAAACATGTATTCGCCCCCTGAAGAACACATGGATAGTACATGGTTGATACAGGGTTTAGCGTATGTTCGAAGTCGTGTAAGAGTGAATTTCCCTGCACCTGTTTTGTTCCAGTACACTGGCAGCGTTACCGGTAACGTTACCATTGCTTCTTCATGGTGAATTGATTAATAAATCGCACACTTCCTTGCGATTATTGAGCTGCTCCAAATAAAAAAATCGAAAACATTCAATGCCGTACTCCTCCTGAAGAAATAAAATAGGGTTTAAACTTACAATAACGATTAATACCTGTGGATACCAGGTTTTGTAAACCTAAAACACTTGCCAAAATGAAAAATCAGACATTACCCATGCTGAAATATGCATGTACCTTAGTCATTGTACTTGTGTTAGCCTGTAACAAAGAAAAAGCCCCTCTTACTTCTTCACCTGCTACTCCTATTGATGAAATAAAGGATGCAACAGTACCGGGCGGGTTGGCTGGTCGTTTTATTTCGATCCTTAACCCGGGCTTTGAAGAGGATAAAGATAATTGGGGCGACCCTAGCCTCTTTGCAATTTCTACCAGTGATAAACATTCCGGTTCCAAATCAGCGAAACTCGACGGGACGGGTGACAGGATACAACAAACCGTTGCAGTTTTAGCCAATAATTCTTATACGCTTACTGCATGGATATTTGGCAGGGGAACCATTGGTGCCAAGAACGGTTCAACCGTATTGAACAGCCAGGGCGGTACATTTAGTGCATGGACAAAAGTTACCGTTAGCTTTAATTCCGGAAGCGCTACTTCCATTATTGTATATGGAGCCTATAACGCCGGTACAGGTCGCTTTGATGATTTTATATTAGAAGAAACCAGTTCTGTTCCACCTCCTGCCGCACCATCCGGCTTATCAGCCACTGCTACAGGAACTACTTCTATCAATCTTACATGGGTTGATAACAGTACAGATGAAACAGGATTTAAATTGGAACGCAAAACAGGTTCAGGAGGCACTTATGCGGAAATTGCGGGCAGTATTGCTGCGAACACAACTACCTTTAATAATACCGGGTTGACTGCGTCTACCACCTACTTTTATCGTATCCGGTCCTATAATGCATCAGGTAACAGCACCTACAGTAGCGAAGTGTCTGCTACAACATCATCGACTCCTCCCCCTGCTGCGCCATCAGGTTTAACTGCAATAGCAGCCGGAACATCGGTTATCAACCTGGCGTGGAGCGATAACAGCAATAATGAAACAGGTTTCAAACTCGAACGCAAAACCGGATCCGGGGGCACGTATTCAGAGATTGCCGGCAGTATCGCTGCTGGTGCGGTGTCCTTTAGCAATACCGGGTTAACAGCGAACACAACCTATTTCTATCGCATCCGTTCTTATAATGCTTCAGGCAACAGCACTTATAGCAATGAAGCATCGGCTACAACATCATCATCCGGTGGCGGGTCATTACCGGCCAATATATTAAACCTTACAAACTGGAAGATCACCATACCTGTTGATGGGCCCGATGGCGGTACTAATGCGGATGAAATAAGTCAGCCGCAGTTAGCAGCTTATTCGATCGATCCCTGGTTTAAAAATAATGCTACGAATACGGGCGTTCTGTTCCGTGCACATACGGGTGGTGCGACTACCAGTGGATCAGGCTATCCCAGAAGTGAATTAAGGGAAATGACCAATAACGGGACTACGAATGCCAGTTGGTCCTCCGGTAGCGGCACGCACACAATGGAGATCGACCAGGCCATCATGCATTTACCGGTGGTGAAGCCCCATATTGTTGCCGGCCAGATCCATGATGCCGGTGATGATGTGATCGTGTTCAGGCTGGAAGGATCAAAATTATTTATTGATATCAATGGTGACGACGGCCCTACACTCACCAGTAGCTATGTATTAGGCACAAGATTTAAAGTAAAATTTGTTGTATCGAATAACCAGACAAAATGCTATTACAATGATGTACTGAAATATACCCTGAACCAGTCCTATTCAGGTGCCTATTTTAAAGCAGGTGCGTATACACAATCATCCTGCACCGGTACACCTGGCTCTTCCGAATCCTGTAGCGCTTATGGCGAAGTGCTGATCTATAATGTGACAGTAAGCCATCAATGAAATTAATAAATTAGAAAAGACTGCCTATACAAAAGCAATCTTTTCATTTCTTAACCCCGATATGGGCGAATGAGCGGATATTAAACGCTACTGCTTTAAAATAAAATTTCTCCCGCATTTCTGCGGGAGAAATTTTTTCTTGTAAGATGAACAAATAAAAATTAATTTATTTTACCAAAGACAACTTTGCCACTTCCAGTTGCATAACTCTCTGCCCCAATTAAAAATATTTTCGTACTGCCATCAATAGCAACAACATTACCAAAACTATCACCATTATAACCTGCCGGATCGGTTACATATTGTAGTTTTTGCCAGCCTAAGCCTACTCTTAAATAAATACTTGCAGAGCCCTGCCCGGTATTTATGCCTATCTTATCTTCAGGAGCTCCCAGAATAATATAATTACCCGAGATTGAAACGCTAAATCCAAAAAAGTCACCAGCGGCTCCTGATCCATCCGTTATCTTTTGCATTAATGTCCAATTGCTTCCACTATATTGATAAATGCTGGCAGAACCCTGGTCGGCATTATTACCGTCATCTGCATAAGCCCCTGCAACTGTACAGTTGCCTGAAACAGCTACGCTGTAGCCAAAATTATCATTTACATCTCCGGACGGATCCGTTATCTTTTGCATGAATACCCAATTGCTTCCATTGTACTGGTAAATACTTTCAGAGCCCTGGTTGGCATTTGCGCCAACATCATCAAAGGGAATTCCAATAGCCACATAATTGCCGGATATGGAAACACTGAATCCAAAAAAATCCCCGGCTGCCCCTGATGCATCCGTTATCTTTTGCATCAAAACCCAGGAGCTTCCATTGTATCTATAAATACTCGCAGATCCCTGGTCTGTGTTTGCCCCAACATCATCTGCAGTAGCGCCTACAACCGCATAAGTGCCGGATATAGATACCCTGGTCCCAAATACATCACCCGCAGCACCGGTAGCATCTGTTATTTTTTGCATGAACACCCAACTACTGCCGTTAAATTGATAGATACTGACAGATCCCTGGTCGGTATTGGCCCCGATATCATCCTGGAGTGCACTCACAATGGCATAGTTGCCCGAAATAGATACACTGTATCCGAAAAAATCATTTGCTGCCCCTGTGACATCTGTTATTTTTTGCATGAACACCCAGGTGCCGCCATTGTATTTATAGAAACTGGCTGAACCCTGGTCGTTGCCGGCACCAATATCATCCTGGTAAGCGCCTACAATGGCATAATTCCCCGAAACAGCTACACTGTGTCCAAAAAATGCAAGTGAATCTCCCGGAGTGTCTGCAACAGGATTATATTCTGATATATTACCATTGGTAGCACAATCACCCCATACACCAAACCCGGTATTGCCCGGCGCAACAATATTGTTTTGCCAACTGGCATTGCCCGCAATATCACTGGTAAGTACTTTACCCAAACCGGCATTGGGCGTTAAAAGCATAGCATTGGGTTTTATAGTATCCGTTTTAATATTGCCGGCCACGTGCAGCTTCTCCAGTGGGATAGTAATACCAATGCCTACATTTTGTGCCGGTAGCTGCAAACTAAATGCAATGGAGAAAAGCGTTAATATTTTTTTCATATTTATAATTTAATTATAAAAGAAGCCATTAAATCCGGTCAGCGGGATACTGCTTTAGTAAAAGCTTTTATTCAATTACGGAACGGGAACTATTGATTATTTAACGACTCACAACAGCAGATAAATACCATCTCAATGTATTCATAACCATTTCTTTTCTTCGTTGGGAGATGACCCGTACTTTACTCCCGATCCCGTTGTCATTAATCTGTAACTAATGACTGAAAAAGTTGATCACTTGATCCGCTGAACCTCGAAGGGTCTGAAGAATTTGTTATCACCGGAAAACGACTAAACGAATGCCGGTATTTCCCTGCGCGGTACTAACTATCTGTCAAATATGTATTCCCCCGGAGGTTTATCGCTGGCGCAGCGTCCTGTAAGAAGTGAAGCTGACACCATATATCAGGTCCTGCATGCAATTCGTAACGTATCAGTAGCGGGCAACTGGCAAAACCGGAAATTGCGGGATCATAAGTATACTATTACTCATCTCTATTTCTTCCTTAAATTAGAATATGAAAAAGATCGCCTGTTTCCTGTTATTAGTCTGCCCCGTATTGTCAATGGCCCAAAAACCCGGCCTAGCCGAATACAACCGGGCCGCCGCATTACATATCAGGAATCTTTCCAACCAACGTGTTTTCAACGCCAATATAACAGTGAACTGGTTCCCGGATAGCAGCGGGTTCTCTTTCATTACCCTGGACAGGCAGGGCAAACATTTCAATCAATACAAATACAACGCGGGTGAAGTAAGCCCGTTACTCGATCATCAACGACTGGCCGACTCGCTTTCCCAACGATCCGGCAAACCAACCCAGGCCAATAACCTGCCGGTGACAGAGCCCCGTTACCTCTCGCCTTCCAGGATCAGTTTTAATGCAGACGGGAAAACGTATGAGTTAAATACACAGGATTACACGATAACACCTGCTGCTGAACGACCACAGCCCAACCGGGCGGAACAAGCTTCGCCCGATGGAAAATGGATCGCTTATACGGAAAACTATAACCTCTTTGTCCGCAACACCGCTACGGGAGAAAAAAAACAACTCAGTACCTCCGGCAAAAAGAACTATGAGTACGCCAGTTATTATGGATGGGGCGAGATCATCGAAGGAGAGAATGGGGAACGGCCAACTCATTTCCGTGTGCAGTGGTCGCCCGATTCAAAATGGATCCAAACGTTCATCTGTGACCTGAGCAAGGGGCAAAAAATGTACCTGCTCGACTGGAGTGTGGACACCTTGTACAAACCAAAACTGCTATCCTACTATCGCGGCTCACCCGGTGATACGGATATGGTGTATATGCTACCCGTTCTCTTCAATATAGAATCAGGCCAGGAGATGGTATTGAATGAATTCCGTAATGTCAACGCTGCGGATTTTGAATGGTCGGCAAAACATCCTGTCATTTATCCCGAAAACCAGGTCCGTGGATACCAGCAAACGGACCTGTACCGCTACAATATGGACGCCGGCATAAAAGAATTACTGTACAGCGAAAAAAGTACGACAAACACCGATGGCTACCGGTCCTGGCTGGTTGAAGAATGGAATAAGATCATACTCACATCGGAGAAAGACGGCTGGCGGCAATTATACCTGCTCGATCTGCAAAGTAAACAGGTAAAGCCATTGACAAAAGGCGAATACTATATCAACGATATTGTCTTCATTGATAAAGGAAAACGGGATATTCTTTTTGCGGCATCGGGGAAAGAGAAAGACCGGAACCCTTACCTGCAGCATATTTACCGGGTCAATATTGATAGAGGTGCTCCAAAATTGCTTACACCGGAAGACCTGAACCACGACATAGCCGCATCACCCGATGGAAAATATTTTATCGATAATATGTCAACGGCTTCGCAACCGACCCGGAGTGTTGTCCGCGATGCATTCACGGGTGCCATCCTTTCCGATATCAGCAAAGCGGATATTTATGACCTGCTGGCCCTGGGCTATCGATTTCCTGAAACCTTTACAGCCACGGCACGTGATGGCATAACAACCATCTATGGTGCAATGTGGAAACCTACTTATTTCGATCCCCTGAAAAAATACCCGGTGATAGATCAATCGTATACGGGACCACATACAAATATGTATCCCCGTAGTTTCAGCGCATCCATCGGCCGGAGCAACCAGGCTTTGGCGGAACTGGGATTTATTGTTGTAACGATCGATGGCATGGGCACGGCCGGACGCTCCAAAGCCTTTCACAATGTTTCGTATAAGAACATGGGCAAGAACCTGCTCGATCATGTACTTGCTATTCGTCAATTGGGAGCAAAATATACATGGATAGATACTACCCGCGTAGGCATCTTCGGTCATTCAGCCGGTGGCTACGATGCGGGACATGCGATGCTGGAATTCCCGGATTTCTATAAAGTGGCAGTGGCGAGTTCCGCCGATCACGATTTCCGGATGGAGAAAGACTGGTGGCCCGAAATGTATATGGGCTGGCCGGTAGATTCCAGTTATCACCAGGTATCCAACATAACAATGGCTGGTAACCTTAAAGGAAAATTATTGATCGTACATGGCGGCATCGATGAAAATGTCAATCCTTCCGCGACATTCAAACTTGCCGAGGCATTGGTGAGAGCCGATAAGGAATTCGATATGCTGATATTCCCAGGGCAGCGGCATGGCTACCAGGGAAAAACCGCCGAGTATTTTAATAAAAAACTCTGGAACTATTTTGTGCAACACTTGTTGCACCAGCAGCCCATATGGGATTTCAAATTGGTGCAGTAAATATTTCCCGGCTCCCGGGTTTGTTGCGGCAAAATGAAGTTACATTAAGGCTGGCTAATTATGCTTGAACAACAATATGACGCAGGAAGGATCACGTTAATACTTAAAAATAAAATACTTTCTACGCAACGTGGCAGATATTCCACATATCAATTAAGAAGCTGGCAAGGAATTCGTGGTTCTTTCACGAAATCAACAAAAGATACTATGAAAAACATGCTCATCATGACCGATTTTTCCGAGTCGGCTTTTCGTGCATCCGAATATGGTTGTGAACTGGCCGGATCCTTAGGAATAAAACGAATTCTCCTCTACCATGCATACCAGGCAGCGATAGCTTTTGCCAACCCGACTGGTGTTCCTCTTGTAAACAATGATGATCAGGAGGTTTACCTGCAGAGCATGGAAGAATTGAGCCTGTTGCAGGACCGGCTTAGGTCAATGACAGGAAAAGGTATCGAAATTGACCTGGTAGCAGAAGATAGCGGGCTCACAGGAATGGCCTGGCAGGTCAACGAACAAACCCGGAAAGAAGAGATTGGTATTATCGTTATGGGCGCTTCCGGTAAATCGGGGCTTGACAAGTTCCTTCTGGGAAGTACCACAACACAGCTCTTGCAAAAAGGCGAATGCCCCGTATTGATCGTACCCGAAGATGTCTTGCTTGGAAAAGGGATCAATACCATTGTCTTAACGACCGATCTCAGCGAAATAGATAAATTACCGGTATTGCATTTACATGAATTGCTGGATGCTTTGCCCGCAAAACTGCAAGTAGTGAATGTGAAAAGCAAGGGAAAAGAAAGGAATTCTCCGAAACAGGAAAAAGCTATCGCTGATCTGGAGGAGATACTGAAAAACTATGACCCTGGTTTCAATTATGTTAACGGGGACAATGTTGTGGAAGAAATTATTGGTTTTGCCCGGGAGCAGCAGGC
>DASYLC010000430.1:0-3284 GCA_036009775.1 Chitinophagaceae bacterium
CTGTGCAAACTGGTATTCCTTCCGATCTTCGTAAGCATACGTACCGGCGCCCAATGCGCCTTCTTTGATCTGGTCGCTGCTGAGTGAATCGGTCAAGACCAGCTGATCCCGCAAAGGCATCCCTATCAGTACTTTCAGACCGAAGTAACCATTCGATACCGTGTTCATCACTTTGCTTTTTTCTGTTTGCAGGTTGGCGAGCTGCACACTTACCTTGTCAACATCGAGTTGTTCGGCAAACCCTGCTTTATATATTTCTCTTGTATCGTGCAATAGTTTTTCAAGCCTGGAAATATTTGCATCCAATAATTCGATCTGTGTTTTACTGACCACCAACTGGTAATAGACCTTATAAACATTCGCTTTGATGATCTCCTCCGTCAGTTCTACTTTTTTTTGTGCAAACTTGATCGTCGCTCCCCTTGCCTGCAGGCCTACAAACACCTGCCCGTCAAATAATATCTGGCTAAGCGAAACACCGACGTTCGCACTATACTTTGTTCCGAATTGCGCGGCGATAAAACCAAAGTCATTGGGCATGGTGATGGGGTTGCCATTACCATCCTTTACACCCTGGTCGATCAGCACCTGGTAGGTAGCAGGTGAAATAAAGTTGGGAATGACCTGCGTCGCCACGTTCGGGTTGTAGGTCGTTCCAAGATTTCCACTGATCTGCGGGTAAGCACGGGCAGTTATTTCCCTGTTCACCTGCTCCTGCGTCTGCACATCCAGCAAAGCGAGTTTTACATTCGCATTGTTCTTCTTCGCATAGTCCACCGCCTGCTGGATCGAGAATTCATATTTAGTGACCGCTGCAGTATCCGGCGGTTGTGCCATTACCAATGCCGGCAAGGCAAACAGGGCAAATATTATAACCGTTCTTTTACTTCTTACTCTCTTCATACGAAAGATTTTTTTGTCGTTGTTCATTGTATTTCTGGATCAGTTTGTGACCCTTGATCGTGGCCAGTCCATACGTAAAATTCTCGATCATGATCTCCGAGGTCTTGGCCAGGTTGTATTTTCCGGGGGGAAATACGGCCACATTGAACGGTATCATGATGGATTCGATCCTGTATTTGGATAATACATCGATATTCAGGTCTTCCCGGTACAGTTCATCTTTGATACCCCATTCGATATTGTTACGGATGATCTGCAACAGGAATTTATCCTTATAGTCCTTAAAACGCTGGTAAGCTTTGAAATGGAATTTTTCCAGGTCGTACAGCAACATCGGGTTCATATTGTGCAGCTCTTCCATGATATGCTCCATGGTCAGGAAGATCTCGTGGATGGCATCGCTGGCGTTCTTCCGGCAATTGATACAATCTCCTTCCACCTCATTGACATGCCCGTCCACCACGGCCTCCACCAGCTCATCCTTATCGGCAAAATACTGGTAGAGGGTCTTTTTCGACATACCCAGGTTGTTGGCAATATCATCCATGGATACAGAGCGTATCCCGAATTGCATGAACAACTCCTCGGCCTTGACTAATATGCGTTCCTTCGGTTCCATTTCTTCGATTTCGGGCACAAAACTACGGAAACTTATTTCGTTACCAAAGTTTCCACCGGTTTTTTTCGGCCATTCACCGAAACCAGCCGGGTTCCTGTTTAAAAATTTCACGCTGAGACCGCCGGGTATGCGAAGAATTCGAATACCAGTTCTCTGTGTGCTCTGCGAACCCTGCTTGAGGCAAATACCTTAGCTCAGAACTTAACATAGGACCGCTCATCTTTTTTTAATTTACCTTAGCCCACCTGCCGGAATCAAGGCAGGACCAATCTTATGCCAAGAGAGCCGTTCAAGTGGAAAAAACTATTTCAATACCTGCTGCAGGGACTCCTGATCCTCGCCCCGCTGGCCATCACTATTTACTCGATCTACTGGATCGTATCCACGCTGGATAACTGGATACCCATCTTCCGGGAGCCGGTAAAGGATATTGATGGCAAAACCATTGGCCACCGGGTAAAGAATTACGGGCTCGGGTTCGTGATCATTATTGTAACAATAATTGCTATCGGTTATTTAAGTACCTTTTTTATCAAATCCAGGCTATTCAATCTCTTTGATTCCTGGCTGGAGAAGACACCCGGTGTAAAATTCATATACTCTTCCGTAAGGGATTTTTTTGGGGCTTTCACGGGAGAGAAAAAGAAATTCAGTTCCGCAGTATTGGCCCAGGCATTTAACAATGATGTATGGGTCGTGGGATTTATTACCGATGAGGAAATGGAAAAATTCGAACTGGGTTCCGACCATGTCTCGGTATATGTGCCCCAATCCTATCACTGGGCAGGTCAATTATTCATCCTTCCCAGGGATAAAGTGAAAAAGGTAGAGAATATCAGTTCAGGAGAAGCTATGAAATATGCGGTGACCGGCGGTGTGGTGGACCTCGCTGCTGAAACCATTCCATTGGACGAAGCAGAAAAGAAAATATCGTAATACCGTAAATGAAAAAGATAGTTCTTCTTACTCTTTGCGTAGCTTTTGCGAAACAATCGTTTTGCTGGGGTTTCTATGCGCACAAAAGGATCAACTATTACGCTGTGTTCCTGTTACCACCGGAAATGATGGTCCTCTATAAATCACAGATCGATTTCCTGACCGAACATGCCGTGGACCCCGATATGAGAAGGTATGCGATACCGGAAGAAGGCCCCCGGCATTATATCGATATCGATCACTATGGCGTATATCCCTATGATAACCTTCCCCGCAAATGGAATGACGCGATAGCAAAATACTCAGAAGATACGTTGAATACCTATGGTATCGTTCCCTGGTGGCTGCAGACCATGCTTTACCGGCTCACCGATGCTTTTAAAGAAAAGAACCAGGCCAGGATCCTGAAACTGTCGGCGGAGATCGGTCACTATATCGCCGATTCACATGTGCCCCTTCACGCCAATACCAATCACAACGGGCAGTACACCGATCAGAAGGGCATCCATGGTTTCTGGGAGAGCCGTATACCTGAATTACTTGCGGAAAAAGAATGGGATTTTTTTATCGGCAAAGCAGAATACATTAAGAACCCTGCGGATTTTATCTGGAAAAGAGTATTGGAAAGTGCCGCGGCTTCTGACTCCGTTCTCAAATTTGAAAAAGAACTGACCAGCCAATTTCCCGGTGACCAGAAGTATTCTTTTGAAGACCGCAACGGGGTCATCATTCGTCAATATTCCTCTGCTTTTTCCAAGGCCTATGATGCCAAACTAAAGGGCATGGTTGAACGAAGAATGCGTCAGTCCATCTACGCAGTAGCTTC
>DASYLC010000431.1:0-27650 GCA_036009775.1 Chitinophagaceae bacterium
CACTTTTGTTTCACTGGAAACAGAAATGATAAAGCCGTCTACCAGGCTATCGAGTAACCGTCGTGTATTGACGATCTCTCTTCCAAAGGACTCGTTGCTCTGGCAGACCATAACCGTATAACCCGCTTCCAGTGCCACTTCATCAATGCCTTTTACCATTGTTGCCAGCACATAATCGAGGTTGGGAACGATGACGCCGATATTATGTGTTTGCTTCTGGCGCAGACTCAGCGCTAATTTATTCGGCTGGTAATTCAGTTCTTCCGAAAGGGCCATCACGGCTCTTTTGGTGTCGGCATTTACATCCGGGGCATTGCGCATGGCACGGGAAACAGTAGAAATTGAGATGTTCAGTTGCCGGGCAATGTCTTTGATCGTTGCAGGTTTATTCATGTGGCTGTGTTGAATAAAGCTAAATTAAATATCATTACGGAAATCCCGGCAGCGTTACCGGCAGCGTTCCCGGAGCTTAAATTTTACGATTTATTCTGTATATATCAATTTTGCTTCAATAATTGTGATAAAATGGATAATTATTTGAAATTTTCAAATGAGCTGCAACGTGCCAGTTTGTAAAATCAATCTATTATTACACCGGACGATTTGCAGTTTGGAAATGCCGGGCCTTTATTACTTCTTTCATCACCGCAATTCGGCCAACCTTATCTTCAGCGGCTTTAGTATCATTTGCGCTTTAAATCATACAACCGGATGTACTCATTAAAAGGAAAAGTAGCCATTGTAACGGGGGGTGCCCGTGATATCGGGAGACAGGCTGCCGTCAAATTAGCCGGGGCAGGAGCCAGGGTTTGTATCAATAATCTTTCCAATAAGGAAGATGCGGATGAAACCGTCCGCCTGATAAAAGAAGCAGGCGGTGAAGCTATTGCGGTATACGGTGATATGACAAGGTCAGCGGATGTAAAAAAAGTAGTGGAGGCTTGCCTGTCTTCTTTTGGTACTACTATTCATATACTGGTGAATGTTGCCGGTGGATTGATGGGCCGTAAACCACTCGCCGACCTTGACGAGGAATTCTGGGATGCGGTGATCAATGTGAACCTGAAATCGGCCTATCTTGTTACAAGAGCTGTGGTACCGCATATGACAGAAGGCGGGGCGATCGTTAACTTTTCTTCACAGGCGGCAAGGGATGGAGGTGGTTTTGGCGCATTGGCCTATGCAACGGCAAAAGGCGGTGTACTCACCCTGACCCGCGGACTGGCAAAAGAACTCGGACCGAAAGGAATACGTGTAAATTGTATCTCACCGGGTATGATCAATACTACTTTCCATAACACATTTACCAAACCGGAAGTAAGGGCAAATGTGGCGGCGGGCACTCCTTTACGAAGGGAAGGCGAAGCAAGGGAAGTGGGTGACCTGGTCTTATATCTCGCCAGTGATGCTTCTTCTTTTATCAATGGGGAAAGTATAGAGATCAATGGCGGATCGTATTTCGCTTAGTAAGATTGAACGGCTCACTATATTGCTATAAACTGAACTGATTGGTATGCTGCGATTGCTGAAATTGATATGCCTGCTTGTACTGCCCGTGCTGGTAAATGCCCAGCACCCGGTCACTTTTTTTACAAAAACAGAGGCAGCACTGGTAAAAACAAATCTTTCCAGGTATCCGCTGCTCACCCGCTCCTATAACGATACAAAGAAAGAAGTAGATGAATGGATCGGGAAAGATGTGGATGTTCCTTTTCCCAAAGATCCCGCGGGCGGTTATACCCACGATAAGCATAAATCGAATTATATGCTGATGTTCAACAGCGGCGTATTATATAATATTACCGGTGATGCGAAGTATGCAAAGCTGGTAAAAGATATGATGCTGAAGTATGCTCTGCTGAACCCGACACTGGGAAAACACCCGCAGGCGACCAGCGGTTCACCCGGGCGTATTTTCTGGCAGGCACTGAACGATGCCAACTGGCTCGTGTATGCGGGGATGGCCTATGATCTTGTTTATAATTCTTTATCAGTTACCGACAGGAAAAAAATTGAAGAAGGCGCTTTCAAACCCGAAGTAGATTATTTCACCAAGGATCTCAAAAAATGGTTCGACCTGATCCATAACCACGGGGTATGGGCCTGTGCCGGTGTGGGGATCGCCGGTATTGCCACGAATAATAAAGAATGGATTGATATGGCGCTCTATGGAACGGATAAAAAAGGCAAGAGTGGTTTTATCGCACAGATGGATGGCCTGTTCTCTCCCGATGGCTATTATACGGAAGGCCCTTATTATGTACGCTATGCGATCCTGCCTTACTACCTTTTTGCCACGGCCCTGAATAACGCACGTCCTTCCTTAAAAGTATTCGAACACCGTGACCGCATTTTACACAAGGCTTTGCTCTCCGGTTTGCAGCAATCGAACCTGGATGGAACTTTTTTTGCAATGAATGACGCGTTAAAAGAAAAGGATTATACGAGCAATGAACTCGTCACTGCTATTGATGCAGCCTGGGATGTCTATGGAAAAGATGCAGGTTTGCTTTTTGTGGCTAAAAAACAGGATAGGGTCTTATTGAACAGGGGCGGGGTGTCCATTGCGGCGGCTATTGCAACGGGAAAGGGTATGCCGGAATTTTTTCCTTACCGCTCTGTTGAATACCAGGATGGCATGAAAGGAGATGAAGGGGGTGTCAGCCTGCTGCGCAGCGGAAAAAACAAGGACCTGACTACCCTTATTTATAAATATTCCGCTCATGGTCTTTCACACGGACATTATGACAAGCTTAATATTAACCTGTTTGATAAGGGGAATGAGATACTGACAGATTATGGCGCCGTTCGTTTTATCGGTATCGAACAGAAATACGGTGGCCGTTATTTGCCGGAAACAAAAAGCTATGCAGCCCAGACGATTGCGCATAACACAATGGTCGTGGATGAAAAAAGTCATTTCGATGGAAAGGAAGATGTGTCGGAGAATTTTCACCCTGATAAATTATTCAGTCATATCGGCGGAGCAGCACAGGTAACTGCTGCCCGTGATGATAATGCATACAAGGGAGTGAGGTTGCAGCGGACGGTGTATATGATCGAATTGCCGGATGGTAAAAAAATAATGGCCGATATCTTCAATGCTTCTTCCAGGGAAGATCATCAGTACGATCTGCCCTTCCATTATAACGGACAACTGATCAATACTTCCGTTAAGTATGAATCATTCTCTTCCAGGCAGGAAACGCTGGGGAAGAAGAATGGTTACCAGTTCCTGTGGAAGGAAGCGGAAGGGGAAGTGAAGGACACTATTGTCCAGCTCACTTTCCTGAATGACAGAACCTATTATACCATTTCTTCCCTGGTTGAAGGGAAAGCCCGGGTATATTTCACCCGTTCCGGCGCCAATGACCCGGATTTTAATCTCCGGCATGAACCGGCGATGATCATCCGTCAAAACGGAGAGAATAAGTGTTTTGTGAACGTGACGGAGATACACGGAAGTTTTGACCCGATATCTGAATTCTCTGCCAACTCGTACCCGTCTGTACAACAGATCCGGTTGCTGACGAATGATGAAAATGTATCGGTTGCGGAGATACTGATCGGTGGAAAAAAACTGGTGATCGCACAGAGCAATAATGACGCGGGGCTGCAAAGCAGTCATGTATATAATAAGGAAGGGCTGGTACTCAGCTGGACCGGGCCCTGTACCGTTTTGTATGATGGTAAAACAATAAAATAGAAAACAAGATTTGATAACCAAACCGAATGGAAATGGGAACGACCGAAACTGTAAAAGTATTTATTGAGAACGACGAACTCCCCTGGGAAACAGCGGGGCCCGGAATGAGAAGAAAGATCATGAGCTATGATGAAAGGCTCATGGTAGTGAAAGTGGAATTTGAAAAAGGTGCTGTTGGATCACTGCACCAGCATCACCATACCCAGATCACGCATGTGGAAAGGGGCTCCTTTGAAGTGGAAATTGGGGGAGAGAAAAAAGTGCTGAAGGGCGGGGATGCCTTTTACATACCACCCAATGTGGTACATGGCGCCGTTTGCCTGGAGCCCGGTGTCCTGATCGATATTTTCAGCCCGATGCGGGAAGATTTTGTCAATCATGGTTTGACCTGATAAAGAAATTATGAAAGTAAAAGGACTCAGATGGTGGATCATTGGGCTCATCGGGCTGGCAACTATCATTAACTATATTGATAGAAGTGCCATCAATATCATGTGGCCTTATATCTATAAAGAGTTCGGGATCGCAGATGCCGATAGCAAGAACGCATTGGCGCTGATCACGAACATATTCCTCGTAGCGTATGCTATCGGGCAAACCGTAACCGGTAAGATGATGGATGCCATCGGAACAAGATTAGGAATGGTTGTTTCAATTATCGGATGGAGTATTTCGATCGGATTACATTCAATAGCAAGATCATTGGCTACATTCAGCATATTCAGGGCAATGCTTGGAGTAAGTGAAGCGGGTAACTGGCCCGGCGCTACCAAGAGTAATGCAGAATGGTTCCCTGCGAGGGAGAGAGCCATAGCACAAGGGATTTTTGGCGCCAGTGCTTCAATGGGATCAGTAATAGCATTGCCGGTTATTGCATGGTCTTATGCAATGACAGGCTGGCAAATGACTTTTTTAGGCATTGCATTCCTGGGGGTGTTATGGATCATCCCATGGCTTTTTATTAATAAGAATACACCCGACAGGCATCCATGGATCACTAAAGAAGAGCAAGTGCATATTCTTGATGCAGAAAATAAAAAGACAGCAACAACTGAAGTGAAAGTTTATTCATGGAAACAGTTGCTGAATTTTAAAAATACCTGGGGAATAATCAGTTCCCGTTTCTTTATCGATCCTATCTGGTGGATGTTCGTTACCTGGCTGCCAACATTCCTGAAAGAACAATTTGCTTTTGACATCAAACAGGTTGGTGCTTTTGGCTGGGTGCCTTACCTGTTTGCCGCTATTGGCGGGTTGTCTGGCGGCTTTTATTCTTCATCACTGGTAAAAAAGGGAATGGCCCCGGAAGAAGCAAGAAAGAATGCAATCACGATTGGCTGTGTGATCATGCTGCTTTCCCTGGCTTCTATTGCCTTTTATTTGAACGAACTGAAAGACCATGTGGATATTGCTATTGCACTGATAAGCGGAGCATTGTTCGGTTTCCAGTTCTTAATTAATAACCTGCAAACATTGCCGGCAGATTATTTTAACGGTAAGAATGTCGGAACTGTATCCGGCATGGGTGGAACCGCTGCTGTTGCCGGGACCATCATCCTTACTTTTTTAGTGCCGTCCTTAACAAAAACAAGTTATACAACACTATTTGTACTGGCTGCTTTAATGGTGCCGGTATCCTGGATATGTATCACATTTATAACATCAAAGAAAAAAATAATCCTGACGAACTAATTCGGATAACTAACGATAATCTTAAATGCTGCTATTATGAAAAAAGGTTTACTTATCTGCGCTTTCCTTTTGAGCATCGTGTTTGTCAATGCACAAACCACTTATTATTGGGTGGGAAATAACAATGACTCGATCAATGTACTTTCCAACTGGAACACGGTTGCCAATAGCACCGGTACTTTCCGGACATCCAATTCAAATGTCACGGATATATTGGTGTTTGACAATATCAGTGTTGGGGGTAATCCTTTCACTGCGACAAGCTCGGCCGGCATCAGTTGTGCCCAGTTGAAGTTCTTCAACAACTCAAACATTAATCTTACCAGGATAGCCTCCGGCACAACGACCGTAGTAATTGCAGGAGAAGCGGGTGATGATTTTTTTGTGGATGCCAGTTCCAAGGCGGGATTTGGTCCGGGGAACGGTAGTTTCCGGATCGATATGAATACTAATATTACCACGGGCCGCGTAAATGGTGAAGTGAGCGTTACTACGAATCAGCAATTCCGTTTTAATAACCCGATACTACCCTTAACAGGGATCGCAGGCTCCTTTGTCTTCACCAGCGGGTCTAAATTCTATACCAATATAACCGGCGCTTCCTCGTATCCTTTTGGCAGCAGTTCACAGAATACGGAAAAATGGGTGGTATTTGAAGCCGGCTCCGAACTTTTTTATGACGGGGGCAACAGTCCCCTGGGTAGCGGTGGTGGTTTTTCAGCCATTGATATGAAAACCGGGAGTACCTGGCATCATCGTGCTACAAATACCGCATCTACTGCGGGTAATTTTTTTAACCGTAAAAGCTATGGGAATATAATTGTAGAAAATAACGCGACACTTCTTCAACTGGGTACCGTCTACCAAATCGATAACCTGACAGTCAATACTGGCAGCACATTCACCATGCATACCAGCGGCCAAACCGTAGTACTTGGTAATATGATCGTAAATGGCGACCTGGTTGCAGATGTTACAAGCACCAATGAATTAATACTGGCAGGAAATACTCCGCAATCCATAACTGGTTCAGGGGCCATCAGCCTTGCGGCACTGATCGTAGCTGACAATGCCAGTGTAACAATGGGTAAAGATATTGCTGTAGATAAGTCAGTAAATGTTTTTGGTAAACTTGACTTTGCTTCTTTCAAACTTTCCGGGAACGGAACCTTCAAGACAACAGGCCTGACAGTTCCTGCTGCTGGCACGGGAAATTTAACAGCAGGTTCGAGTATCATCAGGGGAAATGTTGGCATCACTTCGACTGCAAGAGGTTTATTGATCACGGGTACGGGTATTGCTCCGAATACAGCCGTTGTTTCCGTATCTGTTACCGGTGATTCTCTTTTTGTTTCTCATCCTGTTGTAACGAATGGTACCGGGGTGGCGCTTTCTGTCTTCAGTGGGGGAGCAACTATGTTAAATGCCAATACAAACGGTTTTAACCCCGCATCCGGTTCAGTGCAATTGACAGGAACACAAACATTCAATGACAACGTAAACTATATTATAAACGCGGCCACAACCTGGCCATTTGGTACCACTACCGCGTCAACCGGAACTCCTATCACGGCGAAGTTCATCGAGGTCAATGCACCGATCACTGTTAACAGGGCTTTTACTGTTTCCGATCATCTTAAAGTAAATGGAAAGATCACGTTACGTCCATTGGATATTGTTAAAATCAACAGTGGTGGTGTTATTAACGGAACATTCAATGCATCAAATTATATCGCTACAGTTTCAACTGCCAGTCCCGCTGAACTGAGCGTCTTGCAATATGATGGATTGGCATCTGCTACAACACTCCCGGTTGGTACTGCCAGTTATTATTTGCCGGTTACATTAACGCCATCTTCCTCTTCCGGTTTTACCATCACCGTATTTGAAGGGATCACCCAGAATGGTACAATTAACGGAACGCCGTTCACACCGTCGGAAAAACAAAATGTGGTGAACGCTGTGTGGAGCATCAACCGGCTCAGCGGTACGGGTAATAGTGATATCCAGTTGGGATGGAATGCGGCACTCGAAGGATCAACATTTGCCACATTACCAAACACTGATATCGGATTGATCAGCAATAACGGTTCATCCTGGTCTTTACCAACCGGCACCGCTAACAATACTACCAATATAGCGAATGCGAATATCGGCAGCTTTGGCCCGGTCAGTGTGGGTGCCATACCGCAAGTACAACCATTCCTTTTTAATGCATTGCCTCCAAAGACCTATGGTAATCCTGATTTTAACGGGGGTGCTACCAGTCTCAATACTACTCAGCCAATCGTATACACCAGCAGTAACCCTGCAGTAGCTACTATTGTTGGAGGTCTTATTCATATTACCGGTACAGGAACGAGTGTTATCAATGCTTCACAGGCCAGTGATGGATTTTATCCTGCTGCCAGTGTGAGCCAGACGCTTACCGTGGGTAAAGCTGCATTAACGATCACAGCGGATAATAAAATAAAATTTGAAGGACAGGCCAATCCCGCGTTGACAGCTACCTACACTGGTTTTGTATTATTGGAAACCCCGGCTGTTCTGCTGACACCGGCCAATATTACCACCACGGCCGTATTGGCATCACCACCCGGGGCGTACCCGATAACTGTGAACGGTGCTACGGCTGCGAATTATACGATCACCTTTGTAAACGGCACACTGACCGTACAGCCCAAACAAAATCAAACGATCACGTTCCTGCAGCCTGCTACCAAAACGTATGGCAATGCAGATTTTGCAACGACCATCGTTAGTACCAATAACACGATCCCCGTTACAATTGTAAGCAGCAACCCTGCTGTTGCAATAGTTGCAGGTAATAATTTTCATATAGTAGGCGCCGGCACGACCACTATCACGGCATCCCAGGCAGGCAATGCCGGCTATTTCCCTGCACCTGATGTTTCAAGGATCTTGACGGTGAATAAAGCCAACCTGGCCATAACGGTAAGGGATACTATAAAAATACAAGGTCAGCCTAATCCGCCGTTCACGATCAGTTACTCACCTTTTGTTCTGGGTGAAACACCAGCGAACCTGCTGACACCGGTTGTGGCTACCACTACCGCGATCGACATATCGTCACCGGGATATTACCCTATCACGCTGAGCGGAGCTACTTCCAATAATTATAATATTGTATATGTCAACGCAAGATTGACGGTGTTCCCTCTTGCCGGAACGTCTGGCCAGTATATGTTGGCCTATCTGAGTAATCCAACGACCCTGACCGTAAGGGTATTTTCTCCGGAACCCAGGCTCGGCGATATCGTGGTGTATGATATGAGCGGAAGGCCGATGGTGAAGAAAAATATTTTTATGCCGGCTGGTTTTATCAGCGTAGACATGCCGGTTGCCACACTACCATCCGGTATCTATACTGTTTCTATCCGCGGGAATGGGGTGGATCTTCAAAAAACTATCCCGATCATTAAATAAACAAAAGCATGAAAAAAGCAGCTGTCTTTATTGTTTCGATATCCTTTATGGTTTGCAGCACGGCCAGCGCACACAGGCAGCCCGGTACCGGTAAACCGGTTGTGTTTGTACTGGATGCTGCTGCGCTGGCTGCGAATAAAAGTAATATACAGGCAGGTGATGCGGCTGCACTGGCGGCGTATAAACTATTGATCAAAGATGCCAATGCGGCGTTGAAATTTGGACCGGTGAGTGTGATGGAAAAAAAGAATGACCCGCCGAGTGGCAATAAGCATGACTATATGAGCCTGGCGCCCTATCACTGGCCCGATCCAACTAAAGCCGACGGACTTCCTTATATCCGGAAAGACGGGGAGACCAATCCTGAAGTAAAAGAATACAAGGACAAAGAGTATATGCCAAAGCTTTGCGCGGAAGTGCATACGCTGGCACTGGCTTATTATTTTTCAGATGATAAAGTCTATGCGGAACATGCTGCGAAGCTGGTGCGGGTATGGTTCCTCGATACGGCCACACGGATGAATCCCAACCTGAATTTTGCACAGGCGATCAGGGGAGTGACCATTGGTCGTGGAGCGGGGATGATCGACTCCCGCCATTTTGTAAAACTGATCGATGCGATCGGGTTATTGCAGGGATCCAAATACTGGACCGGCGCTGATCAGAAGGGAATGCAGCAGTGGTTCGGTGAGTTGCTGCAATGGATGGCGACCAGCAAGAACGGCATCGATGAAATGAATGCAGGTAACAATCACGGCGCCTGGTATGATGCGCAAAAATTATCCATGGCGCTGTTCACGGGGAATATGGAACTCGCAAAGAAAACAGTGGTCAGTGCACAGGATCGTCTCGACAAACAAATGGATGATGCGGGGCAGTTTCCCAAGGAAATGGAAAGGACCACTTCTATGCATTACACCACATTTGTGATGGAGGCTTTTTTCAATATAGCGCTGATGGCGGATGATGCCGGGATGGATCTCTGGAATTATACCAGCCCCTCCGGTAAGTCATTAAAAAACGCATTCGATGTGCTCCGGCCTTACCTTATAAAGAAAAAAGAATGGCAGGGCCAGCAGATAAAAGATTTTGAATACGAAGAAGGTTATTTCCTGTTGATGGAAGCCGGTCGTCGTTTCAATTGTAAGTCCTGCAGGGATGAAGTAAGATCCCTTGCCGGTGATAAAGCAGAACGTTTACGAATCAACCTTTTCTACTAAAATTATTTTATAAAAACCTAAACTGTTGTTATGAAAAAATCACATTGCCTGCTCTTTATGCTCCTCCTCTTACTGGGCGGCACAGCGATGGCGCAAAAGAAAGTAGTGACCGGGAAAGTGCTGAACCAGGCTACGAATGAACCGCTGGAAGGAGTGAATATCCTGGCCGATAAACAGAAGGGAGGTACTACGACAAAGGCCGACGGGACCTATTCCATCTCTGTCGATACCAAGACCACCACGCTTATTTTTTCCTATGTGGGTTTTGCATCACAGACGGTTGTACTTGGTGATAAAATAAAATTTGATATTGTAATGGTCCCTGCGGCCACAACGAATGACGAAGTAGTAGTGATAGGATATGGTACCCAGAAGAAATCTCATCTTACAGGTGCTATAACAAAATACCAGAATGACAGGCTGGAAGAAACCCCTTCTTCCCGGCTGGACCAGGCTTTGCAGGGAAAGATCGCCGGTGTCCAGATCCAGAATATTTCATCTGAATCGGGTGCGGACACAAAAGTGAGAGTGCGGGGGGTAGGTTCCATTTATGCGGGAGCTGAGCCACTGGTGGTGGTAGACGGTCATCCTGTTCCGGATGGTCTTTCATTTGTAAATATGGCTGATGTTGCATCAGTGGAAGTTTTGAAAGACGCCGCTTCTGCTGCTATCTATGGTTCACGTGGTGCAAGTGGTGTAATCATTATTACAACCAAAAGCGGTAAATCCAACCGGCCGAAATTCAACGTTAAATTCTCGGTCGGTTCCAAAGAGGCCTATGAACTATACCCGATGATGACTACTACAGAGTACCTGAACCTGTTGTATTATGAAGCGGCATTAAAAGCAAAGGATCCAAGTGTCGCGCCGCCGACGCAAAATTCGACCTCTACCACTGCAGAGAGAGGCGCTTATATCATTGAACAGCAATTGCGCCATGGACAGGGTACCGACTGGCAGAGAGAAGCGATCCGTACCGCCAATGTAAAGAACCTGCAGATGAGTGTATCGGGTGGTAGCAGCGCCTTGCGGTATTTTTTCTCGGGTGGTTACCAGAATGACCAGGGAATGATGTACCACAGTGAATACGAGCGGTTCAATGTGCGGAGTAAAATAGATGCAGATCTCAGTAAGAAAGTGAAATTCTCTTTGAACCTGAATCCTTCTTATATAAAAAGGGAAAGACCTTCGGTGAACTATATTGACTTTGTACGTTTCCAGTCTTACCTGCCCGTGTACCTGGATGAAGAGCTGGCTGCTTACGTGCGCCAGGATCCCCAGTGGGCGGATGTTAAAGCAGGTGATTTTGCACAAGCACGCTATTTCAATGGAAGGGTATATAATGGAGTTATGCCGGATGGAAGTATGTGGGTGAACAGCACAGCTATCACTCCTTTTAATACCGCCAATAACACACCCAAGTCGGTGATGGAAACAAGAGCGATCATTTCGAATGACTACAGGGTACTGAGCTCGGGTGACCTGACCTTCAATATCATTCCGGGGCTTGATCTTAAAATAACCGGTAGTGCTTACGTTAGTTACAGAACCTCTATTGATTTTGCTAAAAGAAATTCCAACAGGGCTGGTGAAGTAAACAGGGGTGTTTATAATAATAATCTTAATATCGACCTGCTGAATGAAAACACCCTCACCTACAAGAAGCAGATCAAACAGCATAGTATTAACTTACTGGCTGGCTTCACTGCACAAAAAACAAGGACCAGGGACGAACAAATAATCGGAACCGACTTTCCGAGCGATAACATCCAGACAGCCAATAATGCGCTGGTAATCATGCCGCCTACTATTGACGCAAATGGCAGCCTGGGGGGATCTTATACGCTTAAAAACTCGGTAGGCCTGCTTTCTTACCTGGGTCGTCTTACGTATGATTTTAAAAACCGGTACCTTTTATCTGCCAGCATAAGAGCTGATGGAAGCTCCATGTTTGCACCCGGACATAAATGGGGTTATTTCCCGTCTGTTTCGGCAGGATGGGTGCTCAGCCAGGAAAAATTCTTTGAAAAAATAAGCTGGATCAGTAATCTTAAACTCCGGGGTAGCTATGGTGCAAGCGGAAATAACCGCATTTTGCCATTCGCCTGGATCGACCTGTTGTACCCCGCCAATTATCCTATTGGTGCCGGGAATGGCTCATCGGGTGCAGGGTTTTCGCCGTCAAGAGAGATATTGGCCAACGAAGGAATTACCTGGGAACGTACATTCCAGTTCAATGGAGGCCTCGACCTGGCATTATTCAAAAATGCCATTACTATTGGATTTGATATTTATCAATCCAAGACCGACAAGCTGTTGTTGCGTCAAAATACATTGGCTTTTTCCGGTGCACCTTTCAGCTGGAATAATATCGGCAGTTTGAAAAACAACGGAATTGAACTGGAGATCACAACGAATAATATCCGTAACAAGAATTTCAAGTGGACTACATCCGCCAATATTGCACACAACAGGAATGAGATCCTCGAATTGGGGAGCGAGCCTTTCTTCCTTAACTCAGGTGAACGTTCTGAGCAGTATATCAACAAAGTGGGTGGGCCATTGGTCCAGTTTTTCGGATATAAGACCGATGGAGTATGGCTTTCCCAGCAACAGATCACGGATGCGGGACTAAGTACGGCCCTGCCAAACGGAATTGCGCTGGGCGGTGTAAAACTGGTAGATCTGAACGGCGATAAAAAAATAGATGATGATGACCGTACTGAATTAGGCGACCCTTATCCTGATTTTACCTGGGGCCTCACGAATAATTTTACTTACAGGAATTTCGACCTGAGTTTTATGCTCCAGGGTGTGCAGGGCGGATCGCTTGTTAACGGGGATATCAATTACCAGGAAACACGACGGTATAATTCAAGGTATACTGATAACAGGTGGGTCAGTCCCCTGTTTCAGGGTGATGGCAAAACTGTATACTCTACCGTCGGCTTTAACCCCATGCTGACCGACTACGTGATCGAAGATGCATCTTACTACGCTCTGCGAGAAGTTATCGTTGGCTATACATTGCCTGATAAGCTGGTAAAGAAAACAAAACTGGGATCTTTGCGGGTCTATTTCTCCGCGCAAAACCTGTACTTCCATAATGCTTCCGGGTACAGGGGTATCAATACTGAAGGGCGGTTTACTTCAGCTCCCTTTTATTCTACCCCGCTTGTCGATGGTTACCAAAGGGGAAGTTTCCCGATCGCCAAGACATTCACGTTTGGTATTGACCTGAATTTTTAAATGAATAATTCTATTTTTATGAAATATATATCACCCGTCATTCTTTTGTGTTGCATCGTGCTCAGCTCATGCAAGAAGACAATCGACCTCTATCCTGAATCGAACCTGAATACAGGCACTTACTACAGCAATTATGAAGAAGTGAAAGCAGGATTGAACAGTGTGTATAATTCACTGTACAGACCTTTGTACCGGGAGTGGCAATTCACAGAATTGCGATCAGACAACTCATTGCAGGGTGTGGCGGCGAGCAACAATTCGCTGAACAGGGATCTGAGCGATCTTGATATGTTCATTCCGGCGACCTCTCAAAATGCTATTTATAGTTATTGGCAGGATGCGTATTACAGTATCCGCGATGCCAATATCATGTTACAAAAGCTGGGTGTCACCTACGATCCGGGTGCCGGAACTATTAATTTGAATGCCATTGATATACCTATTTCCGAAGCAGACAGGAAACAATATGCGGGGGAAGCATTATTCATCCGGGCGTACCAGTATTTTAACCTGGTGCGTTTATTTGGTGGAGTATTCCTGGTCCATAAACCTATTTCCGCTGCCGAATCAAAAACGATCAACAGGTCTTCAACGGCTGATATCTATAAGATCATACTGGCCGATCTTACTGCGGCCTCAGGCTATTTGAGTAGCGTAAAATTTGCACAGATTGCAGCGGCTGATAAAGGAAAAGCCAATGCATGGGCTGCCAAAACATTACTGGGTAAAGTTTACCTGACACTGAACAGGAAAGGAGATGCAGTGACAGTATTGCAGGATGTGATCACAAACAGCGGTTTTTCTCTGCAGCCAACTTTTCCTGCTGTATTTTCTATTACCAATGAACTGAATTCAGAGATTCTTTTTGCAGTGCGTTATAAGGCCGGCGGTTTAGGACTGGGTTCCAGCTTTGGTAATGATTTTGGTCCGTTGAACAGCGGGTCAACGGTCATCAATGGTTCAGGGCTTGGATGGAACACACCCTCGACGGATCTTGATACCGCATTTATCCCTGCTGATGCAAGAAGAGCCGTGACTATTTCGATCTATGGAACAGGGACTGCTGCTGAATTGTATGTAAGAAAATTCCTGACGCCCGTGACGATCACCAATGATGGAGAGAGCGACTGGCCGGTGCTGCGCTATGCCGATGTATTATTGATGATGGCAGAGGCAAAGGGATTTATCCCGGAGAGTATCGGGTATATCAACCAGGTACGCACCAGGTCAGGCCTCGCTGTATTACCCGGTACCGTCAACACAGTTCCGCTGTTTGAAAAGGCACTGGTTGACGAGAGAAGACTGGAGTTTGCCTTCGAGAATCATCGCTGGTACGATCTTCTGCGTTATAATACCACTATGACCAGCATCACAGCCGAGCAGGTCATCAAAGATTATTTTGCGCATGAATATCTCGTACACTATAGTCATTATACGACACCGGTGCCTACGATCGCAAGTTTACAGGCGAGTGTAACATCCAATAAGTTATTGTTACCGATCCCGCAACACGAGATCGATACCCACACCCAGTTGGTGGTCCAGCAAAATCCCGGTTATTAATGCGAATAGAAGCAACTATGAAAAAATATTCTTTATTGTTAGCATTGTTCGTTTTGTCGCTTGCACCAAGCGCACAAACAGATACTGCTTACAAACCCGTAGAATACCCGGCAGGGTTTACGGCACAGTTGAACCTGGTCTATACCAAAGTGAAGGATTGGGAAGGGAAACTGGATCTTTATCTTCCTCCCAAAGAAAAGGGCCCGTCACCCGTGGTGATCAATATACATGGCGGTGGATGGAACAAAGGAGTGAAGGAATCGCAAACCGGGTTCAATACTTTTTTCAAAATGGGTTATGCCGTTGCCAATATGGAGTACCGGTTGAGTGGCCAGGCGACTGCACCGGCAGCCGTGGAGGACACAAGATGTGCACTGATCTATTTAATTCAACATGCCAAGGAATTGAATATAGATGTCAATAAGATCGTCATCATGGGCGGCAGCTCCGGCGGGCATTTGGCGCTGATGGCGGGTTTGCTTGGCAACGATCATCGTTTCGATGGCAACTGCCCGGGAGTTGACAATATCAAAGTGGCGGCGATCATCGACAAGTATGGCATTACCGATGTATGGGATTGGGGTTATGGAAAAAATGTTACGAGTAAATCGGCCAAACAATGGCTGGGTGATAAGGCTACTGACCAGGAATTTGCTAAAACCGTTTCACCGATGACCTATGTCAATAAGAACAGCCCGCCAACATTTATTGTACACGGCGATGCCGATCCTACCGTTCCTTACCAGCATTCTGTGGATATCCATAAAAAATTCAAAGAAGCGGGAGTGCGGACGGAATTTATAACGGTGCCGGGTGGATTGCATGGTAAATTTGAAAAGGATAAAAATTCGGAGATCAATAAAGCTATTGCCGATTTTTTGATATCGCTCGGGCTTGTCAATAAATAATCCGTTCTCTTTTGCGATTTTTTCTGAGTGTTTACACAGCCGGGCAGATTAGCCGGCTGTTGTTTTATGTACTTCCCCGGCCTGCCCGGAATTAATTATCCTGCAGTTGATCTTTACGTAGAGAAATAACTATAAATAAAGCTGGCTTGAATAAAATATATCAATCTATTTCTGCGGGCCGCACTACTTCTTTTTTCCCGTGAAAGACCTTCCGCACATTATAGGTCTTCTTATTTTGTGATTCAAAATAGGTCCTGGTATTGATATCGGCCACGATGCCGATCGTAATGAACTGGATGCCGCCTATTAAAAAGATTAGTCCCAGGATCAACAGAGGCTTGCCGCCAATCTCATTACCCATTAATTTTAAGATCAGGAGGTAAATATTGATGATGATGCCGATGCCCAGGCTGAAGAAACCGATCGGGCCAAACAGGTGCATAGGTTTCTGCATATATTTTCGCATAAAGACCATCAGCACCAGGTCACTCATCACTTTGAATGTGCGGTTGATGCCATATTTACTTTTCCCATGAATCCTCGGGTGATGTTTTACATCCACCTGTGTGATCTTTGCACCCTGGAGTTTGGCCAATACCGGAATAAAGCGGTGCAGTTCGCCATACAACCCGAGCTCTTCCGCGATCTCTCTTCTGAATACTTTAAGGGTACACCCATAATCCCGGATATACACACCGGTCATTCTCCTGATCAGGGCATTGGCGATCTTGCTGGGAATTTTACGGAGAAAGAAACCATCCTTCCGGTTCTTCCTGTTACCGGCCACCACATCCCAATCTTCTTTTATTAAAAGCTCAAGCATGGCCGGGATATCGGAGGGATCATTTTGAAGATCGCCGTCGAGTAATGCTACATATTTACCGCGGGAATGATCGATACCCGCTGTCATGGCCGTACTCTGGCCATAGTTCTTGCGGAGTTCTACCAGCACGGTCCGCTCATCCGCATTGTCCAGTATCTCCTGTTTGGTCTTATCGGAAGAACCATCATCCACCAGTATCACTTCATAGTCGATGCCGCTTAATGCTGTACGCACCGATTCCAGCAGGGGTTTGATGTTTTCCTGCTCGTTCATTACGGTTATGACAACGGAGAGTTCACGCATAAGACAAAGATAATAGATAATAGATGATAGATGATAGTGTGGCGTGAAACTGCAGGTATTCCTATAAAATCATGCAAGCCTGTTATTATAGGATATTATGTTTTGGAGAAACTATCATCTATCAGTTATCAACTATCATCTAAACAATTCCTGCCAATTCCAAACTCCTCTTCTTCAACCTTCTCGTTTCCGTTTCTTCAATGACCGGCTCCGGTAAAAGGATCAGGGATGTGTTATTCTCTTTCCACCAGTCATTATCTTTCAGCTCGGAGAAAGAAACGACTCCCACGAGGTATTTACGGTCCTCCTGTGCATGCCATTCTTCGATCCATTCAAAACGTTCCCGGGGAATAAGCGAGAGATCGTCGAAGCTTACATACACCCGGAGAAAAATATCCTGGCCCAGTTCATGCGGAACATGATGATACAATTTCTTGTATTCATATTTATACTGGTAGCGGAGGGCTGAAATATCGCTCAGTACCGCTGAGGCGGTCGGAAAACTACCGGCGCCTTTGCCATAAAAGAATTGCTTATCGGCAAAACCGCTTTCGATCACCACGCCATTGTATTCATTCCTGACAAAAGCAAGGTGGTCATCATGGTTTACAAACTGGGGTAATACGAATGCAGCGACCTTCCCGTTCTTTAATTTTTGCGCCTGTGCCACCAGTTTGATCTGCTGTTTTTTTGCACGGGCAACGACCGCGTCAGTGAGATGAATATTCTGAATGCCATTGAACAGGATATTCTCCGGGCGTTCCGTGATGCCATAGGCATGGGTCAGCAGGAATGTCCATTTATTGACAGCGTCAAATCCTTCTACGTCCAGCCGCGGATCGCTTTCGGCAAAACCGGCCTGTTGTGCCAGCAGCAATGCCTGTTTGAAGCCGAGCCCTTCTTCAAAGATCTTCGTCAGGATAAAATTGGTGGAACCATTCACAATGGCCCTGATAGAATGCAACAGGTCATTATCGTAGTATTCTTCCAGGTTACGGATCACGGGAATGGAAGCGCAGGCAGCAGGTTCGTATAAAAAAGAACGGCCGGTTTGCTGCTGCAATGCAAGTAATTCCAGGAGATGTTCCGCGATCATTTTTTTACTGGCGCTGACCACATCCTTACCGTTATTCAATGCCGTGCACACGATCTCAAATGCGGCATCGGCGTCGTCGATCACTTCCACGATAACATTGATATCATGGTCATTCAGCAATTCCTCCTTATCCGTTGTAAAAAGAGATGCAGGCGCATTCCGTTTTTTACCGTAATGTTTGATACAGACCTTTTTTATCGTCGCTTTCAGCGAAGGTGTTTGTTGTAATACTTTGTAAAGTCCTTCACCTACCACGCCAAAACCAAAAAGACCGATCGTGAGTTGTTTATGTGTTTCCATCAGGAATTGACAGTTTCGGTTTTCAATATTGTTTCGGACACACGGGTAAATGCATTCCTGAGATCCGCGATAAGATCATCGGCTTCTTCCAGTCCAACCGATAAGCGGATCAGGCTGTCGGATATACCCGCCGCTCTTCTTTTTTCAGAAGGAATGGATTTATGTGTCATCTGCGCGGGATGACAAAGCAAACTTTTTACACCGCCCAGGCTTTCCGCCAGTTTGAAATACTGGGTGGAGGTTACAAATGCGGTGGCGGCATCTTCCGTGTCGGTTTTCAGCGTAAAAGAGACAATACCTCCGTAACCTTTTGATTGTTTTGTTGCAATGTCATGGTTGACATGTGTCCGCAGGCCGGGATAATAAACTTTATCCACGGCAGGGTGTGTTTCTAAAAATTCAGCTACAGCCTGTGCATTGACGCAATGTTGTTTGATGCGGAGATGCAGCGTTTCGATCCCGCGGATCACCAGCCAACTGTCAAAAGGAGAGAGGATAGCGCCACTGGCATTCTGGATGAATTTG
Source organism: Chitinophagaceae bacterium (assembly GCA_036009775.1). Classification (GTDB taxonomy): domain Bacteria; phylum Bacteroidota; class Bacteroidia; order Chitinophagales; family Chitinophagaceae; genus JJ008. Next base: position 18,833 of record DASYLC010000431.1, read on the forward strand.
ATCTTATCACCCAACTCTTTTTTATCTGTTACCACCAAACCTGCGATAAGATCGCTGTGTCCTCCGAGATATTTGGTAGCAGAATGCACTACAATATCAGCTCCCAGCAAAAGAGGCTGTTGTAAGGCGGGTGAAGCAAAAGTGTTATCCACGCAAAGTAAACACCCGCTGGCCTTCGCGATCTTAGCGATCGCTTCGATATCGGATATTTTCAACGTAGGATTGGTAGGTGTCTCGATCCAGATCAGTTTTGTTTTCGGGGTAATGGCGTTGAAAACATTTTCAACATTCGTTGTATCGGTATAATTCACACTGATCCCGAATTTTTCATACACATGTGTGAACAGCCGGAATGCCCCGCCATAGATATCATCCACGGCCAGTATCTCATCCCCTGATCTTAATAATTTGATAACGGCATCGATGGCCGCCAGTCCGCTTCCGAAAGCAATGCCGGTGGTGCCCTTCTCCAGTTTAGCAATAATGTCTTCCAGGGTAGCCCTGGTAGGGTTACCTGTGCGGGCATAATCATAACCCTTGTTCACTCCCGGTGCTTCCTGTACAAATGTGGAGGTCTGGTAGATCGGAACAGCTAAAGCTCCTGTTAAAGGGTCAACGGGAATGCTGTGGATCAGTTGTGTTGCGTTGTTGCTCATCTTTCTTACCCTCCATCTCCCTAAAGGGAGTGTTTAGTTTTTGAAAATTGAAAAATCGTGTTTGTTACTTTTCAAGAAAGTGGAGAATATTATCGGAGAGTTTTTTCTTTCCCTTAGAGGTAGGGGTAAAAAGAAAAAAGCTCACCCGATAAATCAGATGAGCTTTCAATATTTTGTTTCGAAGATGTTGAAGCTTTTAATCTGACTTATCTGTCCCCCGTATTCAACGGGAGATGGAATTGGCACCTTTCCCTCACTACCGTTCGGGATGACAATTTGTTATTGTCACCCTGAGTGCAGCGAAGGGAGGTTGTCAAGGCTTCATCGGGCCATTACCCTCTGCCTTTCTTGATAAGTGTTATAAAGAACTGGTGTAAAGATAGTAACTACTCTTTCAAATTTCCAAATCAAAAATGATAAAATTGTTGCGAACATCCGTTTGGAAAAGCCTGTAATGCAGGCTGCACAATACTATCCGGCCGGTAAATTCTTTTCGATCCAGTCCTTTTGCGAATGGGCGGACTGTTCAACGATGACCTTTTTCTCTATTTTTTCCTGCGCATTCCGGATAGAATTGCTGATCATTTTGTGTTCAATGACCTCATCTTCTTTTATCCCCAGCTGTTTCATCAGCCGGATGATCCTATCGCCGCCAAAGCGCTGGAATAAAGGCTCCCCGAGTGATGAAAAGATCACTATTGAGGACAGGCCAAGTTTCCCGTATAATGACTGTTCTTTACCCCGCATGGGATAATGTTCACCGAAGACGACCGTCTGTCCCGTTACATGATGTGCCTGTACTTCCCGGGCAGTGAACAGGGTGACCTGTCCGGAGGATGGGGACAGGAACGTTTCTGCCATACGAAGGCTATCATCAAACCAGAAAATAAAGGTCACTGGTTGATGAGTATCAGCAAAGGATCTCATCGCCTGGAACTTGGCGGCTTCGCTGATCACGACCTTCTCGCTGACCTTTATTTCGCCGTTTTTCTTTTTGAACAGACCGAACATGCATGTGATTTATCCTGCTAAAGTAAGAAGCTGTTTGAATTAATCAAGCAGCTTTTAAAGGAAGAGCCCCGGTACTTTCCGGGGCTCTTGTTGTTACTGTAATGAACCGTCCCTATTGATATATCTTAATTGGCAACTGTTTCAGTCACCACTTTTGTTCCTGTATACACCCATGCTTTTTTAACGACTTCCACTTTTTTCTTTGTTTTTACCTTGCCCTCTTTCACTTTAACCTCTTCGGCAGGAAGGGGTGTAGCATCACCGATCGCCGGAACAGCGAATACGGCAGCAGGATCCGCGGCATTATATTCTTTGCCGATAGCGATACTTAAGGTATTGGTCTCTTTATCGAAGATCAATGTACCTTCCGCTACTTCTTTATCATCGGCTGTTTTTTGAACGGGGATCTTATAAGTGCCGGGTGATTTTCTCAGCATCGCTTTGATCCGTCCCTGGGGTAAACCTTCGATCCATACAACACCTTTGTTTGTTTCATCGAGCGTAATAGCAACATGCGCAGCATCGGCATTTGTTGCAGATTCATACTGGCCGATCACAGGGAAAATATCAGCGTTGGTAAGCGCTGCTTTGGGTGCGATATACTGCCCTGTATATTTTGACCGGATAGAATCAACCGTTGGATTATTTTTTGCTTCCCATGTCTTAACGACCGGTGGAGTAGGTTGCGTAGGCTGTACGGGAGTTTCCTGGGCATTGGCAGATACGGCTAATAAAGATAAAACCGCTCCGCCCATTATAACAATGGCTGTTTTCATAAGTAAATATTTTTAATGATTGAATTGATACTCGGGGCACTACTTCAAAATACTGTGCCAAAATAATTTTTTGTGGATAACTTCGAAATTTTGCTTGCAACCCAACGGCTTTACAGGCAAGCATTGCAGAACACAACAATTTCATTCTTAGGTTGTTCTTATCTTTGCAGACTACCGTATGGCAAAAAAAGATAATAATGGAATTGTTACTCCTCCAGCGAACAAGGAATTTATTGAAGTGTTCGGTGCAAGAGTACATAACCTGAAAAATATTGATATCTCCATCCCTAAAAATAAACTGGTGGTGATCACCGGTATCAGTGGCAGTGGCAAATCTTCGCTGGCATTTGATACGATCTATTCGGAAGGACAGCGGCGGTATATGGAAACATTCGGCGCTTATGCCCGCCAGTTCATCGGTGATATGGAGCGTCCCGATGTCGATAAGATCACGGGTTTGTCCCCGGTCATTTCGATTGAACAAAAGACCACCAATAAAAATCCCCGTTCTACCGTGGGCACCGTCACGGAGATATATGATTTTCTCCGCCTGTTATTTGCCAGGACAGGAGAAGCCTATTCCTATAATACAGGGAAGAAGATGGTGAAATGGAGCGAGGATGAGATCGTCGCGAATATTTTTGAAAAATACCAGGGTAAAAACATATCCCTGCTGGCACCGCTGGTCAGGGGACGTAAAGGACATTACCGTGAACTTTTTGAAGATGTCCGCAAAAAAGGTTTTTTAAAAGTGCGGGTGGATGGCGAGATAAAGGACCTGGTCCCCAAGATGCAGGTGGATCGTTATGTGATCCATGATATCGAACTGGTGGTGGACCGCCTGCAGGTAACAGCTGATCTGAGAGCAAGGCTGAGTCAAAGCGTGCAACAAACATTGAAGCTGGGAAAAGATCTTATGTTCCTGCTAATAGACCTCAGCCCAAACCCCTCTCCGAAAGAGAGGGGCCTTAAAAACTCCGATAGAAAAAAGACTGCTTCACAATCGGAAGGTGAACTCTCCTTTGGAGTTCCTGATCCGCCAATTGGCAGAGAAAGGAAGGAACGTAGTTCGTTAGGTGAGGTCAAACAATACTCAAGACTGCTGATGTGCGAGGATACGGGTATCAGCTATGAAGAACCTTCTCCCAATGCGTTTTCTTTTAATTCTCCTTATGGTGCCTGCCCTGTTTGTAAAGGTCTTGGCACCAAACATCATATTAATATGGAAGCGGTGATCGCTGATCCGACATTAAGCATCGCCGACGGTGGCATCGCCCCGCTGGGACAGGAAAGAGATGCATGGGTATTCCGCCAGGCACAGGAAGCCGCGAAAAAGAATAAGATACCGCTGAACAAACCAGTGAACGAGCTGACGAAGAAACAGCTCAACATCATGTTGTACGGAAATGAAGAAGGGCAACAGGAGGACCTGGATTTCGAGAATATGAAATTCGATCCTTACGGCCCGTTTGAAGGGGTCATTAATATGATCCAGCGCTGGTTCGCCAGTCCTTATAGTGAAACGATCAGGGAATGGACGGAAGATTATATGACAGTGAAACCCTGCGACGAGTGTAAAGGGGCAAGGTTGAAAAAGGAAAGTCTCTGGTTCAAAGTGAACGGAAGGAATATCGCGGAGCTCAGTAATATGAACCTCGATAACCTCGCTGCCTGGTTTGACGGTATTGAACTGATGCTCGACAATAAACAAAAAGCCATCGCGAAAGATGTATTGAAGGAGATCAGGGAACGGCTGCAATTCCTGCTGGATGTCGGCCTTACTTATCTAACGCTGTACCGGCCCTCCAAAACACTAAGCGGGGGCGAGTCGCAACGGATACGGCTGGCAACGCAGATCGGATCGCAATTACAGGGGATCACCTATATTTTGGATGAGCCATCTATCGGTCTGCACCAGCGGGATAACCACCGGCTGATCGAAGCATTGAAGGATCTTCGTGACATCGGCAACAGTGTACTGGTAGTGGAACATGACAAGGATATCATGCTGGCGGCAGATTACCTGATCGATATCGGACCGAAAGCAGGGCATCATGGCGGAAGGATCGTAGCGCAAGGAGAACCGAAAGAGTTATTGAAATTAAATACGCTAACATCCGGTTATCTGAACGGGCATCACCGGATCGCTGTACCTCAGGAAAGAAGAAAAGGCAGCGGTAAATTTTTGGAACTAAAAGGGGCGACAGGAAATAACCTGCAGAACGTGGATGCAAAATTTCCCCTGGGAAAATTCATTTGTGTAACAGGTGTGAGTGGCAGTGGCAAATCAACATTGATCAACGAGACCCTGTACCCGATCCTTTCGAAACATGCTTTTGGTTCGAAAATGATGCCGCTGGATCATAGATCCATCAAAGGGCTTGAACATATCGATAAAGTGGTAGAGGTCGACCAGTCGCCGATCGGCAGGACCCCGAGAAGTAATCCTGCTACCTATTGCGGATTCTTTACGGAGATCAGGACCTTGTTCGCTTCCATACCTGAAGCCAAGATCCGGGGTTATACAGCAGGTCGTTTCTCCTTTAATGTAAAAAGCGGCCGTTGTGAAGTTTGTGAAGGAGGCGGGATGCGGGTGATCGAAATGAATTTCCTGCCGGATGTATATGTGCATTGTGAGAAATGCAATGGCAAACGGTACAACCGGGAGACCCTGGAGATCCGGTATAAAGGCAAGTCCATTTCGGATGTACTGGAAATGACAGTGGAAGAGGCGGTAGAATTCTTCCAGAACGTACCTTATATATACAGGAAGATAAAAGTGCTGGAAGAAGTAGGCCTGGGTTATATCACCCTGGGGCAATCGGCCGTTACGCTCAGCGGGGGAGAAGCGCAGCGTGTCAAGCTTTCCACCGAGCTTTCGAAAAGAGATACGGGCAAGACCTTTTATATACTGGATGAGCCGACCACCGGGCTTCACTTTGAAGACATACAGCATTTGCTGGATGTGCTGAACAAACTCGCCGACCGCGGCAATACTGTATTGGTCATCGAACACAATATGGATGTGATCAAAGTGGCCGATCATATCATTGATATCGGTCCTGAAGGGGGAGATGGGGGAGGCAGGATCTTATTTGAAGGAACACCGGAGGACCTTACAAAAAATAAAGAAAGTCATACGGCGGTATTCTTAAAGGCCGAGTTAGCCCAATAAAAAATCCCGTCTTGTCACCCTGAACTGGTCGAAGGAGCAAGACGGGATCTTTGTAAAAGATCGTCGTATTATTTTTTCTCAGGCGCCTTAACGATTCCCCATACCAACAGGGCTCCCAATACTCCGGCTGCGATAGCAAGGAATATTCCGAAAGACGCGAATTTTGTCTGGCGTAAGAATTGGATCAAAGCGATCGCTCCGGCTGCTCCAAAACAAGCTGCTACGATCATCCGGTCCTGGCCTTCATATCCTTTGGCCTTATCTCCCCGGATAAATGTCATAACACCGGCTCCTATAAAGCCAAGAAAAGTGATCCATCCAAGTTCATGAAGACCATTGATTGAAATACCGCCACCGAATCCGCCGTATGAAATTTTCCACCATGGTAAGATACAAGAGATAGCACCAACGGCTGCCAGGATCAAGGCAAATAATTTTGTTCTGTGCAGACCATTAAGCGGGTTTGATTGTGCATTCTGTTCCATATTAAGCTTGGTTGATTTGGTTTTACCTACTCGTATGGCTTTTCGGTATTCGCCCCTGTTTAATGGGTTCAGGTCTCCCTGGTTATTAATTAGGAAACTAATATAAGACAGTTTTTTAAAAACAAAACAAGAGGGGATAATTATTTTTAAACCGGTTAGTCACAACCGGTTACAGGAGATTTTGAAATACATTATATAAATGGTATATCAATGACCGGATAGGTATATGGAGGCCGGGTTGAGGGTCGGGGCAATGCCCCTTATTCAATGCCCTATTCACAGGGGAACCCGCAGGGTTAGGCAGGAAGTGATTGAAAAAATTGATATAGGGGGTACGCAATGTTTGCGGTTTTTCACCCTGGACACCGGATTTTAGCAATTTTCCTGCCTGTAGTGCCGGCCCCGATGAATCGGGACATTGGCAGTTTGATACGGGTTTCTTAGTTATGACAATTAAAAGAGCTCAGTTCAGATTCCTCGCTCCCGCTCGGAATGACGATCCCTCACTGTCGTTCGGGATAACAGGCCCATAAGCGGGGCAGAGAGTAATTAATAAAATTGTCTACGAAATGAGAGTACCAATAGAGAACGGATCAGGTTTTTTCAACCAGGTATCAGATTTTATTAAGCTCTCCGCCGCTTATCGGGACGACGTTTAAATAACTTTATGGTCTTACCGGATCTCGAAATTACCAGTAGCCCTCTCCTCATCGCCGCAAAAAACACGGTACACATAATTACCCCTGGCCAGGCCGGAGAGTTTATTATGATCTTTTGCTTTCATTTTATAATGATGGATCAATGAGCCTTCCACGTCGAAAACGAAGAAGTCGATCTCCTTTCCATCATTGTCTTTTGCCACAACGTGCATGTCCCTTTTGATCACATCGGGATAGATCTTTACAGCGCTGTTGTTCAGTGAAGCAAATGCTTTGGTCTTTGCCTTTGTCTTTGCCTTGTTCTTTTTCGCCGGCTTATCCTCTTCATTATTGGAGAAGCTGATAAATTTCCGGTAAGGCTTTCCTGTAGCAGCTGCAGGTTGGGCAGCAATCAGACAGGCTGCAATACCCAATACAAAAAAGGTTTTGAAATGTTGCTTTCGTAGTGCTCGGGTCATACGGGTTCGGATTTTAGGGTGGTTAAATTGTATAGTTAAAAGAATACGGGACATTTTAATTGTTTATTCCGGGCATCACCACCGCCGATCCTCCATCCAAAACGAAGGATACTGGAGAAGAATGCATCATTTTGTTTGGGATCTCCTCTTTGTGCGAATTCTTCATAAGGACGGGTGGCAGGGAATGAATAGGTACCCCGGTAGTACAAACGTCTTGCCTGCACCGCCTGGGCCGGCGACAGGTAATGATCAAAATAGATCGGGTCAATATAATGGTCAGCGCTTACATCATCCACATGATCCGTAAATAATTTGCGGTGTAAGATCTCGAGGCCGAGATATAAATTCTCTTTGAAATAATATTTAAAACCTATTCCTCCCAGCACATGTTTCTGGGTCAAATTATAGGGTTTACTGTCGGGGTATTCGGCAAAGCCCTGTCCTTCGAGACGAAGCGGAGCTGTTTTCACCCAACGACCGTCATCATCCCTGGTCTCGGGATCGAATTTGAACATACCGACACCGGCAAGGACATAAGGTCTCAGTTTGCCCTGCAGTCCATCATAGCGTTCGATAAAATATGTTGGATAGATCTCCAGGGCAGCATATACCTCCCTGATCTTTGAACGGAAGTTCAGGTTCCTTTCGCGACGATCCATTTCGGCTCCGCCTTTATCGGGTGCTTCTTTATCATCACCTTCGAGATAACCGAGGTTAGCGGCAACACGAAGACCGATAAATTCGGCGGGATAATAGTTCAGGTAAATGCCTTTGGAGAATTTGGTAAGCGGAAGATCAAGGTCCTTGACAAATGTTTTTCCGACGCCTTTGCTGCCACCGAGGTCGCCGACAAAGAACATAGGGCCAAGGCCTAAGCCTAATTCAATTTTTCCGTTGGAAGTGCTGATCGATTGCGCCTTGGTTTGCGGTGAAAAGAATGCAAACAGGCAGATAAGTACGGGCAGCCGTACAAAAAGTACTGTGGTTCTCATTGGTATCAGATTACTGGTTTCTCTACTATTGGATTTCGGGACTAAAGTAGAACAAGACAGACTGAACCAACGAATGAATGCGCCAATTTTTTTTATTATACGAGCAAGAAAAGTTTATCTACTTCGTGCTTCTACGAAAATGGTTCAGGATTTTACCATTTCTACGTGTTTGATCCCGTCTTCATCATAAGGATCACCTGTTTGCTGAAAACCCAATGAAGTATAGAAACCGACAAGGTAGAGTTGGGCGCCGATGCGGATGGATTGATCACCGAATAAGTGTAAAGCCTGAGTGATGGATCGTTCCATCAGTTCGCGACCAAGACCGTTGCCCCTTGCGGAAGGCGATGTGACAACCCTGCCGATGGAGGGTTCTATATAAGAAAGACCGGGGGGAAGTATCCGGGTATAAGCTATTAATAGATCGTTGCCCCAGCCCATATAATGATAACTGTGCTGGTCCTTATTATCGGCATCCTGGTATACGCAATCCTGTTCCACTACAAAGACCTCATTGCGTAACTGCATGATCGCATATAATTCAGCTGGAGAAAGCTGGTCGAATTTTTTCAATACCCAGTTAATAGTCATACCAATTATTCAGAG
>DASYLC010000432.1:0-2490 GCA_036009775.1 Chitinophagaceae bacterium
TCCGGAATTGAGAATATGTATACCGATGAAGCCGGTAGAACCCGGGAACATATCAATATCCAGGTTATTGATCGTAAAATATTGAACCCCGATCAGCCGGATGATATGCCTGTTGGGATTGGAACCGGTTTGTATGATCGGTGCGCTGGTAGTTATGGTCTCGGCATTTCCCTCGATGGTCACCGAAGCACCGGCACCTATTCCGGGAATATTCTGAAATACCACTTGCTCCGTATAGGGTCCTGAACCATCAACCACGGTGGCCGTCACATGACCTCCAACCCCACAGTTGGAGAGAGCAGTTGAAAAATCATTAAAGCTGTTGAAATTGGTTCCAAGTGTCGGTGCTCCTTTGTTAATGGTATAAGCTCCGCTCATCGGGCTGCAGACCAGGATATTTTTTGTTGCCGAATTGTTGGCAGGATTTATATCCGGTGATCCATTGGCGCTGGTCACGGTTGCCCCGATAATATGAGCCCCGCCCGAAAAAGAATTGGAGCCCACGGTAACCGGGGATACTGCGCCGGGAACCAGTGAACCAGCCCAGGCAAAGTTGGCAGGTGCTCCTCCGTCTATCGTCCAGGCGATATTTGCAGCAGTAAGTGTCGTATTCCCGCTGTTTCTCAGCAATACAGTGATATTTTGAGAACCGGCCGGTCCTGATACAGGGCTGGTAATACCGTTAATGGCCGCATCTGTTCCTGCAGCTGAGATCCCCAGTCTTACCTGCGGGCGGGTGGAGGTGCGAACGAATGTACCAGGCGCTGCAATTGTACCATTGGCATTAGCCGCTCCGTTTGTTACAGTGGAAATAGTTCTCCAGAGAAAACCCACCTCGGTCCAATCGGTCGGCCTGATCAGTTCCGTGATCACTTGCAGGTTCTGTGTACCATTCCAGATGAAAGAAGGCGTGGCCGTATTGAAAGGGAAACTGAGTACGCCGGCAGCGGCCGGCATGGAGAATGTAGTTGTTTCATATACAAGGGTGGCCCCCGTGATCTCCGTAGCAAAGACTGGTACCGCAGCAAAGTTGGTAGCGGCATTATGCTTTATCCACACGCGGAAAATGATATTCTCACTATAATACTGGGCTGCCCCTGTTTTTTCCCAGGCAATGCTCATGATCGCCGAGCCATTACTAAGGCCGGCAGCATTCAACTCGGCAACGGAGTAAATGGCGGTATGACGCTCGTTCCTGTCTGCGGCAGTTGTTGAGTTGGCCGGGCCGGATGTGCTTGACGTACTCACCGGCGCACCAATGGTGACGATCGTCTGCGAAAAGATCTTTGCCGGAAGTAATGCAATAAAAAAACAAAGGAGTAAAAGTCCTGATCTCATAAACAATAGTTTAAAGTTTTACGGTTGGTGGTGACCGTGAAATAGAACGTGACTTGTAAACAGGTACGTGTATGAAAATTTACAGGAGAGGTTTTAAAAAGGCATCTAAAAATAAGCCGTTTCCAAAAAAGAAAATGCAGGTATGAAAGATATTCTTTTCAGTTATATGTATTTCAGGGGACGCAAAATCCGGCAACTGGCCAGTAGGACTTAGCTAGTGGCTGGTGGGGAAAAGACGCTGATATTTTAGAATTCTCCCATAGATGATAAATTTTAAGGCCAGGGATTGAACAGCTAAATATTATTATATGCTCAGTTTATCGCACAAGAATCTGGATGTCTGTAAAATATCGTTGCAATTGATCAGGGAAATTTATAAGGCTACAAAGACATTCCCTAAAGAGGAATTGTTTGTATTAGTATCTCAAATACGCCGGGCCGCTATATCCGTATGCAGTAATCTTGCGGAGGAAGCCTCGGGAATTTTAAAAAAAGAAAAGATTTTATGAAATATCCAGGAGTTCTTTGGTGGAGATCGATACGCAATTCGAAATCGCCATTATTCCTGACTATTATAAAAAAGGACAAACTATGGAATTGGAAAAACATCTCGAATCAACTTTCAGGGTGCTCAGCAAAATGATCAACCACTTAAAACCCCTACCCGCCACTAGCCCCCACTAGCCACATAGGTTTTTTCTTCAACACCTTTTTATACACCGGGCATTTCTCGCTATGCGCCCCAGGCAAATAACCTGTACTCATCAAAAATTCATTCACGATCTCTCCGCCGGTGAAACGGAAAGTTGTTTTGAACAGTTTCACCCACTCTTCTTTTGTTTTGGGATGATGTTTATCCAGCCAGTTACGGAATGAACCTTCTTCTTTCTGAATGGCTTTGATGGATTTTGCATTGTGAACAGCTGCTTCGATCTTGAGGCGGTTGCGGATGATCCCTGCATCCTGCATCAGTTTTTCTTTTTTCTTTTCTGAATAGCGGGCTACTTTATCAATATTGAAATCATCAAAAGCTGTGAAGAAATTATCTTTCTTTTTCAGGATGGTTTCCCAGCTTAATCCAGCCTGGTTTATCTCCAATACCAACCTTGCAAAAAGCAGGTTGTCATCATGGATGGGAAAGCCGTATTCATT
>DASYLC010000433.1:0-24383 GCA_036009775.1 Chitinophagaceae bacterium
TCACGTTCCAGTCAGCTTCAAAATTCTCCAGCTCTTCTTCTGTCGGGCGAAGGAACATATTGTAGGCAAAAAGATTATTCCAGGGCTTTTCATTCACCACTCTTACATTGAGCCGATAGCGGGGATCGGCACAGGCATAGCAATCACGAACCCATACTTCGGGGATCTGTTCCAGGTAATCCATCACTTTTTTAAAAATGATATCGAAATGTTTTGGTTCGATGGGAATATTGAATTCATTCCAGTTGACCGAATTAGCCGTGGTCTCGTCTTTTACGGTGAATTTATCTTTGGGTGAACGGCCGGTGAACTCCCCGGTACGGATCACCAGGGCTCCTGTATCGTTCAGAACTCCTTCGCCAATCCTGATGGAATCCTGGACCAATTCTTCCGGGGTTGATTGATAATGAATAGATTCTGTATTTTTTAACCCCAGTTTCAGGAGGTTCTTCACGGGGATCTGAATGGTTGGAACTGACATATTCGCAATCGCAATTTGATGAAGGCACAAAGGTAAGTGTCAAACACATTTCAACACAAACAAGTGTTAGTAATACACATTAAAAGGGTGCTAAAATTTTCCACAGGAAGATGACAGGTTTTTAGCGGATCTCAACAGTTTTGAAAGTTCTCAAATGAAGTCTGATTTTTATTGAAAATCATTCATTTCTAATTGCTGTTCATGGATTTGTGATGAAAGAGAAGGCGTCAATGGGTTTGGTCATTATCTTTAGTCGTATTAATTTGACCAGCTATACCTTATTCTTTTAAACCAAACCTTGACTTATGAAATATTTACCCCTCAACAAGGACATTTTTACGGAGAACCGTGCACGGTTCGTTAAACAAATGCAGAAAAATTCCATCGCCATTTTTGTAAGCAATGATGAAGTGGCTTCTAATGGTGATGCGATCTACAAGTTCAAACAAAATAGCGATCTATTCTGGCTGAGCGGGATCACCCAGGAAGATAGTATGGTGATCCTTTTTCCCGATAATCCCGATCCGAAATATCGTGAAGTACTGGTCCTCGTTCGACCGGTCGAGTTAAAAGAAAAATGGGATGGAAAAAGGCTGCGGGTGAATGAAGCACAGGCGATCAGCGGTATCAAAACCATTGTATGGGTAGAAAGCCTTGACGGATTACTCCAGCCCTGGATCCATTTAGCGGATAATATTTATTTAGACAGTAATGAGAATGACCGCAAGGCCAATTTATTGCGGACAAGGGAGTATCGTTTTATCGATGAAATGAAAAGCCGGTACCCGCTTCATAATTACCTGCGGGCAGCGAAGATCATGAAGGAACTGAGAGGTATTAAGACCGCGCTGGAAGTCGAAGTATTACAAAAAGCGATCGATATCACAGAGGTTACTTTCCGTCGCCTGTTGCAGTTCATCAAACCGGGTGTGATGGAATACGAGATCGAAGCCGGGATCTATCACTCCTTTTTGAGCCAGCGTGCTACGGGGCCGGCTTATGGAAGTATCATCGCCGGTGGCGACAATGCACGGATACTCCACTATGTAAGCAACAACGCGGAATGCAAAGATGGCGAAATGATCCTGATGGATTTTGGCGCTGAGTATGGAGGTTATTGTGCCGACCTTACAAGAACAGTACCCGTGAATGGTAAGTTCACCCGGAGGCAGAAGACTGTTTACAATGCCTGTCTGCATTTACACGATTATGCAAAAAGTATTTTAAAACCGGGTATCAGTATTGTTGATTACACGGATAAAGTTGGTGAAGAAGCTACGCAGCAATTCTTAAAAATAGGGTTGATAAAGAAGTCAGATGTAAAAAATGAGGACCCGGAGAACAGGGCTTACCGGAAATATTTATACCATGGTATATCCCATCACCTGGGAATCGATGTACACGACCTCGGCGCAAGAGTGGAGCCTGTCAAAGCAGGAATGGTATTTACAGTAGAACCCGGCATCTATATTGAAGAAGAACAAATGGGCGTACGAATAGAAAACAATCTCTGGATCACAAAAAATGGCAACAAGGACCTGTTTAAGAATATCCCTATTACTGTAGAAGAGATAGAAGCGCTGATGAAAAGACAATAAGCAATTGGCAATAAGCAAAAAGCAATCTTCCATTAAACATCGGGGATGCTTATATTTGACAGCAGGAAAGTAATCGACCAACTTCCGGGGTCTATCAACTCTTGCTTATTGTTCATTGTATATTGCCTATTGACATTTTATGAAACATGTTCCGAACCTGTTTACATTACTGAATCTTGTTTTCGGATGCCTGGCCATTGTATGTACACTGCAAAATGGCATCATCATTACCGTTGATGCTACAGGAACACAGTTACTCGATATCCCGGAAAAAATATGGATGGCTTCCCTGTTTATCGGGATCGCTGCTGTCGTTGATTTTCTCGATGGGTTTGTAGCAAGACTTTTTAAAGCTACTTCTGAAATGGGGAAACAATTGGATTCACTAGCAGATGTGGTGAGCTTTGGCGTAGCGCCGGGTTTGATCATTTACCAGTTCCTGCGTTTAAGTTATTCCCAGGCGGAAGGGGGTTTGGATGTTTCGATCCTCTGGTTATTACCTGCGTTCATACTGCCCTGTGCTGCGGCATGGCGGTTGGCCCGTTTCAACCTTGATAACAGCCAGTCCCATACGTTTAAAGGCATGCCGGTACCAGCGGTCGGGATCCTGGTGGCATCACTTCCCCTGATCTACTGGAATGTAAATGAACAATGGGTGCTTGAACTCTTGCTTAACAAATGGTTCTTATACGGGCTTGTGTTTGTTCTGTCCTGGCTGATGATTTCCACACTGCCCCTGATGGCATTGAAGTTCAAAGATTTCAGCATAAGGAATAATTTACCCAAATACCTGCTGGTGCTGATCGCTATTGCAGCGCTGGTCATTTTAAAATGGCTGGCCATCCCCGTCATCGTGTTGGCCTATGTTCTGTTATCTTTGCTGTTCAAAAGCAAAACTATATGACCTATACTGTCCAGATAAAAGTGATGCCGCTCAAAGAATTGCTTGATCCTCAGGGAAAAGCCGTGATGGGAGGATTGGAGAATCTTGGATTAAAAGGTGTGGAAGATGTGCGGATCGGTAAGAATATCACCCTGCAGGTCAATGCTGACACCGCAGATAAGGCAAAACAAATTGCCGAAGAAGCCAGTAAGAAATTGCTGAGTAACCCGGTGATGGAATATTTTGAAGTGTCTGTTAATTAGAAAATGTGAAAGTGTGAGAATGTGAAAATTACAGGGACCAATCTGGCAATCATTTTCACACATCCACATTCTCACATTTCCACATTATAACACATGCTCTACCTCGTTCCAACCCCCATCGGCAATCTCAAAGACATTACACTGCGGGCATTGGAAGTATTGAAGGAAGTGGATCTTATTCTTGCGGAAGATACCCGCACCACTTCGCACCTGTTAAATCACTACCAGGTCACCAAACAGCTTTCTCCTTATCACCAGCACAATGAACACAAAGTGCTCCAGCATCTTGTCAGCCAGTTACTCGAAGGAAAAAAAATTGCCCTGGTCACCGATGCAGGCACCCCCGGTATTTCTGACCCGGCTTTCCTGCTGGTAAGAGAATGTATCAAAGTGGGTGTAACGGTGGAATCATTGCCCGGTGCCACGGCTTTTGTTCCGGCCCTTGTCAACAGTGGCATTCCCACCAACCGGTTTTGTTTCGAAGGTTTCCTGCCATTAAAAAAAGGAAGACAAACCATGCTGAAGCAATTGGCGGAAGAAGAAAGGACCATGATCTTTTATGAATCGCCGGTGCGCCTGGTGAAGACACTGGAAGAATTCATCACCTGGTTTGGCCAGGACCGGCTGTGCTCCGTGAGCAGGGAACTGACAAAAATGTTCGAAGAAAATAAAAGAGGCAGTTTGCGGGAAGTAGCGGACCATTTCAGTCAAAAGACCGTGAAAGGAGAGATCGTGATCGTGGTGGCGGGTAAAGGATAATGCAGTTATACACGTGTGTTCATAATTTTTAACGAACTGTATGAATACAATGGCATTATTTTTACGTTTAAAATCAAACTTTTAAACCTCCCCGAGTATGAAAGTCATTCGTTTACTGACCCTTGTTGCCGTGCTCTTTTTCAGTTCTTCCATCGTTCGTGCGCAGGTCACTTCCATTCCTGAACAGGCAAGAGAGAATTTCTTCAAACAATATCCCGATGCGAAGAATGTGCAATGGGAAAATGATGTAGTGAATGTGAATGCACGTTTTGAGCAGGACAGTAACAGGCTGAATGCAGAATACAATAATAAAGGTATTTGGAAAAGGACACTGAAAGAGTGGAGTTATGATAAGCTCACAGAAGATGTAAAGGACGGGTTCTCCAAAAGCAAGTATGCCGGCAAGGAGGTGAAAGATGTGAAAGTACTGTACCTGCCGGGTTATGTCATCCAGTTCCGGTTGAAGGCGGACAATAAATTCCTTTTCTTTAATACGGAAGGCCGGTTGGTAAGAACAACAGTAGCATTATAGATCATTCTCTTTTTTAATAAAATCAATTGACCAGTGGCAAGAACCTGTGCCGTTGGTCAATTTTCTTTTTCTTATAACCATCCTTTCCCGAATTTTACCATCCTGAATGTATAAATATCACTTTATGAAGAAAAAGCTAACCCTGGTCTTATTGATCGCTGGCCTGCAATTCACCGTTAATGCCCAGCCCGACCGCTGGCAGCAACGGGTGAAGTATACGATGAATATCGACATGAATGTGCAGACCAACCGTTTCACCGGTAAGCAAAAACTGGAGTACACTAATAACTCTCCCGATACACTGACCAAATTGTTTTACCATCTTTATTTCAATGCCTTTCAGCCGGGAAGTATGATGGATACAAGAAGCCGGCGGCAGGGAGCCGTTAACGGTGCTGGTGGAAGACCTGACTGGGATCAAAGAGTGAGAGACAGGATATTGAACCTAAAACCCGATGAGATCGGTTACCAGAAGATCCTCTCCTTAAAAATGAACGGACGTCCGCAGAACTTTAAAATGCTGGAAACGATACTGGAAGTAAAACTGGATAAACCCGTTTTACCCCGTTCGAAAGTGGTATTGGATATGGACTTTGAAGCGCAGGTACCCTTACAGGTGCGGCGGAGCGGAAGAGATAATTCTTCTTCCAAGGTCCGTTATTCTATGAGCCAATGGTATCCCAAGCTTTGCGAATATGATTATGAAGGATGGCATCCGACTCCTTATGTGGGTCGTGAGTTCTATGGTGTATGGGGTGATTTTGATGTAAGTATCACGATAGATAAAAAATATATCTTGGGTGGTTCCGGGTATTTGCAAAATCCCAATCAAATCGGGTATGGCTACGAAGATAAAGGTGCTAAGGTGAACAGGCCTGCGGGTGATAAACTGACCTGGCGTTTTGTAGCGCCCAATGTGCATGATTTTATGTGGGCCGCTGATCCGGAATTTATTCATAATTCAAGAAAACTAAGAGATAGTCTTACGGTTCATATTTTATACAAACCCACCAATACGCCGGCCGCGGAATGGGAAGCACTGCTGGACATGGCGGAGAAAGCGTTGCCTTATATCGAGAAAACATTTGGCACTTATCCTTACAAACAATTTTCGTTTATCCATGGCGGTGATGGTGGGATGGAATATCCCATGGCTACATTATGTATCGGGCCGGGTGCCGCCCTGCATGAATGGATGCACAGTTGGTATTATGGACTGCTTGGTACGAACGAATCCTTGTATCCGTGGATGGACGAGGGTTTTACCCAGTATGCTGAAGAAAGGATATCTGCTTTTTTGACCAACAGTACGGCTTTTGCACAGGCGGATAATTATACCAGCTATTTTTCACTGGTCAGGAGCGGTAAGGAAGAACCCCTGACCACGCATGCGGATCATTATAATCTCAATGCGGCCTATAGTCCTGCAGTGTACTCCAAGGGCGCGGTATTTATGGAACAGCTCGGTTATATCGTGGGTGCACCTGTGCGGGATAAGATCTTACTGGAGTACTATAAGCAATGGCGTTTCAAGCATCCTAATGCTTCCGACTTTATGCGTATCGCTGAAAAAGTAAGCGATATGAAATTGGACTGGTATAAAGAGTATTTTATTAATTCCACCAAGACCATTGATTATAGCATTGACAGTGTCTGGGAAGAAAGCGGAAAGACCAAAGTACGGATAGGTCGTACCGGTTTGATGCCGATGCCGATCGATCTTCAGCTCACATTCAGGGACGGCAGTAAAGAATTGCATTATGTACCGATGAACCTGATGTACGGCGAAAAACCTACAGAAGATCCTTCTGTACCCCGTATCGTATATGAGCCCTGGAAATGGACACATAACAGCTACGTGATAGAAACGACGAAGAAATTATCTGAATTCGTGCTGGTGGAGATCGATCCGTCATTGCGGCTGGCCGATGTAAAAAGAGAAAATAATAAAATGGATCTGCGGGGAATGCAATAGAAACAGGGCATTGGGTTAACGCCCGGGTGTTTCGATCTGTTTTGGTTTAACCAGCCAATCAAAATAAAAAAGCCCCCGTAGCTGATAAACGGGGGACTTTTTTTGACGGGTTTGATAAGGCCCCTTGCTTGCTCTAAAGGGTTAATGGTTAACGTGTGTGGTAGTCAATATCTTATTTGCTTTTCAAAAATAACCAGGCTGCAGCAATTCCGCAATACCCCTTTTGTGGTATTTTTATTACTAACAGTCATTAGCAAACGAAATAGCAGTTACCTGCCGTAAAATTTATTGACAGCAGCTACCCGGTTATTTACGTGCAGTTTTTCGTAAATATGGTAAACATGTTTGCGGACCGTTTCGGGGCTCAGGAATAATTGCGAAGCGATCTCTTTATACATCAGCCCGCGGGAAAGAAATTCAAGGATCTCTTTTTCTCTTCCCGATAACACATCCAGTTCCGCTGCATCTGGATTACCAATGGGTTGTTGCTGGAAGGCCACGACCACTTTTCTTGCGATCTGGCTGCTCATCGGGGCTCCGCCTTCATATAATTCCCGGATCGCTTCCAGCATACGGGCTGGATCGGTCTTCTTTAATATATAGCCACTGGCACCGGCACTCAGGGCTTCGAATATCTTCTCGTTCTCCTCGTATACGGTACACATCATGAAATTAGTATCGGGCATCCTGGGTTTTAATGTTCGTACACAATCGATACCGGTCTCATCAGTACCCAGGTTGATATCCATCAGTACTACATCAGGACGCAAAACCGGGATCTGGTTCACGGCATCTTCGGCGGTGGCGATCGTGGCTACACATTTATAACCTTCCGACATGGTGATGATCTCTTCGAGAGCATTGCGCAGCTCCTTATTATCATCTACTACACAAACAGAAATTTCCTTCATATTGGCTAAAGTTCGGTATTCCGGGTTTTCCCGGCAATACCACAAACTGGTAATTTTTAGCACCGGGTATAAAGCAGGTATTTCTCCTTGAAATACTCTTCGGGGAAGATCGAACTGATCTCCACCATTCGGGGCCGCAGGTTACTTTCCTGTATCTCGCCGGTCAGGTCACCTCCTTTGAGACAGAGCAGGCCGGGGGCAAATTCCGCCTGTGTCTTTATTTTCAGGAGGGGGCGACTCCATTTCCAGAGGTCTTTCAGGGGAGCGACGGCCCTGGAAACCACGAAATCAAATTTTTTGTCGTTGATATCCTCTGCCCGGGTATGCCGGGTGCTCACATTTTGCAGACCCAATCCTTCCGCCACCGCATCCACCACTTTTAGTTTTTTGCCGATGCTGTCAACCAGTTGAAATTTTGCTTCCGGGAAAAAAATAGCCAGCGGTATTCCGGGAAATCCTCCGCCGGTTCCAAGATCCAGGATCTCCATACCAGCTGTGAACTCAAAAGCAGTAGCGATACTTAAGGAATGCAGCACATGCTTCTCATATAAACTATCGGTATCCTTGCGGGAGATAACATTGATCTTACTGTTCCACTCTTCATACAATCCTTTCAGCATCCTGAATTGATCCAGTTGCTGCGGGGTGAAATCAGAAAAATATTTTAGGATAATATCCATGCCCAGATAAAAATTAAAAGATAACAGATAATAGTTGTCGTGCCATGGTCAAATGGTTTACTTGTCCGGTAATCCCTTAAACTTTTAGTTATTCACTATTATCTTTTATTTAACCGAGGTAATGATATTACCAACCTCTTGCGGGTCTTTTCCATAGCGCCGGGGCAAAGATGATATAATAAAAGAACATCCACATATCGAGGAAGATAAACCAGGGCCAGAGATCCTCTTCTCCCATTTTTTTCATCGACTTATATAATATAAATCCCTGGAACAGGAAGCGGATGCCAAATACGCCGAGGACAAAACGCCAGTCATAAAAAATAAGAGCTGAAGCCAGCAAAGGATAAAAAAAGAACTGGGTGATAAAATACAGGCCCAGTAAGAATTTGTGTTTCGCTTTATAAAACTTGGCCGTCGTGTAATGTCTTGATTTTTGCCTCAACCATCCCGACCAGGTTGTTTTAGGAATGGATCTTGTGACCGCATCCGGGTCAATGACGACCGCCGTGTTCTTTTTAGTAGCGGCTTTATTGATGAACAGATCATCATCCCCGCTGGGAAT
Organism: Chitinophagaceae bacterium; assembly: GCA_036009775.1. Classification (GTDB taxonomy): domain Bacteria; phylum Bacteroidota; class Bacteroidia; order Chitinophagales; family Chitinophagaceae; genus JJ008. Next base: position 8,648 of record DASYLC010000433.1, read on the forward strand.
ATGGTTAATGGAAGAAAAACCTTTGGCCCGGAAGAAAAGACTTTTTTTATACGAAAGGTTCCTGCCCACACCCATGTACGGGATGCCGGCCAGCGCATAAGAAAGATATTGAAGGGCCGTATGAAAGGTCTCGAAACGGATCAGTTTGTTCAGCAATCCTTTTTTCTTGTGATAAGCACCATAGCCAAGCACAATTTCAGTATCCTCTTTATAGCCGTGCTGCATTTTTTCTACCCAGTGTTCACTCGCAGGCACACAATCCGCATCGGTAAGCAACAATACTTCATGTTTGGCCTCGCGGATACCGATCGAGAGAGGATATTTTTTTCCCGAGATATGAACGGCTTCCTGTGTCAGCTCCACCACGTTCAGCGATTTGAATGTTTTTTTCAATTCCTGTAAAATATACTTGGAATCATCGAGTGAGTTATCATTAACGGCCACCACTTCATAGGTACTGGGATACGATTGAACCAATACCCCCGGCAGGTTACGGGCCAGGTTCTCATCTTCATCACGGGCACAAATGATAACAGATACCGGGTGATGCTGTGTCTTTGTTTTAGGTTGCTCTTTATAAAATGCAATACGGCTGAAAAACCAGGCATAGTAAAATACCTGGATGGCGGCTACGGTAGCGAAAGAGAAGAAAATGAGCTCTCCCCAGTTGATCGGTGGCATGCGGCGAAGGTAAATGTCAACAGGCAATAGGCAATGGACAACAGGCAAAAGCTTTTCACATTGCTTCGCTCCGCTCGCAATGTCGTTCCCTTCACAATGAAGCTAACGCTTGCCTATTGTCTATTGCCTATTGTTTATCTTGCGCCCGATGGCAGCATTGACATTTGAATTGCAGCATACCGATCCCGGTTCCAAAGCAAGGGCGGGTAAGATCACTACGGATCATGGTGAGATATTGACACCCATTTTTATGCCCGTTGGAACAGCCGGTAGTGTGAAAGCTGTTACACAACAGCAACTGCTTGATGATGTAAAAGCAGAGATCATCTTAGGCAATACCTATCATTTGTATTTACGCCCCGGCCTGGAAGTGCTGGAAAAAGCAGGCGGTCTTCACCAGTTCAACAAATGGCCCAAACCGATCCTGACAGATAGCGGGGGTTACCAGGTCTTTTCATTGGCCGGCACAAGAAAGATCATGGAAGAAGGAGTGACTTTTCAATCACATATCGATGGCAGCAAACATTTATTCCAGCCGGAGACGGTGATGGATATCCAGCGGATCATTGGCGGTGATATCATCATGGCATTTGATGAATGCCCGCCGGGCGGAAGTGAATTTCAATATGCGAAAAATTCAATGGAGCTGACGCACCGCTGGCTGGATCGTTGTTTTTCCCGTTTTAATTCCACTGAACCAAAATACGGTTACGCACAGAATCTTTTCCCGATCGTACAGGGAGGAACATTTAAAGACCTGCGCAAACAATCCTGTGAATATATTTCATCGAAGGAAGCCGCCGGGAATGCGATCGGCGGTTTGAGTGTAGGAGAACCCGAGTCGGTGATGTACGAGATCTGCGACTGGTGCTGCGATCATCTTCCTCAACAAAAACCGCGTTACCTGATGGGCGTGGGTACTCCCTGGAATATTCTCGAATGCATCGGTATGGGAATCGATATGTTTGATTGTGTGATGCCGACCCGTAACGGAAGGAATGCGATGTTGTTCACGACCAGTGGTGTGATCAATATTGATAATAAAAAATGGGAACAGGATTTTTCACCACTCGATGATGGGTTGGATTGCACTATGAGCAATTATTACAGCAAAGCTTATTTGCGTCACCTGATGAAGGCCAAGGAATTCCTGGGCTATACGATCGCCAGTGTTCATAACCTGGCTTTTTATCTTTGGTTGGTGAGAGAAGCGAGAAAGCATATTCAGGAAGGGAGTTTTTCTTCCTGGAAGAATGAGATGGTAGTGAGGTTGAAAACGAAATTATAACTGGTCCGGAGTCGGGAGTAAGAAGTCCGATGATTGGTCGTTTCGGCTCAAAGAGTCTGAAAATGGAACGTTTTTAGCGGTGTCATATCCAGCCGAACTAATATGCTTAACCTTGCAAAGAATAAGTTCAGAACTCAGTCGGAAGCTTGACCTTTAAGTGGCTAATCCCCGGACTCCAGGCTTCTGTCTCCAGACTTTTGTTTCACAATCCAACAACAGTTTTTCAATTACTTTTGACCCGGATGACGAAAATTGACTGGTACATACTGAAGAAATTCCTTCTCACCTTTATCTTTTGCCTGCTGATGTTCACGGTGATCGCCGTGGCTGTTGACAGCAGCGAGAAGATGGATGATTTTGTAAAGGCTAATATGGGTTTTACAGAGGCGCTCCAACAGTATTACCTGGGATTTGTTCCCTATATCTGGAGTTTATTATTCCCCTTATTTGTATTCATCGCTGTTATTTTTTTTACCAGTAAAATGGCGACCCGCTCCGAGATCATTGCGATACTGGCCAGTGGCACCAGTTATAACCGTTTGTTAAGAGCTTATGTAGTAGGTGGTATACTGCTCGCCTCCTTATTATGGGTAGGAAGCCGTTACTGGATCCCCAAGGCCAACAGGATCCGGAGTAATTTTCAAACAAGGTATGTCGACAAAAATGACCCGATCAAGAACCAGACCTTTGGTAATTGTGAAAGTTGTTTTTATCTCCGGCTCGATACCAATACATTTATCGGTATCCGGAGTTTTGACAGCAGTAATAAAACAGTGAGAGGATTTTTCCTGGAAAGGATCCAGGGGAATAAAGTGGTCTATAATCTACGTGCTGAGACGATGCGATGGGATACGGCCACCAAAGGCTGGATATTATCCAATGCCGCCGAACGATTTATCGATAGTATGGGTGAACGGCTTACCCAGCATGCGCAGTTCAATTTTAAACTGGACCTGGATCCCGCAGAACTCCGCAAGGATATTTACATGAAGGATAAGCTCACTACACCGGAGTTGATCGCTTTTATCCGGCAGGAAGAAGTGAGGGGTACAGAAGGGTTGAATACCCTGCGGGTGGAACGTTACCGGCGTACCGCCACACCGGCCGCCGTTTTATTACTGACCCTGATCGGCGCTGTCATTGCCAGCCGCAGAAGCCGTGGTGGGAGCGGGATCCATATGGCGCTGGGGATCGTGATAGCAGCCATCTTTATCTTATCCGACCGTTTTTCCACCGTATTTGCTACAAAAGGGAATCTCCCGCCACTGCTCGCCGCCTGGCTTCCCAATATTGCATTTGCTGCGATCGCTTACTGGCTTTACCGGAGGACACCGAAGTAGGCTGGCAGGGGCAGAGGTGACACCTTTTAAAAAGGTGTCACCTCTGCCCGGAAAGACATCAATTTTTTGTTCCGGCGGGGTGCTTTATTTACCTTTATCCCCTTGTATTTGTTCACTGAAAGCATAGAAAATAAGGCATTATGGGAATTATAAAAGACAGGTTCAAAGCCAAATCCGATATTGTTTCGGCTGAAATAAAAGACTTATTAAAGGAACATGGTAATAAAGTGATCGGGGAGGTTACCTTGTCACAGATCTACCAGGGTATGCGTGGGATGACCGGTCTTGTTACAGAAACCTCTTTACTCGATGCCCAGGAAGGGATCCGTTTCCGTGGTTACTCCATTCCTGAATTAAGGGAAAAACTGGCGAAAGCACCCGGCGGCTCCGAACCATTACCCGAAGGATTATTTTACCTGATGCTGGTGGGTGAATTGCCTTCTGAAGATGATGCACATCATATCAGCTCCGTTTGGCAACGGAGAAGTCATGTGCCCAATCATGTATTTGCTACTATCGAGGCATTGCCGTTAAATACACACCCCATGACACAATTTGTTGTGGCGGTAATGGCCTTGCAAACGGAAAGCCAGTTTGCAAAAAAGTATGCAGCCGGCCTGAATAAAAAAGATTACTGGGAAGCGGTCTTTGATGATTCGATGGACCTGATCGCAAGATTACCCCGTGTGGCGGCTTATATCTACAGGAGAAAATACAAATTCGGGGATCATATCCAGCCAAATGGCCTGCTCGACTGGGCTGGCAACTTTGCTCACATGATGGGATTTGAGGATGAGAGTTTCAAAGAACTGATGCGTTTGTATATGACCATCCATGCGGATCACGAAGGAGGAAATGTCTCGGCACACACCACGCATCTTGTCGGTTCCGCACTGAGCGATCCTTACCTGAGCTATGCATCGGGTATGAATGGGCTGGCCGGTCCTTTACATGGTCTTGCTAACCAGGAAGTGATCAAATGGATATTCGAAATGCGGGAGCAGCTGAAAACAGAATCACCTACCAAAGACCAGATCGCCGAATATGTAAAGAAAACCATGAGCGAAGGGAAAGTGGTCCCGGGTTATGGTCATGCTGTACTCCGCAAAACAGATCCGCGGTTTGAAGCGCAGATGGCATTTGGTAAAAAACATATGCCGGACGATCCGCTGGTGAACACGGTTTGGGATATCTATGAAACGGTGCCGCCGATCCTGCAGTCACTTGGAAAAATTAAAAATCCCTGGCCCAATGTGGATGCACATAGCGGTGCATTACTCGTACATTATGGTATGAAGGAATTTGAATTTTATACAGTGTTGTTTGCTGTAAGTCGTGCATTGGGAGTCCTCGCCAGCCTTTGCTGGGACAGGGCCCTGGGGTTTGCATTGGAAAGACCAAAGTCAGTTACGACAGATCTTGTGAAGTTGTGGCTGGAGGGGAAGGATAATATTTGGGGAGAATAATAGATAATAACTGATACCTGCCTGCCGGTGGTAGGCAAGGGATAATAGATGACAACTCCTTGCATTTGCAGGGAGTTCTTATTGATGGCAGGCTCTCTAATTCAAACGCTCTGCCCATTTCAATTCACCGGGTAACTCATGATTTGAAAACTCGATGTGAATTACCCGTTCCTTTTTAGCCACATCGGGGCGTTATATCAGAAGAGCAATATGTAAATTAGAGGAGAGCCCCGGAGGGGCGAAATATTCTCTTGTTCAGCAATATATAAGTTGTCGTTTCCGGATCAATGCAAGTTTGTAGTATTGGATGAAATTCTTTGCCATGTTGTGAGAAGGTATACTGTTTTGGTTCTTTACTAATATGTCGCCCTTACGGGGCTGCGGTATTAACCCAGTTTGAGTTTCATCCCTTCATGCGAAGCGGTGAAACCGAGTGATTCATAGAAACGTTTGGCATCGGGTCTTTGTTTATCGGCAGTGAGTTGTAAGAGGTGGCACCCTTTTTCTTTGGCCCTGTTGATGGCCCATGTCATTACTTTTTCCCCGATCCCCTGGCCGCGGTAAGCGGAATGGGTCCGCACCGCTTCGATCATGGCCCTGCGACCACCCTGGTAACTGAGACATTGAACAAAATTGAGCTGGAAAGTCCCCACTATTTCATTATTCATTTCCACAACGGTCAGTTCCTGGTGGGGATCGGCCTGCATGAGGATAAAGGCTTTCAAATAACATTCAGGAAGCGGGTCTTCGGATTTTTCTCTTGCCGATCCAAGGATATCATCGGCCAGCATGGCGATGATAGCGGGAAGATCACCGATAGCAGCCCGTCTGAAATGCAATTCGTTATCCATTCGTGTATGCTTTTATTCCCGAGCGATCGCTTCTATTTCCAGCAGCCATTGCTCATCATAGATACCCGTGATGATGATGGTGAGTGCAGGCTGGTGTTCTTTCAGGACCTCCGCCCTTACTTCATAATTTTCCTGCCTGTATTTCCTGTCGGAAAGAAAGACCGTTATTTTAACGAGATTAGAAAAATTCATGCCGGCGGTATGCAATTGTGTTTCAATATTCGTCCAGACCAGCCCGCATTGACTGCGAAAATCCTCCGGCACATAATTACCGGCATCCTGCGGGATCTGTCCGCTGATAAATAATAAACGTTTGAAATTACTGGCTTCGAATGCCTGTGAGTAAGAGCTGCCGGTAGGATTGATGAATTGGTGATCCATTATTCAGACAATTATTTTTCGGATAAGGCATGAATATCTTTTACTTCGAGTATTTGTTTTTCATACCCTTTTGTCAGGGAATTGAGCATGGCTTTTCCCAGTTGTTCCAGTGAACAAACAGATCGGGGCGACACGGTCCGGATCACCGCTACCAGCCAGCCCATGTATTTATAAAAACCCAGCGTGTTCTTCAATCCTTTGGTGGGAGATAAGATACCCGGGCGGAAATTATAGACATGTTTGAAAGGAAGTTTCATCAGGTCGTTTTCTGTCAGCCCTTTTACCCTTGCCCACATTGTTTTTCCGTGTTCGGTGCTGTCGGTGCCGCGGCCGGAAATATAACAGAAGATCATTTGAGGGTTATGTTTGACGAGTGTGCGGGCCACCGCCATGGTCATCGTATGCGTAAGCCTGTAAAATTCCGGTTCTCTTTTCCCCACGGAAGAAACACCGGCGCAAAAAAAGCAGGCATTATAACCGGTCAGCTGGTTTTCGATGGGAGTAAGATCATAAAAATCGGGATGAATGATCTCTTTTAATTTGGGATGGCGTATACCGCAGGGTTTCCTGTTGATCACTAATACTTCTTCCACGCCGCCATGTTGCAGGCATTCGTGCAATACCCCTTCGCCCACCATCCCGGTAGCGCCTGTGAGTATTATCCTCGCGGCAGCGTCCAGTTTATTGTTCATGTTAGTCACAAGTTTATATACCGGTAACGCGGGAAAGGGTCATATTCAGCTAGATTTTCTTCCCGTCTTCCCGGCAAATCTAATTTTTCAGGCATCCAAGTTACGCAGAAAGCCTTTCTTTTCACCGCCTTTGCCCTGCAACTGGCCGATCACTTTATCAATATTACGTTGCAGTGACTCTTTTGTTTTAAGACGGTTGAGATAACGGAGTATCTCTTTTTGTCTGCCCGGAGTAAGCTGTTCAAATACAGTTATCAGTTCATTACTGGCCAATGCTTTTTTAAAAGCAGGAGGAAAGGGCTCTTTTCGTTCGGCAATATCCTGTTCGATGGCGAAGCGGACGATATCACCCAGTTTGGTACGGGACCCTTTCAGCATCGGGCCGTTGACAAATAAACGATAGGGTGCATCTTTAACAGGAACCAGGGTTTGTACAAATGAATGACCGTTGATCGTTCCTTTGATGGGGATATAGCCTTTGGTGGGAGTCATTTTCGCGGTAATACGAAGAGGGACATCAACGCAGAGGTTGATGCCGGTTTTATAGATCATTGCTTTGAAGGGAAAGCTCATGTTAACACATGATTATATGGGTTCCATTTTTTCAGCGACTTCTTTCACTGCCTTCAACGCAAGATCCCATCCTTTCGAAACATCTTTGAATTGTTCAGCTGTCATTTCATAGTTCAGCTCTTCTTTTGCGTCAAGAATAGTACACTGACCTTCTTCAGTGAACCGGTAGGTTATAACGGATATCAGCTTACTGCTGTCATTCATATCAAGCTGGCTGTGTTTCAAAATTTTCCCAGATTCAATGGCAAGTATTATTCCGTTAGTATAGATCTTGCCATTCGTTACCTGCCAGTTTATCGAACTGCCAGCCTTCCATTCAGATATGTATTCTCCACCCAGTTGTCGTGTAATAACAGGGTTAGTAAAAATGTCCCAGGCCTTTTCCACCGGAACATTTATTTTAATTGTTTTTTCAATCGAGAGGTAAATCATGATTTTTATACTTTTTGCCAGGTTTAATTTTCGAGATCGTTTGACCCGTTTTAACGGCGGATTTATCCACATCCTTCATCGCATACTCAGCTGCAGCCTTCACCAGATCCTTTAGTTTTCTATTCCTGTAATCAGCAGGGATATCGATAGGAATATGTCGTATCAAATTGCCTGTTCCGTGCAACAGTTCATGCGGGTCTTTCAGCAAAGTGCCTTTATTAAAACCCAGGTTCAAATGGTTCGTGAAAATATTGATCATACACAAGGCATTACCTGCCTTCTCTGAAACAGTGAATAACGCCGTCAGTGCATGTGTATGATATAACAACTCATTAATGTCCGGATGGATGCTGAGTATATATTCCCGAAGGTCTTTAAATAAGTCAATGAGCCGCTGCTCTTTAAAGCTCAGCAAAAAAACAAAATCAGGATGTATGGGTCTTGTTTTTGTCATCAATGAATTATCTAAAATACAAAAAAACTCCCCGGATTGCGGGGAGTTTTGTTTCATGCACGAGGTTAGTTATTTATAAACGATCCTTTACAGGTCCGTGATCGGTTTATATTTTGGAACGAGCGCTTTCATCACCGACCAGGCTATAAGGTAAGCAACAGCACATATAGCAAACATGATCGTATAGGATGTCGTCATTTCAGCCTGTACCAATGGTTTTTGCAAATTCATTAACTGGTCAAACAAGCCGGAATCCATTGTTGGCAATTGTGCCATAACTTCTTTTGGTAAACTTCTTAATTCAATTTTATTCAGGTCGATATGTTCACCGTTTTTATTCAGCAGGTTAAGCGATTGCAGCCGGGTGACATAATCTCCCAGTCCCGCGGCTTTTGCGTCTACCCATGATCGGGCGATACCGGCATATTTATAAGAGTCAAAAAGAAAACCACCCAATTTTGACATCACAACACCACCGATACCACCCGCCATGCCGCCGATGCCGACAACAGAGCCAACGGCTTTTTTCGGGAACATGTCCGATACTGTTGTAAAGATATTTGCACTCCATGCCTGGTGCGCCGAAGCCCCGATGCCGATCAGGATCACCGGTACCCAATAGCTGATATAACCAAGCGGTTGTGCCAGTAAAACGACTAATGGAATAAAAGCAATTAGTAACATAGCTTTCATTCTTGCATCATAGACCTTGTGTCCTTTTTTTATAAAATACATCGGAAACCAGCCCCCGCCCACGCTACCGACCATGGCCAGCGTGTATAATACCGCCAACGGGAGCATCACAGCTTTATCAACGATACCATATTGTACTTTTAAATAAGCAGGCAGCCAGAAAAGAAAAAACCACCATACGCCATCCGTCATAAACTTACCAAACGCAAATGCCCAGGTTTGCCTGTATCCCAGCAGTTTGACCCAGGATACTTTTCTTACATCTTCCGTAACAGCTGATGTAACCTCTTCTTCACCAGACCTGATATAAGCCAATTCAGCAGCCGATAGTTTTTTTTGTTTTTCCGGTTTTTCATAAAGCAGCAACCAGAATGCCAGCCAGATAAAACCAATAAGCCCCATGATAATAAAGGCCCACTCCCAGCCCCAGTTGATCCGTATCCAGGGAACAGTAAGCGGAGCAAGTATAGCGCCTACATTTGCCCCCGAATTAAAAATACCCGTTGCAAAAGATCTTTCTTTCTTTGGAAAATATTCAGCCGTTGCTTTAATGGCAGCCGGAAAATTTCCTGCTTCACCAAAGGCAAGAACGGCCCTTGAAAACATAAAACCTAAAACAGAAATAGAAAACCCGGCAATACCAAACCATCCCAGCATGGTCGAAACACCCTGCCCTATAGGTATAGCGAGCGCATGAACGATAGCGGCCAATGACCAGATAATGATCGCCCAGGCATAGCCTTTTTTTGTTCCCAGCTTATCTATTATCCGTCCGGCAAATAACATGGATAGCGCATACCCAAACTGGAATACGGAAGTAATGTTCGCATAGTCAGTATTTGTCCAGCCCCATTTTTCAGCAAGATAGGGTTGCAGAAGACTTAATACCTGCCGGTCGAGATAGTTGACAGTGGTAGCAAAAAAAAGTAAGGCACAGATGGTCCACCTGTATTTTCCGATCGTTTCTTTAATCATGTGGCAATTTTATGGGGAGTCGTTATTTTTTGATCGTTCCGATGATCTCCAGCACTTTTTTTGATTCCGCTTCCATCGTTATATAATCTTTTGCTTCCATCAGTTTTTTACTGATCAGCTTGCTTCCCATTCCTACGGCACAAACCCCGGCGTTGAACCAGCTTTCAATATTTTCTTTGGTGGTATCAACACCCCCGGTAGGCATGAACAATAACTTAGGGAAGATATCCTTTATTCCACTTAGAAATTCCGGTCCCAGCATATTGCCCGGGAACAATTTGATGAATTTGATACCTGCATTTTCAGCGGCAATGATCTCGGTCGGAGTCATACAGCCGGGGGCATAAAAAATATCATTGGCCACACAATGGGCGGCTACATCCGGTACAAAACCGGGACTTACCAAAAAATCGGCGCCTGCGGCCAGGTAGTCGGTCGCATGTTGCATGTTCCTGATCGTGCCGACCCCTAATAAGAGTCCCGGCATCTCTGCATTGCGGAGCGTTACCATTTTTTTGAAATTGGCCAGGGCCGCATCGCCGCGGTTGGTGTATTCGACGGCTTTGATGCCTGCACGGTAAATAGCTTTTAATGTACCAAGGCTTATTTCTTCGCTGGGATTAAAATAGAGAGGAAGAATTCCCTGTGCGATGATCGAATCGGTTATTTGTTGTGTTTTGCTCAATGTTGTAGGGTTTAAGTCGTAAGTTATAAGTTGTGGGTTATAGGTTATAAGGCCACTTTGATCACGAGTTTTTTTATGGGTCCTTCGCCGATCATCGGGGCATGCACATCTTCAGGGAAGAAGATGGCAAACTGACCGTCGGTCAGCTGGAAATACATATCCGGTTGCTCGTTGTAAAGCTGTACATCCTTTTCAGGATTATACTCACCATTTTTGTTGTTACATTTCTCCCTCGGCTTCCAACCGATCGTTTCCACACCGCTGATACAAAGCTGAATATCGATATTATGATCGTGGCATTCAAATTTAGCAACGGATGCTTCCGCTGCCACACCCGGTTTATTAGAAAAGATCGCTTTCAATCCTTCGCTGATATCCGATTTGCCATCAGGAGCGCTGGCCAGGTCGGTTTGTGCAATGAACTCAAATGCTTTTGCAAACAAAGGATGAACTGAAAAATATTTGGAAGCGTTCGCCAGCGTGTCAACTATCATACTCTAGCCTGTTTTAGTGAATTATCGATCTTAAACAACCATAAACAATAAACCATAAACAATAAACTATCCCTCCTCTGTCGGGATGACAATAGAACCCTTACCGCTGAACACATCCACTTCCGTCTCCTTTCACCATCCCTCCTTCGTCGGGATGACAATAGGATCCTTTACCTCTGCACCCGTCCACTTCCGTCTCCTTTCACCATCCCTCCTTCGTCGGGATGACAATAGGATCCTTTACCTCTGCACACGTCCACTGCCGTCTCCTTTCACCATCCCTCCTTCGTCGGGATGACAATAGGATCCTTTACCTCTGCACACGTCCACTTCCATCTCCTTTCACAAGATCTTTCACATCACTCAATGTCGCATGGTTCAGGTCACCCGGGATCGTATGTTTCAACGCACTCGCGGCAACCCCAAATTCTGCGGCTTCATTCATCGGCATACCGGTCACCAGTCCATAGATCAGGCCGCTGGCAAAACTATCGCCACTACCCACCCGGTCAACGATCCGGACATTGTATTGTTTGGTATGGTAAAACTCGCTGCCATCATATACCAGGGCGCTCCAGCCGTTGTCGCTGGCGCTATGACTTTCCCGCAATGAGGAAGCAATGAACTTAAACCCGAATTTATCTTTCATTTGTTTGAACACATCTTTGAAACCTTCGAGGTTCAATTCGCCTTTTGTAACATCGGTATCTTTTGCTTTAAATCCCAGCGTGGTGTCGGCATCTTCTTCATTACCGATACATACATCCACGTATTGACAGAGTTTGCTCATCACTTCTCTTGCTTTTTCCTTGCTCCATAGTTTCTTACGATAGTTCAGATCGATACTCGTGGTAATGCCTTTTGCTTTCGCAGCTTTCAACGCTGCCTCGGTCAATGCAGCCGCTTTATCGCTGAGAGCGGGAGTGATGCCTGTTGTGTGGAACCAGGAAGCGCCATCCAGTATTTTATCAAAATCAAATTCACTGATCTCTACTTCGGAAATGGAAGCATGTGCCCTGTCATATACTACCTGTGATGCCCGCATTGAAGCACCGGTTTCCAGGAAATAGATACCCAGTCTTTCACCGCCACGGGCGATGAATTGAGTATCTACACCATAACGGCGGAGATGGTTGATGGCCGACTGGCCGATAGGATTGTTCGGTACCTTAGTAACAAATGTTCCGTTGAGTCCATAATTGCACAAAGCCGCTGCTACATTGGCTTCGCCGCCACCATAGGTGATATCAAAACTATCGGCCTGTACAAAACGTTTGAAGTCGGGAGTGGACAGACGCAGCATGATCTCTCCAAGTGTTACTACTTTCTTTGACATGTTCTTTGTTTTTATTTATAGCGTATTTTTTGAATAATTGAAAGATACACCCTGCAGGCAGTATCATCTTCCCGCGGGTTGTATTTTTTTACCGGTAACGATGCCGGAATGGCACTACAACGTTGTAATTCGCCAATAAGCTCCAGCAACTTCTTATTTCAGATCAGCAACCGGTGCCGGATCCATATCTGTAAATACCTGGTTCTCGCCCGCCATCCCCCAGATAAAACCATAATGGGAAGTGCCGCATCCGAAATGCATGCTCCACGGTGCCGAGATCACGGCCTGGTGGTTGGCCATCACGATATGTCTTGTCTCTTTCGGTTCCCCCATAAAATGGAACACCCGGTGATCATTCGAAACATCAAAATAAAAATAGGCTTCCATTCTCCTGGTATGCGTGTGCGGAGGCACGGAATTCCATACACTGCCCGGCTCCAGTACGGTCAGTCCCATCACCAACTGGCAACTTTTTATGCCATCCGCATGGATATATTTATAGATCGTTCTTTTATTGGAAGTGGCCACATCACCCAGGTTGACCGGGGATGCTTTTTCCTTTGTCATCAGTTTATTGGGATATGCATGATGGGCCGGTGCCGATAAGAGATAGAAAACAGCCGGTTCTTTTTTACTGGCCGATCTGAATTTTACTTCATCAGTTCCTTTTCCCAGGTAAACACAATCGAGTTTGCTGACAGCAAATTCTTTTCCGCCGGCGATCACGGACCCCGCTCCACCCACATTGATGATCCCGAGTTCTCTTCTTTCTAAAAAATAACCGGCGCTTAGTTCCGGGTGATTGGGGAGAGCGATCGTTTTATTCACCGGCTTTACACCACCGATGATGACACGGTCATAATGCGAATACACGAGTTGTACCGTATCGTCCTGCATGAGATCCTCTACCAGGAAATTTTCCCGGAGCTGCTCCGTATCCATTCCCTTTGTCTCTGTCGGACTGTTTTGAAAACGTAGTTTCATGGTTCGTTATTTTGACCTTACCCTCTACCTCCCTCTCCTCCGGGAAAGGGAGGATCAATGGGTCAGGGATTCAATATTCCTAATTCTGGACGGATCTTTTACCAATCATTTCTTTTTCATCCTCGAACTGCCAGTTAAAATAATTCTTCGCATTATTGAAACAGATATCCTGTATCACTTTCCCGATCCATTCGATATCATTAGGTAGTTCACCATTCTCTATCTCTTCGCCGAATAAATTGCAGAGCAATCTTCTGAAATACTCATGACGGGGGAAAGAAAGAAAGCTCCGGCTATCCGTCAGCATCCCGATAAAACGGCTGAGCAGGCCCATATTACTGAGTGCATTCAGCTGCTTTGTCATGCCATCTTTCTGATCGAGGAACCACCAGGATGAACCCCATTGTATCTTTCCTGCAGCTGTACCATCATTGAAATTGCCGATCATCGTCGCGAACAATTCATTGTCCGACGGATTCAGGTTATAGATAATTGTCTTCGCCAGTTTATTATCACGGTCCAGCCTGTCGAGAAATTTAGCAAGTGCTCTTGCTTGTGAGAAATCACCGATGCTGTCCCATCCCGTATCCGGACCGAGTTGCTGCAGCATACGGCTGTTATTATTCCGTAAAGCACCCAGGTGGTATTGCTGTACAAATCCTTTTTCCCAATCCCATTCGGCAAAATTCACCAGCATCGCCGATTTGAATTTCCGGTTCTCCTCCCTCGACAAAGCGCCCCCGGAACGGATCTTGGCAAAAATGCCAGCGACCTCTGTTGCCGTATAATCCTCTGCATAGATCTCTTCAAGTCCATGATCGCTTACGCCGCAATGATTGGCGGCAAAATAATCATGACGTTTTTTTAACGCGGCGAGGTAATCATTATAGGTGCTGATCGAAACATCAGCCGCTCTTTCCAAGCCTGTCAGGTAATTATTAAAATGGTGTACGCTGTCTACATTCATGGCCTTGTCCGGACGAAAAGCCGGCAATACTTTTACCGACCAATTATCATTCCGTATCTGCCGGTGATAGCCGAGGTCATCCACCGGGTCATCCGTGGTACAGATCAGTTTTACGTTCATTCTTTCCAGCAAACCTCTTACACTGTATTCTTTCGTCTGCAGTTTGGCCGATGTTTCATCATAGATATTCTGGGCACTGTCCGCATTCAGTATATCATGGATATCGAAATAACGTTGCAGCTCCAGGTGTGTCCAGTGATATAAAGGATTGCGTAAGGTATACGGAACAGTGGCAGCCCAGGCACGGAATTTTTCCCAATCAGGTTTGTCACCGGTAATATACACCTCTTCCACGCCATTGGCCCGCATGGCCCGCCATTTATAATGATCGCCGTTGAGCCATACCCGGGTGATGTTCTCAAAATTCTTATTGGCCGCTACTTCATCCGGTGGCAGGTGGTTGTGGTAATCGATGATAGGCATGTCTTTGGCATACTCATGGTACAAACGCTGTGCGGTCGTATTCGACAGCAAAAAATTTTCATCGAGAAATTGTTTCATACAATTCTTTTTAAAATATTTATTGACCCGACTGTAGTTTTTTATGGCATCGCCTGTTGCCTTCGTTACTCAGCTTCTTGAATCGTGAGACGTGAGTCATAGGTTCAGAACTCACGATTCACGTCTCACGTTTACAAACTAACCCCGCGTTTCCACGGAATAAAATCATCCTGGTTCAGCAACACCGCTTTCGGTATCACTTCCCCACCCGCGGCTTTGATACAATATTCCAGTATCTGTTCTCCCATCTGCTCAATGGTCTTGTCGCCTTCGATCACGGGACCACAATCTATATCGATGATATCATTCATTCTTTTGGTGAGATTGCTGTTGGTCGACACTTTGATCGTGGGACAAACAGGATTACCCGTCGGCGTGCCCAGCCCCGTAGTAAATAATATCAGCGTCGCGCCACTGGCGGCTTTACCCGTGGTGGCTTCCACATCATTACCCGGCGTGCACACCAGGTTTAGCCCCGGTTTGACGGCCTGTTCTGTATAATCCAGCACATCCACCACAGGAGATGTACCTCCTTTTTTGGCAGCGCCTGCACTCTTGATCGCATCGGTGATCAATCCATCTTTTATATTGCCCGGGGAAGGATTCATGGAAAAACTGGAGCCGGCGTTGGTAACGATCTCATCATAGCTTTTCATCAGTTGGATGAATTTCTCTGCCGTGGCTTCATTCACGGACCGGTCGATCAGTTCCTGCTCCACTCCGCAGAGTTCAGGGAATTCCGCCAGTAATATTTTTCCACCCAATGCCACTACCAGGTCGGAACAATAACCAACAGAGGGATTCGCAGAGATACCGCTGAAACCATCACTGCCGCCGCATTTTACGCCAATGCATAATTTATCGAGACCTGCCGGTCTTCTTT
>DASYLC010000434.1:0-15675 GCA_036009775.1 Chitinophagaceae bacterium
GCATATCCTGCCGGCCTGACAACGGGCATCGTAAGTGTGTTACAAACCAATGCACCCGTTTATACCTGGGGTGTCAATAGTTTTTCCAGACCGGATAAAAGAAACCTGGTGATCTATGAATTGTTACTCAGGGATTTTATAGCCGCACATGACTGGAAAACATTGAAGGATACATTGAGCTACCTGAAGACCATGGGAGTGAACGCCATTGAAGTGATGCCGTTCAACGAGTTTGAAGGGAACCTTAGCTGGGGTTATAATTCGTACCAGTATTTTGCACCGGATAAATATTACGGACCGAAGAATACACTGAAAGAATTTATTGATACCTGTCATAAGAATGGCATCGCGGTCATAATGGATATCGTCATGAACCATACCTATGGCCCTTCTCCACTGGCACGCCTGTATTATGATAATGCCAATAACAGACCCGCACCCGGTAACCCCTGGTACAATGCCGTGCAACCCCATGCATTTGGTTTCGGGGATGACTTTAACCATGAGAGTGCAAATACAAAGTATTTTTTCAACAGGGTGCTGGAGCATTGGCTTACCGAATATAAAGCAGATGGTTACCGCGTTGACTTTTCAAAAGGGCTTACGCAAAAACCATCTTCCAGTGATGCTGCTTTCTCTGCGCATGATCCGACACGTATCGCCATATTGAATAGTTATGCGACCACGATCAGGGCTGTTTATCCCGATGCCTATATCATATTAGAACATTTTTGTGACGATCAGGAAGAAAGGGAATTATCGGATAATGGTTTTATGCTCTGGGCCAATGTATGGACACAATACCAGGAAGCTTCGATGGGATACCTTGGCAATTCCAATTTCGAGAGAGGTATACATACCGTGCGTAACTGGAACAATGCCCACCTGGTCGATTTCATGGAAAGTCATGATGAAGAAAGGATCACATTCAAGAACGTGAAGTATGGTAATGCTTCAGGCAGTTATAATATCAAGGACCTGCCCACTGCACTGAAAAGAATGGAATTGAATACCGCATTCTTTCTTACCATCCCCGGTCCTAAAATGATCTGGGAATTTGGAGAACTGGGGTATGATTTTTCCCGCTGTCATTTATCCACCAACGGTGAAGGCGGTGATTGCAACACGAAAACAGATGCCAAGCCGATCGTATGGAATTATAAGGACGTCATACAGCGCAAAAGATTGTATGATATCTATACCAGTCTCAATAAACTTCGTTTCCATCCCTGGTATAAAGATGTATTCATTGGCAATGCGATCAATCTTACGCGGAACCTGGGCGCCGGTTTCAAAACACTGAATATCCGGAGCGCTAATGATTCATCCGATCTGTGTGTGGTGGGAAATTTTGATGTTACTGTTCAGACAGCCTCCTTCACGTTCCCGGTAGCGGGCACCTGGTATGATTATCTGAATGGCGGCACGTTCACGGCCACCGGCACTGCGCAGAATATCACCCTGCAGCCCGGTGAATTCCATGTATACCTTAACCGGAATCTCATCAATGCGGTTACGACACCAGTCACGGGTACGGTCAGCCCCGGCGATCAATTGACAGCAACGATTTTCCCGAACCCGGTTCAACCGAGCTCTTTGCTGGAGATCTATATGCCGCAAACAGGAAAGGTGGAGGTGGATCTGTATAATAGTACAGGTCAACGAACAGGAAGTCTTTTTTCGGGTAACCTCAGCCGTGGAAAACAGAGACTGCCGCTTTCTGACAAAATCAATAATTTGGCCGCAGGAACCTGGATGCTGCGTGTGCAAACACAGGCAAAGACCGCATTGGTAAAAATGATAATTCAATAATTTCAAAATATACGTCTATGACGGAAAAAGAATTGCGGTTAAAGACCGCCGAGATAGAAAAGATCAGTCACCTGGATTATTTTAATATAGCCATCTCTGTAGACTGCGTGATCTTTGGGTATGATGACAAGGAATTAAAAGTATTGCTGATCAAATCAGATCTCGAGGAGTTCGCGGGCCTGCATTCCTTGCTGGGCGACCTGATCCGGCCGGATGAGGATCTTGAGTCCGCCTCTTACCGCATATTGAAAGACAGGACAGGGATGGATGATGTGTACCTGGAACAGGTGCATACTTTTGGCAGCCTTGAACGCCACCCTTCCGGTCGTGTTATCACCATCACCTATTATTCACTGATCGATATCAAACATCATAAGTTAAAGCTCAGTCACAATGAGCTGAACTGGCACCCGGTGAACGAGATCAAAAAAATGGCCTTTGACCATAAACTGATCCTCGATACCTGCCTGGCCCGTTTGCAGGAACAGGTAATGGAGCACCCGGTGATCTTTAATTTATTGCCGGAGAAATTCTCCCTCCGGGAACTCCAGGAATTATACCAGGCTATCCTGGGCTTTGAACTCGACCGCCGTAATTTCCGGAAAAAAATATCTATCAAGGATTGGCTGGTAGACATCGATGAAATGGAGAACGATGTTCCGCACCGGCCGGGCAAACTCTACAAATTAAAGCCCGAATTCAGAAAAAAAACAGCCCGCAAAAAGCTAGTATCTGCTGATTGAGCCACTGACACAGCCCCCGAACTGATCGAAAGATAAAGAGTGTCTCGATGGATAAATTGTGCTGAGTCCTGTCCGTTATAACCCGGGAATCAACTCAACGGAAGGAGATTGATGCAGGATTGTGCTGGAAATTGACTGGATCTGCAGGCTTTATTTAAACAACAAAAATGTTTTTTGACCCAACCAAAAAAGACCCGGAAAGAAAGGGAAATAAAATTTGGAGAGAGTTAAAATTGTATTAACATTGTGTGTTTAATACACATTTGGTCGTGTCTTTTATACATACTGTGTATTTGAAATTGATTGCTTAAACATTTTAATGATTGCTTATGCCCATTCTACAACTGACCAGAGCGGCTGCTGTATGCATGTTGCTTTTATTTATTTCTGCAACTGGGTTCTCACAGAACAAAACGATCACCGGGAAGATCACTGATTCGAAAGATGGTACACCGGTAAGTGGCGTAAACATCTCTGCCAAGGGAACCAGGATCGTAGTACAGTCAAAAGCCGATGGAACTTATTCCATTACGGCCCCTTCTACAGTTACAACACTTGTCCTTTCCTCCGTAGGTTATGCTTCACGGGAGATCGCCGCGTCCGGTACAACAGCGGATGCTACGCTGGAAGTGACCAATACAACACTGAATGAAGTGGTGGTAGTGGGCTATGGTACCCAACGGAGAAAAGACGTAACGGGTGCCATCACTAAAGTTTCGGGTGAGAAACTGACTGCTATTCCTGTTGGTAGCTTTGAAGCTGCATTGCAGGGGAAAGCACCTGGTGTACAGATCATCCAGGGTAACGGCCTTGCTGGCTCGGGCTCTGTCGTTCGTATCCGTGGTATTGGTTCCATCTCTGCTTCCGGCGATCCATTATATGTTGTAGATGGTATTCCTATTGTATCAGACCAGTTCTTACGGGGTAATGGCGGAGCGATGAACCAAAACCCGCTTTCATCATTGAATCCTGCAGATATTGAATCAGTGGAAATTTTAAAAGATGCAGGTGCAACAGGCATCTATGGTTCACGTGGTGCGAATGGAGTAATCCTTATCACTACCAAAAGAGGTAAATCGGGCAAACCACAATTCAATTTCAATACAAGGATCGGTATCGCTACGTATGCGAAAAGACAAAAGTTCGCGAATACGGCTGAATGGCTGCAACTACGCCAGGAGGGCTGGACCAATGATGGCAATGCAGGTTTTGCACCGCTGCCGGGTGGTTTCGATTTTACAACTGCCGCACAGAATAATACTGATTGGTGGGATCTGCTTACGCAAACAGGGATTATCAATGAGAACAACCTGAGCATGACACAGGGTACTGCAAAATTGAAGACCTTTGCAAACCTTACATACAGCAATAATGAAGGTTATATAAAAAGCAACAGTTACCAGCGTATCAGCGCGAGGTTGAATATGGATTATAACCTGATGAAAAATCTAAAGATATCATTGACTTCAGGCTATAACAGGGGGGTTAACAGAAGGGTGCCCGCAGCATGGGATGGGGGTATTGGTGATGCGATGAGCTCTGCCCTTCCTTTTTTCCCTATCTACAATCCCGATAATACATATTTCAAAAATGGAGCTAACCCTGTGAGAAGGATACAGGAAACCAAAAGAAGGGAAATAGATAACAGGTTTATAGGTGGCCTGTCCCTGGAATATCAACCCATAAAAAATTTATTTGTAAGAGCAAGCGGATCGCTTGAATACGTAACTGCATTCGATGATATCTATGAATCCAACGACTGGGTCAACCAGTCTAACCCGGACTCAGGCTATGCAAAACGATTCCCTTATTGGGGAACGAATAAGAACGGGAATGTAACTGTTAATTATCTCGCTACTGTCAAGGATGATCACCGGTTCAATTTCTTACTCGGTGCTGAGGCGCAGGAATATGTACGAAAAGGGTATTTGTTTGAGATAGGAAACTTTGAAGCGGCTCCTTATTGGGAAAATCCTTCTCATTACAGGAACCGCAGAGACGAGATCATTAAGCAGCGCCAGACCGCTACTCCTTCTCAGGCTACTGAAAAGGCATTGGAGGAATATACATTCAACAGCTTTTTCGGTCGCATCAATTATACATATAAAGATCGCTACGCTTTACAGTTGACAGCCCGTGTTGACGGGTCTTCCAAATTCGGACCCAATAACAAACATGGATTCTTTCCTGCTGTTTCCGGCGCATGGACATTGAGCGAAGAAGATTTCATAAAAAATATCAAGTTCATCAACTTCCTGAAGTTCAGGGCCAGTTATGGTATCGTGGGGAATGCGAACATACCTGCGGGTAAATATTATGGCAACTACCAACCCGGTGGTGTCACCTACTCAGGTAACCCGACATTATATCTTAACTATGACGGTTTTGGGAACCCGGACCTCAAATGGGAGACCATGCATAATATAGATGCGGCCATTGAGTTCTCTTTGTTTTCCAGCAAGCTGACAGGCGAGGTTGCTTATTATAATAAGCAAACAACCGATATATTAATGGAACCGGGTACATCACCTTCCAATGGTTTGGGTAATGTATACAGGAATCTCCCGAACAGCAAAATATTGAATGAAGGGATTGAATTAAGTCTTAACTATAAGATCGTTAACAAACCAGGTTTGAAATGGTCAATAGGGGGTAATATCTCCCGCAACTATAATGAAGTGCTGGATTGGGAACTGGGTCCTGATGCAGTAAGCGGTGGTACCAACGATACCCGCGTTGTAAAAGGATTGCCACTGGGCGTTAACTACCTGGTACGGTTTTATGGCGTTGATCCTGCCGATGGTCTTCCTATCTGGCTGGATGTGAACGGTAAACAAACCAAAACATTCTCTCTCAATCATCGGGTATTTGCCGGCAGTATAATGCCAGATTATATGGGAGGTTTCAACTCATCTGTTGAATACAGGAATTTCGAACTCTCCACGCTGTTTAATTTTGTAATAGGTGGCAAGATCTATGATAATTCCGGTAAGTACCAGTTCATGGGGGCTTCAAAAAAGAACTGGAATTTCCGGAAAGATTTCTTTGATCGCTGGACCGCACCGGGTGATGTCGCTACATACCCTCGCCTCACTTATGATATCAGTACGTTTCCTGGCGTTCCGGGTGAGGACCAGTTTAACTCAACACTGTTTTTACATGATGCGAGCTTCTTGCGCCTTAGAGAATTGACAATCGGGTATCGGTTACCGGCTGCGACATTAAAGAACTGGAAACTTAAATCGCTGCGGTTTTACCTCACAGGAACAAACCTGCTAACGTTCTCTAAATACCCTGGTGGAGATCCTGAGATCACCCGTGATTTTGAAAACCCTCAGGATAGGAACCTTAGCCCGAATGTGACCTACCTGACCGCCCCTACACAACGCACTGTTATTTTTGGTATCAATCTCGGGTTTTAATTATTAACTTATTCAATTGCGCATATGAAAAGATATTATTCAACACTACTTGTACTGGCGATCGCCGCCTTAAGTACGATCTCCTGTAAAAAATTCCTTGACAGGCCACCGGAAGGACAATTGGGAGAAACAGAAGCTTTTAAAACGGAGGCAGATGTAGTTGCATTTGCCAATGGTACGTACACCTTATTTGCAAATGCTGAATTTTATAGCGGTCGCCATCAAGTGCTGAATGAACTATTGGGAGATCATTATAAAGGAGATCGGTTTACGGGTGACTATGCAGAGATCTTTAAAAGACAGAATTCTTTCTTTGGTGGTACCCGCGATGCCCACTATAAATTGATCTACCGGATCATTGCCGATGCTAATCTTATCCTTAAACATCTTGACCTCGCGTCGGCTGCTAAAAATCAGTTAGAAGGCGAAGCAAAGTTATTCAGGGCGATAGCTCATTTTGAAGCTGTGAGATTGTATGCACAACCATGGGGTTATTCACCGGATAATTCTCATCTGGGAGTACCTATCAGGACAACTATTGAACTGGAGCCTGTGCCGAGGGCAACTGTCAAACAAGTATATGACCAGGTCATTGCAGATCTTTTAAGCGCAGAAACCCTGTTACAGGATGTTTCTCCTGCCGGCAAATTCTATACACCTACTAAATGGGCTGCCAAAGCTTACCTGGCAAAAGTATATTTTCAGCAAAATGATTTTGCAAAAGCATTCCAGTCAGCCAACCAGGTCATTGCCAGTAATAAGTTCACGCTGGACGCTTCTTATAATAACAGGTTCTCACTGGGCCTGAGTACGGAAGGGATTTTGACACTTGCCAATATTACCACGCCAACCCAGTTCAATCCGGGTAGTGACCTAAGGGGTAATTTCCGGTCAGATGTTGCTATCCCCGGATTTACTTTCACCGATGCTTATTATGCTGTTGCTACAGCCCGTCCTGCCGATGTAAGGAAAACAGCCTGGTACAGCAATACTTTACAGGCAGGATTTAATGTATTAACCAAATACAATAAAAACTTTTTTGACCTTCCTCTCGTTCATTTAACCGAGATCAAACTGATCCGTGCCGAAGCAGCCGCGGAAACAGGGGGGGCCAACCTGGCGCTCGGTATCACCGATATCAATGATATCATGACAAGAGCCTATGGCGGCACTACGTTTAACCTGCCTTTGAATGCTACGGCAGGTGCTGTTATCAGTGCTGCCCGCAGCGAAAGGGAGCTGGAGATGGTAGGAGAGGGAAACCGTACCCAGGAAATAAAAAGGATCGGTGCAAGAGACGGGATAAATGTTGATCGCCGTGGTTCTTTCTGGAATTGTAACGGTTTTATCCTGCAGTTTCCCAAAGCTGAAAAAGATGCGAACCCTTCTTTTGTCATGAATATTGAAGGCGGTTGTTTTTAAAAAACTAAAAAACGATTGAAAATGAAAATAACATTGAAAACAGGAATGATGATCATGGCCGTTGCCATATTGTTCACCGCCTGCACACCGGAAGCACATAAAGAAGTAGGACCACCGAGAAATACGATAGCTTCCCTGGAAGGAACATGGAAACTTATCAAAGCAACACAGGTGGATGAGGATGCGGCGTTCAAGGGATTCCCTGCATACGTGACCACGATGGATATCACTACGATATATCCTTATACAGATTTTGTACTGAAGTTCAACCTGAACAGTGGCGCTCCATCCACTTTTACTACGACACGCGGCGGATCTCCCGCCATCATCAAACTAACTGGTGGTAACTGGGCAGTTGATAATCCGGAATATCCTAAAGTGATAACACTTACGAGTGGCAGCACAACAGAGAAAGCGACACTGGGTGGATATACCGTGGGCCCTAATAATACACTTAAATTAAAAGTTCAGCGGTATGATATTCCTGCGCCGCCAACTCCGCCGAATCCACCTCTGGCACCTAAACTTTTAATTACTTATATCTACGAATTCGCCAAACAATAAACGATCTTGATATGAAAAAGCTAATATACTTTATTTGTTTAATGGTCGCCGGTTATACAGGAAGTGCACAGAATCCTGTTTTCTCACCATCCAGTTTTACGGCGCAGGACCAGGTTACATTAACCTTTGACGTTACAGGCACACCAATGGCCGGCGCCACGGAAGCGTATCTCTGGCTTTGGGGAAATGCAGGGGTTAGCCCGTTGAATTCCAATTGGACCAACTCTCCCGATGCTGCAAGAATGACGGCTGCAGGAACGAATAAATGGAGTTTTACTTTTACAGCTACTGTAATGTGGGGACTTCCTGCCGCTGCGCTGCAAAATTTCCAGTTTCTTGTAAAGAAAAAGGACGGTTCTGCACAAACAGGGGACCAGGGACCTTTTAATTTCGACCCGCTAATTTTTGCGCCGACCATGCTCCGCATATTTCCTTCCAAAATAGGTGCTGATGATATAGCAACAGTGAATTTTGACAGGGCTTATGGTGTAACACCTAATGAACAGCGTATGACACCTGCTACTGTTACGATCACAATGTTAGACGATACGGGAACACAGGTTGGTGCACCACTTACGGCAGCAGTAACGAAGGTGGGCGATACAAGATGGGCGAAATCGTTTATCCCTTCCCTGACCTTTACCCCGGCAACAGGAAGAAAATTGACGAAATTCAAATACAAGTTTAACGGTACACTGCTCGACCCATCGGGCGCAACTATCACCGTTACTTCTTCAGAAGCGGAAGTAACTTTTACGCTCATGCAATAAAAAGGATTGTTTGAAAAATTAATATCAAAACAACATGAAAAAGCTCATTCTTATACTTTCCTCCGCAGTGGTTCTGCTGAATGCCTGCAAGAAAGCTGATTTTGCAAACGATACCCCCACGGGAGAAGGATTGGTTGACTTTACGTTAGTAACGCCTGTTTCTGGTAATAAGCTTGCGTTGAATGCTGCAACTCCCAATGCACCCGTTCCTTTTTCATGGAATGCTGCCCGCCCGGGGTTGATCACTAATCCTACTTATACCATTGTGGCTGCACTCAGGACCGGCGGCGACCTTAAAACTCCCTTGCTGGAGTTTGATGGTGGTGCAGGAACTTCACTGGTGCTTACACATAAACAACTGGATGATGCATTAAAAGCAAAATCCATTGCCGACGGTGCTACGACTGACTTGATTTGGAGTGTAAAAGCTACCAATGGGTCAGTAACTATATTAAGTTCCAGTGTATTTTTCATTACGATCACAAGGATGAAGGACGGTGCCACTCCTTTTGTGTTGCTGGGCCCTGTACCAACCACTACGGCGATGGAAATTAACCCGGTGTCCACTACGGACATTATCAAATTTAACTGGACCAAATCAAAACCTGCGACCGGTGGACCAGCGGTAACTTACCGGGTACTATTTGCTGAAAGAAAATTGGATGTAAATGGTAACGAAATACCAATTGACTGGAATACACAAACATTATTCAGTATTGCTTCCGATAATAGCGGAGCCGACAGTTTGTTATCACTTACGACAAAAAGACTGAGCGATTCAATTGCTCTTCATGGTTTTGCGGACTTGAGTCTTCAGGCCAACCTCAAATGGACAGTAGTAGCTACATCTGGCACCTGGAAACAACAGGCCGATTACATGAATAATTTATTCATCCTGCGCCAGGTGAAATTTTATATTGTTGGCAGTATAACCGGCTGGGATATCAATAATCCCTGGGAGATCATTGCGGATAAAAAACCAGATCGTTATGGCAAAGCATTTTATACTTACCTGAAATTAACCAGCGGGGATGAGTTCAAATTCTTTAAAACAAAAGGCGACTGGGGCTCCGGTTATGGAAATAACGGCGTGAGCGGTGCCGGGTATGCTACCGGGTTTAACGTGGGTGGTAATTTCGTGATTGGTACCAGTGGCATCTATCGTCTTACTATCGACGTGGATAATAACATGGCCTATATCCAGCAAAAACAGGTAGGTATTGTAGGAGCGATGCAGGGCTGGAATCCCGCTGCACCAACTTATGGCGGGTATGTGGCAAGAGATAAATTTATTATCGTGACCAATGCGGCGGCCAGTGATGAATTCAAACTGCATGACGGATCTGCGGGAAGCGCCTGGACCTTTGGTATAAAGGACGATCGCTGGTGGGGTGATGCCGGCGGAGGAAAGCTGGATTATGATGGCAATGGTCCGAATCATATGGCAGGCTCTACACGGGTAAGAGCAATATGGAACGGGACCGATCCGCAGCAGGTCAGGTACGAAATAAGCCCGGCTACTGAAATGAGAGTGGTGGGTGATGGTATGACCGGCGGACCGGTTTGGAATCCCGGAGCTTCACCACAAATGACCTATAGTGGAAATGGTGTATGGACGATCACGTTGAACCTGACCTCCGGAAAAGAGTTAAAGTTCCTGGCAGGAAATGACTGGGGCGCTTTCGACTATGAAGATAATAGCGGCGGTAGCACTTCTACCGGAACCCCCAGGGGTATCAAATGGGAGGGCGGAGATAATTTCAAGACTCCTGCTGCTTCCGGATCCTATACTATTACATTGAATGAACATACGCAAACAGTAACGTTCAACTAATTTTCCTGTCTAATAATTATTTATTCAACCCATGCTTTTAAAAGCATGGGTTGTTTTTATATCTTAAAGCGGTCTATGTAACAGTAGAAAAAATTCCAGGGAATGTACTATCGCTTCATTCGGTCGATTTTAATGAAACCGTATTACGATACCCGTGCCTGGTGGTCGATAATGAACTGTACCAGTTCTTCCAGGGAAACATCAATGGCCGATACGGCTTCCTGTATATCTTCCCGGTTTACCTGGGCGGCAAAAGAGGGGGTCTTCAGTCTTTTCAGGACACTTTTTACTTCCAGCCCTTCATAATGGGTAGGACGTATCAGGGCTGCAGCATGGATAAAACCGGAAAGCTCATCGATCGCATAGATCATCTTATCCATCCGGCTTACCGGGACTACCCCAAAGACCTTCGGGCCATGTGAGGCAATACACTGTATCACATCCGAGTCGATCTTTTTTTTTTCGAGCTCTTCAATAATGATCCGACAATGATCATCGGGATATTTCTCCCAATCGGCATCATGGAGCAGGCCGGCCAACTCCCATTTCAATGCAGTTTGCTCATCCGCACCCTCTTTTTCCAGGGCCCAGGCTTTCATATTGGCAGCTACCTGTTTCATGTGCAGGCGCAGCTTTTCATTGGGTACCCACTCATTCAGGAGGGCATGCGCTTCCTCCGGGGATAATAAGTTGCCGGTATTGGCAGGATCACCAAAAACAGTGCGGCCAAGATGATGTGTTGTCATGAGTGAAAGTTATACCATTTTTGGGTTTAAATTAAGTTACCAGTTTCTTGTATTATGACGATGTTGCAGCCGTTTTCATTAAGTTAAGCGGTAAATCGTTAAAACGATTATTTTTTGACACAAGAATTTCAAACTGACCCACTACCCAATTGGGTATTATGGATGCACAATCGGTATTACAGCATAAATTTGCAAAATGAGTACGACGGACCAGCAGGTATACAAAGGAAAGATCTCTTTCATCAACCATGAAAAGGAATTTGCCACCATCGAATATTTACATAATAATAAAGAGAAGGCCGTCAATTTCAAAACAGATACAGGAACGGGAAAAAAATCCCACCAGTTCCGGCTTGGTGATGGAGTGAATTTTCAACTCAAATTATCCGACAGGGGGGATAAGATGGCGGCGTATAATGTAAAGTTCACCCATAATACAGCGATCGATCTGCTGATCCAGAAAGCAGCGAAAGAAAATCGTTTCTCCGGGTATTTAAAAATAGTAGAGGATAAATATTTTGTAAAAGAATGGGAGAACTATATTCTTTTCCCGCTCCGGCTTTCACCCTGGGAAGTTCCACCGGTGGAAACCGCAGCCAATGAAGCGATCAGTTTTGTCCTGGTGAATATGGAAAAACCGAATACGATTGTCGCTGAACTTTTTTCACACAATTATATTCCGGAATACAGGAAAGCAATACAGCATTTCAATAACGAGATCGATATCGAAGCAACCATATCGAAAGTATCTCCGCATGCCATTTACATGGATCTTTTTGGTGATAAAATGAAAGCAAAACTCACCTTGCAGGAAGCCGGTAGTGAAATAAAGGCTGGGGATATTGTCCGGGTAAAGATAACCCACCTTACACCCTACAAGATTATTGTCAAACTGGCAATAGATTGATTTTCAATTCGCTGAAGTATGCCCGAAACTTTGTTGGAAGTTTAGAGTATGTCTGTCTATGCTCTAACAAGCTTTATTCATCTTAGTTTGTATACTTATTTTCCAGTATTCTTCTGCTAATCATAAGTTGTAGACCTGTAGTTTAATATAGAATAACCTGACAAATACCCTAAGATGACAAATAAATAAAGCATGAATGAGAGAAGGGTACAGCCAGAATAAGGACTAAAACCAGGGCTGCCTATACCAGGCGAATCCGGATCTTGCTTGCCGTTAAAAAGAACTGCC
This sequence comes from Chitinophagaceae bacterium, assembly GCA_036009775.1. Lineage (GTDB taxonomy): Bacteria > Bacteroidota > Bacteroidia > Chitinophagales > Chitinophagaceae > JJ008. The sequence continues at coordinate 12,509 of DASYLC010000434.1, forward strand.
TCACCGAAATGATAGCTATAAACCGCTGGTACAGGGCTAATTTGCAGCCTGAAAATAGCAACACATGTCATTAAAGATCACCGGCAAACTTCCTGCGGGAAAGCATTTACAGCAGTTAAAAGGATCTCCCAATTATAAGGACGGGGCTTTCCAGAATCTATCCCCGACGACAATGAAACCGGAAGGGGTTTCTTACTGGAAGATGATGCGGGAGTTCTTTAAGAAGCATCCCGGTACAGCGCCACCGTCCAAACTTCCTTTTGTAAAAACGGACCTGGTCAAACTGAACTCAGCAGAACCTGTCATCGTTTGGTTCGGTCACTCTTCTTATTTATTACGCATCCACGGGAAGAATTTCCTGGTCGACCCTGTATTCAGCGGGAATGCGGCCCCGGTATCTTTTATGGTGAAAGCGTTCCCCGGCAGTAATGAATACAAGGCAGAGGATATGCCGGTCATTGATTATCTCATTCTCACCCATGACCATTATGATCATCTCGATTTTAAAACGATCCGGAAACTGAAAAAGAAAGTGCGGGCCGTCTTTTGTTCACTGGGGATCAGTTCGCATTTAAAGTATTGGGGTATTGATGGAAACATTATTACCGAGATGGATTGGTGGCAATCAGAAGAACTGAATAATGATATGCGGTTGACCGCGGCGCCGGCAAGACATTTTTCAGGAAGAGGAATAAAGAGGGGACAAACATTATGGTCTTCTTTTATTTTAAAAACGCCTGTATACAATATATACTTCGGCGGTGACTCCGGGTATGATCATCATTTTAAAGAGATCGGTTTAAAATACGGTCCTTTTGATCTCGCCATTCTTGAATCGGGTCAATACAATACAATGTGGCCGCTGATCCATATGATGCCGGAAGAAACGGTACAGGCGGCGGTGGACCTGAAAGCAAAGGTTTTGCTACCCGTTCATTGGGGTAAGTTCCAATTGGGTATGCATCCCTGGAATGAGCCGGTGCAGCGAGTCGTGACCAAAGCCGGCGAATTGCAGGTACCTGTACTTACACCGAAGATCGGTGAGCCGTTTGGTTTAAACACAAATCAGCCTTCAAATAATTGGTGGGAATTGTAACTAGTTATGTAGTTTATATTCTTTCGTCAAAGCACCAGTTGGAATGCGGAGCAGCTTGCTGAATTTCCGGATCATGGTCAACGAAAGAGCTTGTTTATAGTTGAGAACTTTACTTACAGTGCCTTTATCGCCATATTCCTTTGCAAGATCATTTGCTGAATATCCAAAATCTTCCATCCTGATCCTGATCATTTCGATAGGATCAACTTCCGGAAGACTGTAATGTTTTTTTTCATAATCGTTTATGAGTAGCGAGAGCAATAGCATTTCCCTGTAGTGGGGTGAGGTCTTCTCTGCATCATATATTTCTTCAAAACGCTGGGTAGCTGTCTTGTATTCCTGTTCATTCATAATAGGTAACCAGTGCTTCACATTCTTTTTTTAAATGGTTTCAGGATCGATCCTGTCATATTCTGTATGCGTGCCGATAAAACGGATAACAACCCTTCCCGAATCATAACTGGTATAAACAATGAGCCGGTAAGTATTGTGTTTGATCTCAAACCGGGCACGGTTGTTCTTTATCATTTTTGCATTGGGAAAGTCAGCCAGTACATCCTGTTTGTTTTTCCATATCGCATTTTCAGTTACATCCTGCCAGGTGGCCAGGCTTTTCCGGGCATCGGCATGTTTTTTCGCAAAAGCACTTAGTTTTCCCAAATAGACGATAAGCATATTGACTCTTTTTAGAGTTAATAATTAGTTGAATAGACGTGGTTCGTTTTTACCCATTTGCGCCATCAACGCTTATCGTCACTTGATAAACTTGCCTTTCTAAGAATATTTGGATGAATGCAAGGTACAAATAGTTGGCAAATTACCAACTTGTAAAACAGAAATATTTTAACTGACAATATATTTATTGATAATCAGCTTGTTATAAAGGCGTGATAAAAATTACTTCCCCAAATTTTAGGTCATAATCTTTCTCACAGCTATCTTTGCAGCCCCAAATTAAGGCTACGGACTATTGGTCCCGGGCTGCGAGCAGGGAGCAGAATAAGGGATAGCTTATCTGCTTATTATTTAACTGCTGAAGGTGTTCGGGCCAGAAGCCCAGAGCCATCAGCCAAAAGCTTTCTTTAAATGAGCAAATTACATTTCACAACGAAACATGCGAACGAGGCTACCGTAAAACGCAACTGGTATGTTGTTGACGGTACTAATCAAACCGTTGGACGTATGTGTGCCAGGATCGCCGCGATTTTACGTGGTAAGAACAAGGCATACTATACTCCACACGTTGACACCGGCGATTATATCATCGTGATCAACTGCGAAAAAGTTGTATTGACCGGGAACAAACTCGACCAGAAAATTTATGATCACTTTACGGGTTATCCCGGTGGTCGTAAAGAAGAAGTGGCAAGGAACCTGATCAACCGCAGACCCGAAGTGGTGATCGAAAGGGCCGTAAAAGGAATGCTGCCAAAGAATCGTTTGGGCCGCAAGATGTACAAAAAATTGTTTGTATATGTTGGCGCTAACCATCCGCATACCGCGCAACAACCTAAAGAATTAAAATTCTAGAGAAGCCATTAGCTATTAGCTGTTAGCTATTAGCGAAGGAAAAAATTTAAAATTGTAAACAGGCTAAAAGCTAAAATAAATGGAAAAGCAAAAAAATGGAATTGGTCGTCGTAAGGCTGCGGTGACAAGAGTGTTCCTCACCAAGGGTGACGGCAGCATCACCGTGAACGAAAAAGACTACAAAGTTTATTTTCCGCTGGTGTACCTGCAAAACCAGGTGGAGCGCCCGCTGAAGACCGTTGATGTCTTCAACAAATTCGATGTGAAGATCAATGCTACCGGTGGTGGTGTTAAAGGCCAGGCTGAAGCAGCAATGCTCGGTATTGCCCGTGTACTTCTCGAGATCAACCCTGAGTTTCGTCCGGCCCTGAAAGCAGCCGGTCTGCTGAAAAGGGATCCGAGATCTGTTGAACGTAAAAAATTCGGTCATAAGAAAGCGAGAAGAAGCTACCAGTTCTCTAAACGTTAATACAAGCCCTGAGCTTTTAGCCTTTAGCTATTAGCCGGGAAACAAATACAATTTTTAACTGGCTAGCAGCTC
>DASYLC010000435.1:0-5302 GCA_036009775.1 Chitinophagaceae bacterium
CCTACTACCAACCATATCGCTGACCGGATCATCAGCGAAGCCAAAGCACTCCTGCAACATACGGACTGGAGCATCTCCCAAATTGCTTTTGCGCTTGGCTTTGAATACCCTACGTACTTTAATAACTTCTTCAAGAAGAAAACCGGGCATATCCCCAAATCCGTCCGGGTTGCGCACCTTTGAATTTTATAGTTTTTCCTTTGTTTTTCATTATTCTGTGCAGACAGGTTAATGGACCTTTGATCTATGAAACACACTACCAGTCGCCGCAGGTTCTTAACCCAGGCGGGTCTTGCAGGAGTGGCAATGGCCGTTCATCCATTCCTGTCAGCAATGGCTCCTGATCAACCCGATTACAACAACCAATTAAAAAATAAAACAGGAAACAACATGAAAACACGAAAACTGGGAACGCTGGAAGTCTCTGCACTCGGCCTTGGTTGCATGAATATGGTGGGAAATTATAATCCCCCTGCTGACCACCAGCAGTCGATCAAAACTATACGTACTGCTTTTGAAAACGGTGTGCGTTTTTTTGACACCGCCGAGGTTTACGGACCGTATACCGACGAAACACTGGTTGGCGAAGCACTCGAGCCATTCCGTAAACAAGTGAAAATTGCCACCAAATTTGGATTTGCAATCGACGGCACAGTCGCATTAGACAGCAGACCGGCACATATTAAAAAAGTTGTCGAGGAATCCCTGAAGCGTCTTCGTACAGATCATATCGACCTTTATTACCAGCACCGTGTTGATCCCAATGTGCCTATTGAAGAAGTTGCCGGTACCATCAAGGATCTTATTCAACAGGGAAAAGTGCTGCATTTTGGTCTCTCCGAAGCCAGCGCCAAAACGATCCGCCGCGCACATGCAGTACAGCCTGTAAGCGCTGTGCAGTCCGAATATTCTTTATGGACCCGAAACGTAGAATTGAACGGCGTTCTTCAAACTTGTGAACAGCTGGGCATTGGCTTCGTTCCGTGGTCACCCGTAGGCGCAGGCTTTTTAACCGGAACGATTGATACCAACACAAAATTCGACGTGTCAACTGATTTCCGTGCCGGGTTTCCACGTTTCTCCAAAGAATTCCTGCCGTTAAATATGCCGATCATCACCTGGCTTAAAAGCTATGCGGCAAAAAAAGAGGCTACACCGGCGCAGATTGCCCTTGCATGGTTACTCGCAAAAAGTCCAAGCATTGTTCCCATCCCCGGTACCCGTAGTGAGGCACATTTGCTCGAAAATCTTGGCGCCGTAAACTTCCCATTGACAAAGATTGAGGTGCAGGAAATCGAAACTTCGCTGTCAAAATTTCCGGTGTATGGTGACCGCATGGGGGAAATTCACATGAGCTCAATTGATTACACCGTTTGATAAATCTCCATTGAAAATTATGAAAACTGTATTGCTAATTAATACCCATTTAACTTACCAATCATGATCACGGTAAATTAATTTGGTATAGCGGGCCAGCCAGTTAGGTAAATAAGGCAGCCCTATTCAAGTAAGGATCGTTTTTATAAGCTATTTGACCGGGAGACATTATTATCCGGGGAAGGCGCATGTTTTTTAAAGATTTCCTCCACCTGCTTTTTCAGTTCGTCCGGGCAATTGGTGTTGAACATGAAATGCAGCGGGTCTGTTTCATAGCGAAAGCACTGGCTTGGTTTCACCATCTTCCCATCGACATAGATAAGTTGGGGGTCCAGGTCGCTTAATTCGGTAACCAGTTTTTCAAGATTTGCTTCCATATCGTGATGATCACGCTGCGTTCAACAGCAGGTCAATCTCTTTTTTAATAAATGATACTGGTGAAGATTTAGGTAAATAACTGTCGGCGCCACAATCTTCCGCTATTGTCCTGATGTTGACATTCGAGGACAATAGGATAATGGGAATGCCTGCTGTTTCATGGTTGGCTTTGAGTGCAAGGCAAAATTTTTCACCATCCTTTTCACCTTTCATAGCAAGATCCAGCAAAAGGATATCGGGTTGAACCGCCAGGATCTTCTCCCACAGGTCCATGCCATTAACCGAACTTTCGGACGCAATTCCGTTTGCCTTTAACGACGCCTTCAACAGCTTCAGCCAATCTTCGTCATCATCCACCAGTAATGCTATTATTCCCTCTTTCATACCCAGTATCATTCAATTAGCACGCCACGTTGGAAACGATCCCGTTGACACGATCCAAAACTCATTGGTTTATTACATCGCATTAAAGAAAGCGAATGTACCTGCGGAGTATCATGTGTATGCCGAAGGCGGACATGCTTTTGGTTTAAACAGAACAGCACTTGATAATCCCAGGTGGAACGAATTACCCATTGCAGATTGGGAGGCGCTGGTTGTCCGCTGGTTGCAGACTATTAAAATACTACCAAAGAATTATTAAATGTTTTGACAAAACTTATCCGGTCACTGCTTCGCTTTCTAAAACAATCCTGAAATTCTGCCAGCTTTCCGCCACCGGATTTCCCAACCACTGGCTGGGAAATTGGCGACTCAAATTATTTACACTATTTACATTCTTTTTTACAATACAAATTTGCCCGCTGAAAGATATAAAGGTAAAATTGCGGATCATGAAATACGCACACGTCTATACTTTGTTCCTGGTGTTTGTTTTTCACAGTTCCTGTGGACAAAACCAAACAAACCCACCACCAGATAAAATTAAGCCCCGTATTGCTAATTACTCCGAGGCTCAACTTAAAGAGGCGGACACCTCCAAAGTACCTATGAGTATGGTCCGGAATGTAAGGCTGGCCAGGAACGGAGACATTTTGATTGCTTCTTACTTAGGCGTATTCCGCTACGATGGAACCTCTTTTACCAATTTAACCAGTAAAATAATTTCGCCCCGCGTCTCCAGCTTCTGGGACGTCCTGGAAGACCGAAAAGGAGATCTTTGGTTCGCTTCCAAAGATTCAGGTGTTTATTATTTTAATGGCAAATCCTTTCAACATTTTACCACTAACGATGGGCTTGCCAGTAACCTGGCTCTTCATATTTATGAAGATAAAGCCGGTAATATCTGGGTCGGAGCAAGCCGTTACGATGGGAAATCCTTTCGAAATTTTACCACCAACGATGGATTTCCCAGTAACCATATTCGTTTACTCCTTGAAGACAAAACCGGCAAGCTTTGGTTTGGTGCGCAACAAGAAAATCTGTTCGTTTATGACGGGAAAACATTTACCGTTTTAAAAAACGAAGATGGCAAAGCGTTTAACAACGTTTGGTCAGTAATGGAAGATAAAAAAGGAAATATCTGGTTCGGTGACGCTGATGGGCTTTGGCGCTACGACGGCAGTACCTATACGAAGGTATCGCAGAAGGGTGCCTATGCCATCATCGAAGATAAAAATGGAAACATCTGGACTACCGGTGCATCCGGACCTCCTGGTATTGGACAGGTCTGGTCGCTTTCCCGTTATGATCAAAAGTCCCTGTACAATAAAGATCCCACTGTAACCGAAATAATGTCACGACCAGGAATGCTATTGGGGATGGTAGAAGATGCGAAAGGAAATATTTGGTTTGGCTCCGGAGGACCCGGGACTGGAGTGTATCGTTATGATGGAAAGACCATAACCGACTTTAAAAGTGCAGCCGGTCAGCAATAAAGGGGATAGCTGATTTTTAAAATCATTTTTCGGTTTGTTTAAATTCGGGTAATTCGGGAAAATCCAATTTCATAAATTGTATATCCGGCCATTTCACAATGTTCTCTATCATCTCCAATCCCTCTTTCGTGATGTTCATCGTAAAGTATTTCTCATTCCACCATGCCGACATAGTTATCAGTAATGGTACAGTTATTTCCAGGGAGAGTCTTTCCATTTAATCCCGGACCAGTTGTTCGTCACTTTCTTCAGTAATTTAATCCCTCCGATTAAAACAATCAATACGATGACATTGGTGACCTGGCCGAAGAAGATATTGGCAATAAGCGTCATAGCCACAAGTATAAAATAAGGCAATTGTTTGACGAACCATTCAGCGACCTGAATCTTACGGGGTAAAGTAAGATGATTGAACCAGTTGATCTTGATGAACAGAATCCGGAACAGGAACAGGAAAGAAAAAAATATAAGAATATGGTAGATCACATTGACGCGGTTAGCACCGGACACGAGATTATGATAGATATTCAATAAGATGAGCGATCCATCCATATCCCCATACAAGGTTTTGTGCATATCGGAATGATCATGCGAAAACGCACCGATAAAGATCGTACGGTTACCTAATGTGCCTGGTCTTAAAACCTGTGTTAAATAAACATTATCGGTACCCATTCCACGTTTTACCGCCTGCCAGAGCTCCATATACCCCACATCCGGATTCACCCTCCCTTCATTATTGCGCTCGGGAGTCGGTAGCCTGTCAATATCGTCGGTCGATATCTCCATCTCCGGGATAAAACTGTTATGAGCAGTGATTCTGCGTCCGGCTTTATTATGATACCGAAGCGTACCCAGAATGCCGCGGTGGACAGTGTCCTTGTTAATCCTTTCAAACATCAATAGTGGAAGACTTTTTACGTTGGTCCCTTCGTAGGCGAGCCGATACTTAAAAAAGTAATCCTCTACCTTTTCTTCATTGACGGCGCCCTTATTCCCTGGATTCCCCACGCCACTTATCAGATCACCATAGTAGTTGCGGTTGTATTTGTCGTATACACTGGCAAAGAGAATTTTCCCCTTACCCTCCAGCTCGTGCAACGCATTCACCAGTTCGCTATCAAGGGAATCATTCTTAGTTTTTTCAAAAAGCAGATCGCATACCACGATCTCAAAACGATCGGGGTGCTCGTTCAACCAGGTCAATAGGGAAATGAGCCGGCTTCTGTCAACGATAGGAGTACAGGGGTAAGGGTTTGGCCGCGTACTGTCTGCATAGAAATCCGGGTTGGGTTCCTTGCAGCTGACGGTCATATCCCGGGTGACGTTGATCAGCAGAAAGTTTTTCTTCAGGAAATCAGGCCCATGCGGAACATCTTTAAAAATTCTGTCCAGCCATTTTTTAACGTTGGTAGATTTTACAATGATTTTTTGTTCAGGTTCAATTAAAGGACAGTGGATGGCAATGAGATTGAGTAGCGTGAACAATATGGCCAAAGGAAGGACAATACGAAGAAACCGCTTCGATTTGAATAAAGGGAATCGGGATGGTTTTACTCTGCGGGTTGCTTTGTTAGCCATGCTAAAAGGTCAGATTTTAGTACTTGTTTGTATTTGACAGAAACTATCTTGAGCAATTCCTCCGCTATCACCTCATCTGACCATGCGGG
>DASYLC010000436.1:0-7483 GCA_036009775.1 Chitinophagaceae bacterium
CTGCCAGGTCATGGATGGTGTCTTTTTCGATCCGTTTTAATGTAAAATCAGCCCAGGTGTTCATATGGTAAAGCAATTCGGCAAGGGAGTGTTCCGAGTCGGCTGGTTTTATATATGCTTTTTTGGGATCTACTTCTTCGAGTATACTGAATACGGAACGACCAAACCAGGGTTCTCCGTTATTCACTCTTTCAATTCTCCGGATAATGGATTCGATCTCATTTTTCATAATCAAATTTTGACAAATGTAAAAAGGATGTTTTTATCCTCATTACCATTTCCGCATTATTACGGGTTCTCAAAAAATTGCCGGATTGCCGCAAACCAGGCTAATATTTTACCCGGTACGTTCATATTATTTTCACGGTATTTTTTTAATATTCTTACGGTATTCAAACCATTTTTTTCTCCCTATTTGCTGATATTCTTACGGTTACAAATAAACTTAATTCGTAATTGATTGAGATACATTTGTTTACTAAAGCGAGGCTTGGGTACTAAGGATAGCTTTAGCGGGTAATCAACTATTCAACACTTCTAAAAATTTAAAACTATGATGACAATTGAAAAAAAAGCTGTAAGAGCAGGCAAATTTGTTGACACGAACCATGTCGACACCCTTCGCAAGAATTACAAAGAAAAAAGATGGCAGCAGAATTCTGAACGGATCGGTAAAGTAGATTCTTTGAGTGTCTGGTTTAGCCTGGAAGACATGGAGATTTTTTTGGAAAAACTAAAACAGCATGGTGGAGATGGTGTGCGTTTTTATTTTGGAGCATATGATGAAAATTATACAGCCAAACCGCTGTACGCAGGCCGGCAGACGGTCGTAATGGTGGCTACAAAAGAAAAACAAACATTGGCCGGGGAGTTAAATAAGGATATCTACATAACAACTGATAAAGGTAACAGCATTCTTGCCTTTAATATCGGCCGTCCGTGCCCACCGTTATGTCAAAACAGTGAAGAAGAAGGGTTGCCCGGAACATTTATTGATAAAGCGGGAAAGGAGTGATCGCCGCCGGATAATTATTAAGTAACTAACTGGCAATACCTCCTGGAAACAGGGGGTATTGTTCTTTATAGTCTTACATTTACTCATTTTCAGATGAACTTTTTACCACTATACGCCTATTTTATTGCTGCCAGTTTCCTGGTCAGTCTCTTGGTTTATCGTAAAAACACACCTATCTACCTGAGGCTGTTTCCCCCCTTTTTATTGTTGACCCTGGTGGCGGAAATATATGGCTCCTATTTATATACAAAGGGGAAAAATAATATCGTCCTGTATAATTTTTTTTCAACGTTTGAGTTTGTTTTCTATCTCTACATTCTAAGATCTGTGATCAGCAATAAAAAAGTACAGAAAATCATCTGGATTGTAATGACTCTTTTTGTTGTAGCCGCATTGTTCAACCTTTCATTTGTACAAAAGAAAGGGACATTTCATTCAACAATCTATGCTACCGGGTGCCTTCTTATAGTGATCTTTTGCATTTATTATTTTTTGGAACTTTTTCGTTTTCCACAATCAGGGCGTTTATATTATAACCCGGCATTTTGGATTTGTACATCGTTATTATTTTTTTATTGTTGCGGATTCCCGCTCTATGGATTGCTTAATGAATGGAGCGGCATCTCAAGTCTTATAGTTGAGAATTTTACGATGATTGTCACAATACTCAATATCTTTTTGTATTCACTATTTAGTATAGCCTTTATATGCGTCAGAACCCGGAAATGTACTTTGTCGCCATCATAGGGATCATCCTGGGATTGCTGCTGGTGGGTTTCATTGTTGCCATGCTTGTCTTATACAAACGAAGGCAACAAAAGCAGGAACAGGAAATGATAATGATGAAAGACCGTTATGAAAAAGAAGTGCTGCAATCGCAACTGGAGATACAGGAGAACACGTTCAAAACCATTTCGCAGGAATTGCATGATAATATCGGCCAGATGCTTTCGGTGGTAAAGCTTTCGCTTTCTGCCCTTCCGATCGATAAAGATCACCGGGCACGGCCCCTGGTCACCCACTCACAGCAGGTACTTCAAAAAGCGATCTTTGATCTTTCTGATCTTACCAAAAGCCTCCATACGGACAGGATCACGGACCTGGGATTGGTGGAATCCGTACGTTTTGAACTAACAGCGATCAAGAACACTGGCGCCCTGGAAGTAGAACTTGAGGTGCAAGGGACCGAATTTCGTTTACAGGGCCAGAAGGAGATCGTTTTATTCCGGATGTTCCAGGAAATGCTTCACAATATCCTGAAGCATTCCAAAGCTACCCGGGTGGATGTGGCGCTCACGTACAGGCAGGAGAATATATTTGTGATGAAGATAGAGGATAACGGCACTGGTTTTGACCTGGAAGAGAAACGATCATCACCATCAGCTGGGGTAGGGTTGAAGAGCCTGTTCAACAGGGCAAAACTAATCGGTGCAACAATGCATATTGAAACAGGACTCAATAAGGGTACCCATATTACCGTAGAGCTTTTACCACAGGCAAACTAATTATATGAAGACAAAAAAAAATATACACGTAGCTATTGCAGATGACCATGTATTGTTACGTAATGCACTGGCGGGGCTGGTTAATTCTTTTGATGAATATACGGTGATCCTCGAAGCTGATAATGGGAAAGATCTTCGTAACAAAATACAACAGCGCCAGGTGCCGGATATCGTATTGGTGGATGTGAATATGCCCGAGATGGATGGTTTTGAGACCACGCAATGGCTGCACAAGAATTATCCTTTTATAAAAGTGCTGGTGCTTTCTATGTTAAGTGATGAGAAAACGATTATTAAAATGTTTCGCCTGGGCGCCAAAGGATACCTGCTGAAAAATACAGATGCGGAAGAACTGAAGAGAGCATTGGATGCTATTGCCAGCAAAAATGTTTACCTGTCAGAGTATGTATCAGACAAGCTCGTGAGCGGGCTGCATAAGGATGCTGATGAGGATGACAAACCCGTTACTCTCTCTGAAAAGGATAAAGAGTTTCTACGCTGGACCTGTACCGAATTGGCTTATAGGGATATCGCCGAAAAAATGAGTGTCAGTCCGCGGACAGTGGATGATTACCGCCAGGCATTGTTCACCAAACTCAATGTGCACAGCCGGGTGGGTCTGGTGATGTATGCGGTACGGAACGGGATCGTGGAACCCTGATACCAAATTTATTTACTCAACCACATGCTCCTGTCCTTATACAATTGCCGGAAATAAGGGTCCCTTAAATTTTTTATGAAACGGATCGCTTCACCGGTTGATTTCATCTCCGGTCCCAGCTCCTTGCTTACACCCGGGAATTTATTAAAACTGAATACCGGTTCCTTGATCGCAAACCCGTCGAGTATCTTCTCTTCAGGGATATCTTCCACTTTCATTTCTCCCAGCATCACTTTGGTCGCATAGTTGAGATAGGGTTTGTTATAGGCTTTCGCGATAAAAGGAGTGGTCCTTGATGCCCTTGGATTGGCTTCGATCACGTATACTTTTCCGTCTTTGATGGCAAACTGTATATTAAGCAGTCCTTTTACTTTCAGTTCCAGTGCGATCTTTTTGGCATAGTCAACCATATCCTGCACCTCGAGCGGTGTCAGGTTAAAATAGGGCAATACCGCATTGCTGTCGCCCGAATGGATACCCGCCGGTTCGATATGTTCCATGATGCCCATCACATGGAATTTTTCTCCATCACATATCGCATCGATCTCTGCTTCCTGGCATCGGTCAAGGAAATGGTCGATCAATATTTTATTTCCGGGCAAATGTTTTAATAAACTTACCACGGCTTTTTCCACTTCTTCATCATTCAGTACGATTCGCATCCGCTGCCCGCCCAGTACATAGGAAGGACGAACGAGAACGGGGTAACCTACTTTATGAGCCACTATGACGGCTTCGTCCACTCCCTCTGCCGTACCATATTCAGGATAAGGAATGTCCAGGTTCTTCAGCATATCACTGAAACGGCCTCTGTCTTCTGCGATATCAAGACTATCATACGAGGTACCAATGATCTTTATTCCTTTATTATGCAATTTCTCGGCAAGTTTCAATGCCGTCTGCCCGCCCAGCTGTACGATCACTCCATCGGGTTTTTCATGTTCGATGATCTCCCAGAGATGCTCCCAGTATACGGGTTCGAAATAAAGTTTATCCGCCATGTCGAAATCCGTACTCACTGTTTCGGGGTTGCAGTTGACCATGATCGATTCATAACCGCATTCCTTGATGGCCAACAAACCATGCACACAACAATAATCAAATTCAATCCCCTGGCCGATACGGTTGGGGCCGGAGCCAAGCACAACGATCTTCTTTTTATCAGAGACCTTGCTTTCGTTATAATTACCTTCTTCGAATGTAGAGTAGAAATAAGGCGTCTTGGCTTCGAACTCGGCAGAACAGGTATCTACCATTTTATACACCCTGGTGATCCCGGCTGCTTTTCTTTTATTGTATACATCTTCTTCATCGCCGTGTTCGAGGATACGGCTGATCTGTTCATCGCTGAAGCCATTGACCTTGGCTTCCCTCAATAATTCCAGGGGCATATCCGCGAGATCGTATTTCGCTATTTCTTTTTCCAGTTTGCAGATCTTCTGTATCTCGTACAGGAACCAGCGGTCGATACCATTAGTGGCTTTAGAGATAGTGCCAACAGATATGCCGGCCATCAATGCGTCCTTGATCCGGAATATGCGGTCCCACTTCGGTATCTTGATATATTCGAGCAGTTCGTCCGCATGCATCAGGCTTTTGCCGTAATAACCGAGACCTACCGCATTGTTCTCAAGGCTCTGACAGGCTTTTTGTATCGCTTCGGTAAAACTTCTGCCGATCGCCATTACTTCTCCCACACTTTTCATCTGCAATCCCAGCGTATCATTGGCTCCTTTGAATTTATCGAAATTCCAGCGGGGGATCTTTACGATCACATAATCCAGCGCCGGTTCAAAATAAGCGGAAGTGGTCTGTGTGATCTGGTTCTCAAGTTCATCCAGGTGATAACCGATCGCCAGTTTAGCAGCGATCTTGGCAATGGGATAGCCCGTTGCTTTACTCGCCAGTGCCGAGGACCGGCTTACCCTTGGGTTGATCTCGATGGCAATGATCTCTTCGTTCTCCGGATTGAGTGCGAACTGTACATTGCAACCACCCGCGAAATTCCCGAGGTCTCTCATCATCATGATCGCGGTGTTCCGCATGAGCTGCATCGCAGTATCGCTTAAGGTCATGGCCGGGGCAACAGTGATAGAATCACCGGTATGCACACCCATCGGATCAAAATTCTCTACAGTACAGATGATACAAACATTATCGGCCGCGTCTCTTAATAATTCCAGTTCAAACTCTTTCCAGCCCAGCACCGCTTTTTCTACCAGTACTTCATGTATCGGGGATGCCTGCAGACCGCGGTTCAATGCCTCGTCGAGTTCATCTTTATCGTGTACGAATCCCCCACCGGTTCCACCCAATGTAAAAGAAGGGCGGATCACCAATGGAAATCCTATCTCCTGTGCAAATTCTTTTCCTTCGAGGTAGGAGTTGGCCGTTCTTGCCTGCGCCACTTTCACACCCAGTGCGATCATCCATTGGCGGAATTTTTCACGGTCTTCCGCTTTATCAATGGCTTTGATATCAACCCCGATTAGCCGCACATTGTATTGTTTCCACAAACCCAGGTCTTCTGCTTCCTTGGCCAGGTTAAGCGCTGTTTGTCCACCCATGGTCGGTAACACCGCATCGATCTGGTTCTCCTGTAATATCTGTTCTATACTTTCAACTGTAAGCGGTAACAAATAAACCCGGTCGGCCATCATCGGGTCGGTCATGATGGTGGCAGGATTACTGTTGATCAGGATCACTTTCACCCCTTCTTCCCGGAGACTTCTCGAAGCCTGTGTACCGGAATAATCAAATTCACAAGCCTGGCCGATGATGATAGGACCTGAACCGATGATCAATACTGTCTTAATGGAATTGTCTTTTGGCATTTTTTGTTTTTAAGGCTTTAATGTCATGCTGACTATGGCGAAGCACGTTATGAAAAAACAAATTGCGCAAAACTAAGGGAATGGGAGGAAAGAGCAAAGAGCTAAAAGAGGGAAAGAGCAAAAGAGTTGCTGCAGGCTAATTTGTTAAGCCTTGCCACGACCCTGGGCTTTGCCTTAATTTTGAATTTATAAAATACACTTGCAACAGCTGCTCCGAAATACCGCCCGCGATATTTTCATCTACCTGGTACTGACCGCGGTCACTTTCCTGATGCTGCGCACTATTGCTGAACACGTGACGCTGCGGCCGGATGTGGGCTTTTTACAGTTCAAACAGGAGTATGTGCACAACCCGGTTTGGCGAACCGCTTTTTATATCCATGTTTTTACGGGGGTGCTCACACTGCTGGCCGGGTTTACCCAATTCTCGGGTTATATCCTGCGTGAACACCGGTCGCTTCACCGTGCAATGGGAAAGCTGTATGTGTGTATGGTCCTGTTCGTCAATTTTCCGGCGGGGATGCTGATGGCTTTTTATGCCAATGGTTTTTGGCCGACAAGGATCGCTTTTATCATCCTCGACAGTTTATGGTTTTGGTTTACGTTAAAAGCGTTCCTGGAAATAAAAAAAGGAAATATCAAACTGCATAAGCAATTCATGATGCGAAGCTATGCCCTGACCTTTTCGGCGATCACGTTGCGCAGCTGGAAAATTATTCTGAATGCCTTATTCGTTATGACCCCGATAACCGTGTACATGATGGATGCCTGGCTGGGGTTTGTGCCGAATTTATTGTTTGCGGAATGGTTGATACGGAGAAAGAAAAATAAGAAATAAGGAATAAGGGATGAGAAAGTTGTGATTCATTGATCAAATGAGTCAGTAGAACAAATCACTGCGTTCTCTACTCTTTGTGTCTGCCTGCCGGCAAAGGCAGGCTCTCCTCGAGAAACCTTAACGGGTGAAATTGATATTACTTATGATCAGGAAAAAAACACCGGCTGCCAGGATAGCGAAGGACAGGATGAACACGATCGTGGAGGTCAGATAAGGATTTTTATAATTATTCTTTACCTGCGCTCTGTAGGTTGCACGGGAAAGAAACCAGGAGCAACAGCCGATGACCGCGAGTATTAAAACAAAGATTACAATAGCCATATACTAAAAAAGTTTTGCGGGTTTTGCGATCTTCCGGTAAGAAAGCGAGAACAGGTCGTCGTAAATATCTTTTTCCTGCTTCAATGATTCGGCTACCATCCGCCGGAGATCCTCCGGGGAGGAAAAAATCTTCTTTGTAGGAGAAAAAGTTTCAGTGACCGTTTTGATACTTAATGTGTCATGCCTTTTTTCAAAAGCAGACATATAAAACACTTTTTCTTTTTTATACTCCGGTTGTTTGTTCCGCCGGGGCACCATGATCAAAACAAATCCTTCGATATTCATAAAACGCTGGTCGCCGATCCAGGA
>DASYLC010000437.1:0-8761 GCA_036009775.1 Chitinophagaceae bacterium
GAAAACATATAGCTATGTGAGCCCTGTGTGTCTATGTGGTTCAAAAACTATCGCCATTTAACGTCAGTCCTTTAGTATGAACTTTCTTAGAAAATTCAACGCATTCCCTGCCGTCATGGCAATATTTCGCTGCCGGTCGAATCGGAGATGCAATTGCAGCGTCTCTACTTTATCCTTATTAGCTACCCCGATCCAGACCGTACCCACCGGTTTTTGCTCCGAACCACCCTGTGGTCCCATGATGCCCGATGTGGCTAGTGCATAATCCACTTTTAGACTTTTCAACGCACCACTGGCCATTTCTTTTACTGTCTTTTCACTGACCGCACCAAAAATGGTGATGGTCTCAGGATCCACTCCCAGCAGGTCTTCTTTTATTTCATTGGCATAGCAGACGATACTTCCTTTAAAATAAGCGGAGGAACCGGGTACGGCCGTCACCAGGTGAGCGATATAACCACCGGTACAACTTTCGGCAGTCCCCAGGGTCCTGTTTTTCTCTTTCAAAATTTTGCCAATAACAACTTCCAGTCCTTCATCTTCATTACTAACTAAAAACTCTTTTACCAGCTCCTGCAATTGTTCAAAATAAGGTTGCACTTCTTTTTCCAGTTCTTCTTTATTATTTCCCTGTGCGGTCAACCGCAGTTTTACCATTCCGTAATTGGGCAGGTAAGCGAGTTTGATATGTGGCGGCAAAGCCGGTTCAAAATCTTTCAGCAGTTCCGCGATCAGCGATTCTCCCTGTCCTGCGGTGAAGGCGGTGCGGTGGATGATGGCGGGGAGAGAGAATGACGATTCCAGGAAAGGGATTACTTCACCCGTCATTAAACCTTTCATTTCATGCGGTACTCCAGGTAACGAGATAAATACGACGTCTCTGACCTCCCTGCCCTCCAAAGGAGGGTTTGTCTTTTCCAATTCATCAGCCTTTATCTTCCTTAGTACTTCTAGGATATTATCCAGGACGTTGTTGACATCGTTTATAATTTCTTCGTTTGAAAATCGTAAAACTTTAAAGCCGATCAAATTTAGGTCGGCTGTCCTCGCTTTATCACTTACTTTATTATCGGGATGCTGGTGAATTAATCCATCAACCTCAATGATCAATCTCTTGCTGAGGCAAACAAAGTCCGCGATATACCTGTCAATAATATGCTGTCTTCTGAATTTGTGACCATCCAATCTCCTTCCACGAAGCCTCTCCCATAAAATACTTTCAGGTTCTGTTTGGTTACTCTTATCTTCTTGAACAAAGTTTTTTAGCCAGCCATAGACATCCTCATCAGAAGTCTGATAGTTATAATATTTGTCAGATGAATCGGAGTCGAAAGCCCCTCCTTCGGAGGGATTTGGGGAGGCTCGTTGTTTCGACGGGTTTAGGGGGGCCTTCTCTTGGACGGAGGCTTGTACCGCCTTTCTGAACAACATGCCCGGCGCACTTCCCCTCTCATTATGCAACACCACACAATTATCCGGCACCTCCGCCTGTTTCAAATTCCTTTCCAGCATCGGCCCTGTGCGGCGAAAGACCACTTCAAATAAATGTTTTAAATGGGCCAGCACTTTTTCATTCACCACCAGTTTGCCGCCAAAATAATCGCAGAGCAGGGGCTTGGTGATATCGTCGGCGGTGGGTCCCAGTCCACCCGTGATGATGATGATCTCCGAATGTTGGGATTCTTCATCGAGGGCATCCCAGATATCTTCGTACACGTCACCTACAGCCACCCGTCTTTTTACCCAGACCCCGATCTTATTCAGCTCCTGGCCGATAAAAGCGCTGTTAGTATCGATGGTCTGGCCGATCAATAGTTCATCGCCGATGGTAATGATGGAGGCGTTGATTTGTTTCAAGAGATTTTTTTATACAAATATCAGCTATTCATCCAACAAGATACCTTCATAAACATCGCTTAAACGAATGGTCATTCCTATGGTTGAAATCATAAAACTCTCCGAACGGTATTTACATTCAGATAAAACCCATTTGTCGTTGTTCTGGCGGGTGAATATTTCAACTGAAACATTCAGCGAGTCAATAAGGATATATTCTTTAAGCATTTTAATACTCCTGTACAGATTGAATTTTGTTCCCCGATCGTAATCTCTTGTTGTTCTGGAAAGAATTTCAACAATTACGGAAGGATTTGTTACGGTATCTTTTTCATTATCTGTGGTTATCCAATCTCCGCAAATGATTAAAAAATCCGGGTATGTAAAAAGAGAATTTTCGGGAATATGAATCCGTAAATCGCTCCCAAACATATTACAATCCTTGCCGGCTAAAAAGGGCAGGACCACTGTATTCAAATTCTTAGAAATGATGTTATGCTCTCTGGAAGCACCGGACATGGCAAAAACTTCGCCTTTAAAGTATTCATGTTTCTCTTCTGAAGCTCTTTCAATTGCCAGGTAATCTTCAGGAGAAACAAAATTGAACTTAGCCGCCGGTTCTTTAACTTCATTTTCCATACTTCAAATTTAATTCTTTTTATCTTCAGGCTAAAAGTGATAAATAACATGAAAAAGGCTTTCTTATCCCTGCTTGGATCAGTGATTATTACCGGCTTACTGGCACAAACGGTCAGTGAAAAGCTGCAAAAAGCCTTCCGGCAGTTTGAAGCCGACAGCCAGTTAAAGCATGCCATCAGTTCACTTTATGTTATCGATGCAAATACGGGGGAAGTGGTATTTGATAAGAATTCGCAAATAGGATTAGCGGGCGCTTCGACACAGAAGATCGTTACAGCGGCGACGGCTTTTGAGTTGTTGGGGAAGGATTACAAATATGAAACCCGCATCGGTTATGACGGTAATCTTGATAAGGGTGTGCTGGATGGAAATATCATCATTATTGGTAGCGGAGATCCCACATTTGGAAGCTGGAGATGGGAGAATACGACCGAGGCAAAAATTATGAATGAGTGCACCCACGCTCTGGGTGTAAGGAGCATAAAAAAGATCGGGGGAGATATAAAAATATTTGATGAGGGCTGGAGTTCGCAACACACACCTGATGGTTGGATCATGCAGGATGTGGGAAACTATTATGGTGCAGGTCCATCTGCGCTGAACTGGAGGGAAAATCAATTTGATGTTTTTTTGAAATCAGGAGATAAGATCGGTGATCCTGTAGCGATCGTCGGCTATGAGCCTCATTTATATCTCTCCAGTTATTACTCAGAAGTGAACTCCGCTTCCAAAGGTTCTGGTGACAACGCCTATATCTATCAAAATCCCGGTGTGATCAGGGGAACTATACCAGTAGATGAAAACAGATTCAAAATATCGGGATCAATGGAACAACCGGGTGGCGAATTTATTCTGACTTTGAAAAATGAATTAACGAAGAAAGGGATAGTTATAGAAAAGTCTGGTTCTGAAAAGCAAAGAATCCTGCTGGAACATGTAAAAATTGAATACGAGCATTATTCCCCACCCCTCGATTCCATCATCTACTGGTTCCTCAAAAAAAGCATTAACCTTTACGGAGAAGCGCTGATCAAAACCTTTGCTCACGAGAAACAAGGCTTCGGCTCCACTGACAGCGGCACCGCCATCATCAAAAAATTCTGGAAAGAAAAAGGACTGGATGAGAGCGAACTGAATATCTATGATGGCTCCGGACTTTCACCCCTCAACCGCATCACCACCCATGCACAGGTCGAAGTATTAAAATTCGCTAAGACAAGACCCTGGTTCTCTTCTTTCTACTATGCCTTGCCGGAATACAACGCCATGAAGATGAAAAGCGGCACCATCAGCGATGTAAAAGGCTTTTGCGGTTACCATAAAGCGAAGGATGGAAGAGAGTATATCTTTTCTTTCCTAGTCAATAATTACAATGGCAGAACGTCGCCGGTAGTGAATAAAATGTATAAGGTACTGGATGAGCTTAAATAGATGATAATTGATAGATAAAAGATAACAGTTAAAAGATAATAGTTGGGCAAGAGGCTGTAACTTCAGGACCGCAACCAGAATCAAGAATCAATAAAACTAACTCCCATGTCTGAACAAAATGCAAAGAACCACGGCCGTTATATCGCCCTCTGGCATATTATTACTCTCCTGATCATACTTGTCATCCTCGTGATGACGATCATCAACCTCGTTCATACGGATATGCATGCGCACGATCTTCACATGTGGTTGCCTATCATCCTAATACCAGTTGTACTGCTTATTATGTGGTGGTATGCGAGACGCTTCGCCGTTGTTGCGCAGGACAGGGCTATCCGTGCTGAAGAGAACCTGAGACATTTTGTGCTGACGGGTAAACCATTGGACAGGCAGTTAAGGATCGGGCAGATCGTCGCACTGCGCTTTGCACCCGATGATGAATTTGTTACACTGGCAAAGAAAGCGGTAGCGGAAGATCTTTCCTCCAAACAGATCAAACAAGAGATCCGGAACTGGAAAGGAGATCATCACCGGGTCTGACCATTAGCGGGGAATATACCCCGTCCTGACAAATTCATACATATCCAGCAACCAGGGAGCGATGAACGCGGCGACCCAGGTCACAGCGATCACTATTTTCCCAACAGGTGAAATATCCTGTATCACGTGGCGGTGCAGAAGACCTTGTATCGTACTCATGACCTTTTCTTCTTTGACATCGAATTCAAAAGGAGGAGTGGGTTTCAGATCTTTAAAAGAAGGATGATCGGCGATGAGGATATTCCGGATCTTCCAGTAGTCGGCGTCCGGCATACCCGCGTAATCAACATCAAGATGAATGCCTTCGCCTTCTATTTTTTTCTCGATCCCGGTCAGTTTTTTATCACCGGCCAGGCGAAACAACATCATCAACGGGAAGACCATCAGTACAAAATAAAAACTGTTATGCGTGGAGAGGTAGCGGGAAATAGCGAACCAGCCCAGCAGCCCGATCGAAATAAAAATAAAGAGCTTGCTCCATATACTGTCTTCATCCAGGAACACCCTGTTGAGCAATTGCCCGCCATCCAGCGGGTAGATGGGAAGAAGGTTGAGCACATTCAGGATAATAAAAAGCAAACCGATAAAAGTATAGGACATCCCGAAGAGATAATGCCCACCCTGCTGGTTAAGCCCAAAAAAGATCATCCCGATAATAATCCCCGGCAAAGGTCCCGCCAGTAAGATAATGGCTGATTGTTTTTGAGATACTTCTCTTTTTGTACCCGATACATAAGCTCCCAGCAGCGGAATAAAAAAAATGCCGAGCTCGCTGTACCCGAAGAATTTCATCGCAAAGAAATGCCCGAACTCATGGATCATTACGATCGCCGTGATCAGCAGGAGCACTTCCCATTGTTTAAAAATAACGTAACCCAGTGCGAGGTAAAGGGCCAGGCTGGTGATGGAACGGAGCCAGGCATTGGTTTGAGCCTGTTCGGGTTTCCGGAATTTAGGGGGATAGACTACAGGCTCCGCTGTGGAAGCAGTGATATTCTCATCAGGCATCTCCGGCAAGGTCTCATCAACATTCTCCATCGGGTAAAATTAATCAAAATTAGATCAGCGATTCCGCATGTTTAACCATAGTTCTTCGCGCTGCTCAGAACACAGATTATACACACAGATTGCACAGTTATACTTCAATTAAAAAAGGGTTCCAGTTTTTTGAAGAGTTCAGCCGGCATGCTTGTCTTTTTCATTCCCCGGGCTTCCATAAAATATAAAATGATCTTACCGACGGCCAGTAACTCATCCTGTTCGTTGTACACTTCATGATGAAACTCGATTTTATGATGCACCGGTAATTCTTTCAGGATCGTTTTGATGCTAAGCAGGTCGTCATAACGGGCGGGACGTAAATAGCGGCAGTGTACATCCACTACCGGCATGATCACACCCATTTTTTCCATATCTGCGTAGGTAAATCCCAGTTCCCGGATCGACTCGGCCCTTGCTGTTTCAAAATAAGGAAAGAAATTGCTGTGATAGACAACACCCATCTGGTCCGTTTCGGCATAGCGCACCCTTACCTGTGTACTGGTCAAAAACATACTATTCCTTTTCAGGGTTTGAATCAAATACCAGTTCATCCACTTCATTCTTTTTCACAAACCAATGACTGATATCTTTTGAGAAAAAAAGGATAACACCCGCAATGATCGCCTGTACTGCTTTAACCTTGAAAGCTCTTTTTGGGGAGATAGGATCGAAGTCCTCGTTCATATTTCTCCTGCCTACTTCATTGGTAAAAGCATCTACGATATAAAGAAGGATATCCGCGAGATTGGAGACGATCGTTGCCATACAAATACCGATCAGGATCACCTGTAGCAGGGATCTTTTCCCGATCCTGACAGGGACATTTTCACCGGCCGTATTATTGCTAAGGTAATTGGCTATTTGTTCGCTGCGCCGGATAAGGAACATAAACAAAATAAAGTAGAAGATGATCATCAGGAAACTGGGTAGCAGGATCCTGCTAATGTCATCGGCACCGTTGCTGACAGCGAATGCAAACTGGACGATCATACTGAAAGTGGCTTCAAAGAATTTATAGCCGAATATCACCCCGACAGTGATGATACCCCATTCCAATAGTTGCGCTTTTTTCATACGATCAAGATAATACTATTTTCCGATGAGCCGGTCCGCACTGAACTTGCCAGGTCCCGTCAGTAATAAAGCAGCATAACCAAAAAGATAGAGGGCCGCATGTTCCCCATCGCCAAAGATCTTCCCATGATTAGCATCAAAAACAGCGACAGCCATGGCAATGATCAGCGGGATACAGGCCAGCCTGGTCATCAACCCGGCCACAACCAGTATCGCACAAAAGAATTCGGCAAAAATGGTCAGTCCGAGGGAAGCAGGTCCTCCGATATGAAAGGGATCGGAGAACCCGGAGGATTTGGACGCAAAATGCACCAGTTTATTATACCCGTGCGGGATCATCAGTCCGCCCAGGGACAAACGAAGCAGGAACAAGGCTAAGGAAGCGGAACGATCGGTGTACTTCGTACTGAATAATTTTTTCATTGGGTCGTTTGAGGTTGGCAATATTAAAAAGAAAAGGTTAAGGTGCTCGTATTTGATAACAATAAAGAGAACAAAATGTTAAACCATTCTCCACAAGCGACTTATCCACACCTGTTTGGAATGATGTTTGGGTTTAGGGGAAATAATTTGAATATTCGCAACGTTTAACCACCAATGGTTTAAAGGACAATTCAATGAAGAATCAAAGTTTATTAGCCCTCGTTACCTTATTCAGCATATCTTCTTTTTCGCAAGAGACCCGTTATTATTCTGATCCTGAAGTAAAATTCAAAGAAGCAAAGGAATATTTTCAGAAAGACCAGTACAGTCTCGCTTACCCCTTATTCAAGGAACTGAAGCAATCGGTAAGGGAAACGGATAAAGCCAATATGGCTATCACGGTCCAGGAGATAAATTATTACACGACGGTCTGTGCATTGAAACAGGGAGAAGGCCGGGCAGAGGAAGAAGCGCAGCAATATATCGATATTGAGAAAAATACAGCCAGGACCCAGATGATGAATTACCACCTGGGAGAGTATTATTTCCGCCAGCAAAAATTCACCGACGCAGTACAACGGTATGAACAGGCAAGCATTGCCAACCTGAGCAACCGGGAAATTGCCGATATGAAATTTCACCAGGGTTATAGTTATTTCAACCTGCAGCGTTTCGCGGAAGCCAAACCTTTATTCAACAGCGTCCGCACGATTAAGGACGATCCCAATTATATGGATGCCAATTATTATTATGGCTTCCTGGCATTCAGGGACCGGGAGTATAACGAAGCACTGGAATCTTTTAAGATCGTGGAGAATGAGAAGAATTACGGAACGGTCGTTCCTTATTATATCGCCCAGGTATATTATATACAGGGGAAAAAAGATGAAGCTATCACCTACATCCAGAATAAATTACAATCCGGGAGTAATTCGCAGTATTATGATCTCGAACTGAAACAACTGATCGGTCATGCTTATTTTGAAAAGAAAGAATATGCAAAAGCGCTTCCTTATCTCGAAGATTATGTGAGCCGTTCCAAAAAAGTTCGCCGGGAAGACCTGTATGAATTGTCGTATTGTTATTACCAGAACAACAAACTGGCGAAAGCCATTGACGGTTTCAAACAATTGAGCGGTAAAGAGGATTCACTCAGCCAGCACGCGATGTACTTGCTGGGAGATGCTTACCTGAAGACCGGTCAGAAGGCCAATGCAAGGAATGCATTCCTTTTCTGTTCTTCCAACAGCAGCAATGCGGAGCAACAGGAAGTTTCCAAATACCAGTACGCCAAACTTTCTTATGAACTCGGTTACCAGGATGAGGCCCTGAACAGCCTCAGCAGTTTCGTGTCGGATTATCCCAACTCTGCATACGTAGGCGAAGCAAGGGAACTGATGATCGATGTACTGACCAACACGAATAATTATAAAGATGCGCAGGCATTGCTGGAAAAGCTCGACAAGCCATCCGAGAATGCAAAAAAAATATACCCGAGAATATTATACGGCCGTGCCACAGAAATGATCAATGACGGCCGTCTTTCCGAAGCCGATGCCTTGCTTACCAAAGTATTGGATGATCCGAATAATAGTTTCGTGCGCCCCTATGCCTATTTCTGGAAAGGAGAGATCGGTTACAGGGATAATAAACTCGATACCGCTATAAAATATTACCATGCTTACGTGGATGCCGGCGCACCCACCAATGGTGAAGCGAATAGTACCAATGCAAAGTATAACCTTGGTTATGCCTACCTGCGGAAAGAGAATTATCC
>DASYLC010000438.1:0-3179 GCA_036009775.1 Chitinophagaceae bacterium
CAAGACTGACAGCGCATATAGCAAAAAGCGCCGGCAAAAAAGTGGGCTATACTACATCGGATGGAGTGTATATCCAGAACCAGCTGATGATGAAAGGCGATTGCACCGGCCCGGTGTCTTCGACATTTGTATTAAAAGATCCGACTGTTGACTTTGCCGTACTCGAATGTGCACGGGGTGGTATTTTAAAATCCGGGCTGGCATTCCAGAATTGTGAAGTGGCCGTAGTGACCAATGTAGCCGCCGATCATATGGGTTTGGGTGGAATATATACGATGGAAGCGATGGCGAAAGTAAAAGCGGTGGTACCGGAAACTGTCTTCCCCCATGGCTATGCCGTATTGAATGCCGATGATGACCTGGTCTATGCAATGCGGACAGATCTGCGCTGCAATGTGGCCTTATTCAGTATGGATGAGAATAACCCGAGGATCAAAGAACATTGCGGGGCTAATGGCCTGGCCTGTGTATATGAGAATGGTTACGTTACGATCATGAAGGGCAACTGGAAGATCAGGGTGCTGCCTGCCAGGAGTATCCCATTGACCTATGAGGCCAAAGCGATGCATAATATCAATAACTGTTTGCCAGCCGTACTCGCCGCTTATTTATTCAGGGATATCACAATCGAAGATATCCGTTCGGGTCTGCAGACATTTATCCCCAGTGAAAGCCTGACACCGGGCCGTTTGAATTTTTTCCATTTCAAACAGTTCACCATGCTGGCCGACTTTGCGCATAACCCGCATGGGTTGAAATTGCTTTGCGATTTTATAAGCAAGCTCGACTACCCGATGCATATCGGGGTGATCAGTGGCACGGGTGACCGCAGGGACTCGGATATCCGGGAACTTGGCGAGATATCGGCCCGCCATTTTGACGAGATCATTATCCGTTGTGATAAAAATCTGAGGGGAAGGACAGCCGACGAAATCATCAATCTTTTAAAAGAAGGAATTGAAAGCGTGAATCCGGATATCCCGATCACCGTGATCCCTAACGAGGACCAGGCGCTGGATTATATTTATGAGAATCCAAAACAGGGTGCTTTATATACTATAATGTGTGATGTGGTAGCGAGGGCCTTGGATAAGATAAGGGAGTTGAAGGTGAGGGAGGAGAAAGAAGCTGTTAGCGTTTAGCTGTTTGTTGCGGGCTATGGGCTGCGGGCTTTGGATTCCAGATTGCGAACAATTACTTTGAGATCGCCGAACATTCCCGGGTTCAGAAAAATGGGGCCTGGCATTACAAATCACTAAAGCTGGGATTTCAATTCCTTCAAATGTCGCGGAAGGAAGCAGCCGGTCAAGTGAAAAAGATTATAACCGATTTATCGAGATCGCATTAGGATCCGCATTCGAACTCGAAACACAACTATTAATCTCTAAAGCTCGTGGAATGGGGGATCCCGGAATAATTGAACTGACACTGCCTCTTTTGCAGAGAGAACAAAAAATGTTGATTTCTTTCTCTGCTTTGCTTCAAAATAAGCCATCAATAAGAAAATCCTGATTGTAAGCCACCAGCCCACAGCCCGAAGCCAACAGCCCATAGCCCATAGCCCAAGGCCCAGGACCAATAGCTAATGGGAAAGATAAGTTCCTCACCAACTCTTTTGCTCTTTCCACTCGTCTACACCCTGGCTACCAACTCCTTTGCTCTTTCCACTCTTTTAAACTCTTAACTAACTAATATGAGAAAACTGTTCCTCCTCCTCTCCCTTGCTTTTTCCACAATCACCATCGCCCAGAAGAATCCCTGTAATCCGACGGGTATTCCCTATGCTTCATTGCCGGGAGATACTACTCTCCTTTTACCGCAGGGAACCTATGTTACATTCAACCGGTGTGAATTCTTCGACTTGCGGGATTGCCTTGAGTTCGATGAGCTGTATGACCAGGCCTCGGTTGTCTCGAGGGGTTTTACCACCCAGGACAATAATGGAAATATCCTGCTTACCTGCGGTATGTTCCGGATCCGGTTAAAACCCGGTTGTTCGGAAAAAGAATGTTTCGAAGTACCCGTTAAAATTAGGATGCCTTATCAACCGAACCTGGGCGGTTCAATTTCCGACACCTGTGGAAAATGTCCCCCGAGAACCATACGACTATTTACTTCCAATGGCGGGAACTGGTCGGATACAAGTAAATTAGACAGCAGGATCATCGAAGTGGATGGGAAAAAATATTTCGGGTTTATGGCCACCTGTGCCAACAAAGCTTACAATTGCGACTGTGCCAAAAAGGGGAAGACAAAAGTGCGGTTTAAAAGCCGTGGTGATCTGAAAATTGATGAGCTTTTTATCCGGGCTGCCTGTCCTGTCAGTATCTTAAAATTCTATCAACCTACCAATAGCAGCCGGAGACGGATCGTTGTAAAACTTCCCTGCCTGCGCCAGGACCAGCTTTTTGTAAGGGTCGTTGGCACCGATGCAAGCGGGCAGGTTATAAAACTACTGAGACACTGTTAACCAACCTTGAACATGGCCAGAACCGCAAGAATTGTGAGAAAAAAACCAGGGGAAAAGTCATCAAACGGATACTGGGTATATTTCCCATCCGGGACGGCGCTTATTACAGAAAATATTATGTCCGGCCCGGTTGAATTTTATTTATTAAAAAACCTGCCCATAGCCCGCAACTGATAGCTGATAGCTAAAGACTAAAGGCTTCATTCATACCCGGCCATAACCCATAGCCCAAAGCTTTTCAAAAAACCTTTTGGGAACAACCCTTCCAAGCCTTATTTTTGCACTCCCAATTGAAAAATTGTTGTGGAATTGACCCATGGTGTAATGGTAACACTACTGATTTTGGTTCAGTCATTTAAGGTTCGAATCCTTATGGGCCAACAGAAAAGGAGAATTGATTTTCTTGATCATTTTCTCCTTTTTTCTTTTTACGCAAGAAATTAAACCCCTCACCTTCCTTTCGACCAATACAATAAAGTTATCGACAGACTGAAAGTTTGTTGCAATAACGGCGTCAAATACCTGAAACTTGTAAAACACTGCATCGGCTACGTCCAAAACGTCCCGCCAATAATCGCAAGCTGCAAATTTACCATCTGGCTTTAGCCTCAATTAATTCGTGATATACATCCGGCTCAGGAATGATGATCGGGGTATTTTCAAAATCATTACATGAAAAAACTACTGCTCGTCATTGGCATAGCTATTT
>DASYLC010000439.1:0-5083 GCA_036009775.1 Chitinophagaceae bacterium
CAGGATCTCTCCTTTTACATCCACCGTAATTTTTCTTGATAAGTCACCTTTCGCCACAGCCGTTGTTACCTCAGCGATATTTCTTACCTGTGCCGTCAGGTTCGATCCCATCTGGTTCACCGAATCCGTTAAGTCTTTCCATACACCACCGATACCTTTTACCGTTGCCTGTCCGCCAAGTTTTCCTTCACTACCTACTTCTCTTGCCACACGGGTCACTTCAACTGAGAATGAATTCAACTGATCCACCATCGTGTTGATCGTATTCTTCAATTCCAGGATCTCTCCTTTTACATCCACCGTAATTTTTCTGGAGAGGTCACCTTTCGCCACGGCTGTAGATACCTCCGCAATATTTCTCACCTGGCCTGTAAGATTCGAGGCCATTTGATTTACTGTATCCGTTAAGTCTTTCCAGGTACCCGCGACACCTTTTACCTCTGCCTGTCCGCCGAGTTTACCATCGGTACCTACTTCTCTTGCCACACGGGTTACCTCGGAGGAGAAGGAGTTCAACTGATCCACCATCGTGTTGATCGTATTCTTCAACTCCAATATCTCCCCCTGTACATCCACCGTGATCTTTTTACGCAGATCACCTTTTGCCACAGCGGTTGTTACTTCCGCGATATTTCTTACCTGTGCTGTCAGGTTACCCGCCATCTGGTTCACCGAATCCGTCAAGTCTTTCCATACACCCGCTACCCCTTTTACTTTTGCCTGTCCGCCGAGCTTACCTTCCGAGCCTACTTCTCTTGCCACACGCGTCACCTCCATGGAGAACAGGTTCAGCTGTTTTACCATGTCATTTACTTCGGAAGCGATCTTGGCAAATTCCCCCTGCAACAGGTGATCGCCGATCTTCAGCGGCATTTCCTGTGAAAGATTTCCTTTTGCCACCGAACTGATAACGTGGGCGATCTCGATCGTCGGGTGTACAAGATCCGATATAAGTGTATTGAGTGAATCCACACCGGCGGCCCAGGAGCCTTTTGCATGCCGGGGCAATGCAACACGGTGATTAAGATGCCCTTTTTTTCCAATCGTATTTTTTGCCTGTGTCAACTCCTGCATCAGCATTTCATTCAGTGAAATGATCTGGTTGAGTGTATCACAGATCTTCTCGCTGATACCAATTTTATCCTCGGGAAGGCGCACCGTAAAATTTCCTTCTTTTACTTCTGCCAGCACACGCAGCAGGTCGCGGCTATCCAGTTCGTTGGAATAATCATGATCAGGATTAAAAAGTCCATTGACCTTTCCGGTACCGGTACCATTCCCGTTTCCATTGGCATGGGCCAAACCATTCTCTTTGTCTTTGAGAGCGGTTTTGCCATTGGCCTTTGCTTTTGCTGCTAATTTTTCAAGCGGGGTTTTTTCTGTTACAAGGCTCTTTGTAACCGGCGAGGAGGGGAGCGGCTTCACAGTCGGTTTTAGTTTTTTCTTCATTTTTTCAAATTAAAATAAGAAGATATGATGGATGATTGAAACAATATACGCTGTAAAATAAACAGCAAAATTTCCCTGTTCCGGCTTGCAGGAAACAAAGGGATAGTCTACCTTACAATATATATCACCAAAACGGGCGTAAAAACTGTGCCACAAAAAGTAGAAATTGAAGGCCGTCTGCCTGCAAAATTCATTCTCCTGGGAGAAGATGATCCTGATGACCAGGAGATGCTTACTGATGTATTTTCCTCCCTTGATAAGTCATTCACTCTCTTGTTTGTAAATAACGGGAAAGAGGTCGTTTCGGCCCTTGGGAAGTTAAAGGATGAGCAGATGCCCTGTCTGATAGTCCTGGATTATAACATGCCCGGCATGAATGGGGCGGAGATCCTTAAAGAGATCGCCAGTAACGAGCGGTATAAGGATATTCCCAAGATCATGTGGAGTACTTCAGGCTCCGACAAATTTAAAAAAACCTGCCTGGAACTGGGAGCTCTGGACTATGTGATCAAACCTTCCAATAACGATGACCTGAAAAAGATCGCGAATTATATGCTATCCCTTTGCCTGATCTGACGATAACCCATCAAAAACAGCATCCAGCATTCCCAGGGAAATGGGTTTTTCCCAAATAACTATATTTTTATGCTGACGGGCATGTGGGGAATTATTTCTATGAGCACTGACCAGATAAGCCCTGATCTGGGGAATTATTTCCACAGCTTCTCCCACTGCATCCCATCCATTTCCATCCGGAAGATTGTTATCCAAAAATAAAATATCGGGACGGATCTCTTTATAAAGAGCAAGACCTTCCTTCAGGGTATAGGCAGAAGAAACTTCGTATCCTTTTTTCATGAAATAGCTCCTCATGATCAGGCAGAAATCAACTTCATCATCTATAATCAGAATCTTTTGCTTCATTTGTTAACGGGAAGAAACATGATCTGTAATAAAACGGGCAGAACACAATTTACCTGATTTTAGGTAACGGCCGGGAATATTATTTAGTGCCTGCTGCAAGTTCATACGTTATTTCCAAAAAACAAATAGCCCCAACTTGAGGAAAATCAATAAAAAAAGATTTTAGGAACTTTTTTTGCAGTAGTTGTCAAAACACCAACCATAACCACGGAAGAACAAATAGCAGTATTAAACACCATGACTAACCTCTCAACCGGGGAATTAATAAGGATCGCCGTTATCGACGATGATGAAGATGATTATCTCTTTATCAGTGATTTTATAAAGGCCATTGATGGAAAACGATTTACTACTGACTGGTTCAGGGACTACGAATCGGCCATCGCAGATATACGCACCCGCTCCCATCATCTTTATTTTGTGGATTATTTCCTGGGGAACAAAACGGGTCTCGACCTGCTGAAAGAGGCTACAGCTATGAATTTTGACCGCCCGATCGTTTTGCTTACCGGTTTTGGCAGCAAGGATATCGATGTCAGGGCCATGGAATGCGGAGCCACCGATTACCTTATTAAATCAGAACTGAATACAGAGAAGCTTGAACGCTGTATGCGTTATGCCCTGGAAAGGACCACGTTCCTGGAAGAGTTAAAAGCAAGGGAGATCAAGTATCGCAATTTGTTTGAAGCTTCGAAAGATGCCGTTTTTATAGCCGACTCCAGACTGGTTTTCACAGAAGCCAATCATTCCGCCTTTCTATTACTTGAATCGAAAAGCGGTACACTGTCCGGCCGCAGTTTATATGATTTCATTGGCGATGAGGTACAAAAAGCCCGGATCAGGGACCTTGTAAAATCATCCGGCAATATTGATGATCTTGAAATAAAGATCAGGAGGGATGATAAAGAGACAAGGAATTGCCTGCTCTCCCTGCGTGTACAGAATCATCCCGGCCAGCAGCCGATGGTACACGGGATCATCCACGATATCACCAATATTAAAAAAGCGGAACTGCTCAACCTCCAAACAGAAAAACTGGCCGCCAATGAACGGCTGATACGGATGCTGGCACACGAGATAAGGAATCCCCTGAACAATATCATTCTTTCGGTCGAACACCTGCTTCCTGCCAATGACGATGATTCACAGAAAAATTTCCTGGGCATCATTGAAAGAAATTCGATACGGATCAACCAGATCATTACAGAATTACTCAACCTCGCCAGTCCCTCTGAACTGGTATTTGAAAAACATACCCTGCAGTCGGTCATAGAAGAAAGCCTGGCCCGTGCATCGGACCGGATACTGTTACATAATATACAGGTAGAAAAAGAATATCCCAAATCCCCGCTGGTCATTGCCGCTGATAAGAACAAACTGGTGATCGCACTGACCAACATCCTGATCAATGCGGTAGAGGCGATGGAGATCAACGAAGGAAAGCTCATGATTAAACTTGAAACGACGGCTGATGCGCATGTTCTTTCCATAAAGGACAATGGCCGCGGCATCCCGCGGGAATATCTTTCCAAATTGTTCGATCCCTTCTTCACGCTGAAAAAAAATGGAATGGGGCTGGGGCTTACCGCTTCTTATTCCATCATCCAATCCCATAAAGCCAGCATGCAGGTAGAGAGCAATGTGGATGAGGGAACCAATTTTATCATCGGCTTCAATAAGCAATAACACCCGCTATTTTTCAGAAAAAAACAGGATCCTGCCGTTTTTTTCACCCCGCTTTTTGTGCGGGAATAGATATTTCTTCCTTTACTTTATAAAAAAAATGCCTAAATTGTTAGTTTTTCATTGCTAAATCATTTAGCTTTGAGATTCGTTCGCCAGCTGGCGGATTACAATACGCAAATAAAAAAATTAACCCATGGCAAAAACAGAAAAAACCACCGACATGTCAACCAACAACAGCGAAAAACTAAAAGCGCTCAAGCTTACAATGGATAAGCTGGAGAAGGATTACGGCAAAGGCAGCGTAATGTTGCTGGGTGATAAAGCAGAAACACAACAGGAAGTTATTTCAACCGGTTCAATCGGGCTTGATGTAGCCCTTGGTATCGGCGGTCTTCCAAGAGGAAGAGTTATCGAAATTTATGGACCTGAATCTTCAGGTAAGACCACTATCGCTACACATGTAATAGCGGAGGCGCAGAAAAAAGGCGGGATGTGTGCATTTATAGATGCTGAACATGCTTTTGACAGCTCGTATGCAAAAAAACTGGGTGTGGATGTAGATAATCTTTTGATCTCGCAACCCGATTATGGCGAACAGGCATTGGAGATCGCCGACCGCCTTATCCTTTCCGGTGCGCTCGACGTAGTGGTGATCGACTCCGTCGCTGCCCTGGTTCCCAAAAGTGAGCTCGAAGGGGAAATGGGTGACAGCAAAATGGGATTGCATGCCCGCCTGATGTCACAGGCCCTCCGCAAACTGACCGCTACCATTTCCAAAACAAATACGATCTGTATTTTCATTAACCAGTTGCGGGAGAAGATAGGAGTGATGTTTGGCAACCCCGAGACCACCACCGGTGGTAATGCATTAAAATTCTACGCTTCCGTTCGTTTGGATATACGCCGTATGACACAGGTGAAAGATGGCGATGAAGCGATCGGTAACCATGTAAAAGTAAAAGTGGTAAAGAATAAAGTGGCGCCTCCTTTCCGTGCAGCAGAATTTGATATCATTTTCGGAGAG
>DASYLC010000440.1:0-11188 GCA_036009775.1 Chitinophagaceae bacterium
AAATTATTGCAAAGTGGTACAAGGGAGTACAAAAATTTCGTAAAAATGGAGTAACCAGCAGTTCATTTATAAAAATCATTTCCAATATGTCGCTGAAAATGAGAGGAAGGGTAA
The DNA here is from genome assembly GCA_036009775.1 of Chitinophagaceae bacterium. Classification (GTDB taxonomy): domain Bacteria; phylum Bacteroidota; class Bacteroidia; order Chitinophagales; family Chitinophagaceae; genus JJ008. The sequence goes on from DASYLC010000440.1 coordinate 115, forward strand.
TATGTGGTAAAAGTCGAAAAGAGAGTTGCTTCCCAATACAAAACTTATTAAATATATAATTCACTTAACTGCGTTTACTGGGATACCCTTACTAAGACCCGATACAGGTAGTAGAAATCCTCTATTATCTTATTGATGAATTTTCTATTTTGAGATACTCCTTCGTGGAGATATTTATAAATCCAATCTATATAAAACCATGTCACTAAAGAAGAGCTTCATCGCAGTATGGCTTATTATTATCGGGTCTGGTATAGCCTATGCCTTCTGGCACCAGGAATGGAAATACAGCCTGCCCACCCCCGTACCATCGAACTATCATGCAATAAATTCCGGCACCTATGTATCACTCAAAGATATTCCCGGGCTTGAACACAGTTCGAAACCTTTATTTCTGCATTTTTTTAATCCCAATTGTCCTTGCTCCCGGTTTAATATCACACATTTTAAATCCTTGGTAAATGAATACGGGGACAAAATAGATTTTGCTGTCGTAGCACTTACCAGCAACAGGCGATACACGGAAAAAGATATTCAGCAAAAATTCGACCTGGCGATACCAGTCGTATTTGACAGCTCTTATGCCGTCGCCTGCGGTGTATATTCCACGCCCCAGGCAGCCATAATCGATACCGGCAAGCGTTTATATTATAGAGGTAATTACAACAAGAGCCGGTATTGTACAGATAAAAAGACCAACTATGCCCAGATCGCAATTGATGCTTTACTGGCTGAACAAAGTCAACCCCGGTTAGGCCCGGGAGCAACAGTAAGTTATGGATGCACATTGCCCATCTGTAAAAAATAGATCCCTGAACAAATACTAAATCCGCCACTTATGGGAGAAAGATACATAGAAGACTTTAAGTTGGATACAAAAAACAAGTCGGACAAGCTGATGGATTATTTCCTTCCCGGATTTTTTGGCCTGGGTTTCATATTTGCATTTTATTACGAGACCTGGATGATCGCCATTGCTGTTGGCGGTTTATCGTTGCTGGCCTATTATTCGGTAAAATTCTTTCTTCCTGCTTCCGACCTGTACCAGTATGTATTGTCAGCGGTCATTGGCATTTTTATGGCCCAATACATTTACCAGATGCATGGCATGTTTGAAATGCATTTTTTTGCGTTTATCGGCAGTACCATACTGGTCACTTACCGGAAATGGCAATTGCAGATCCCTATTGCAATAGTTGTATTTGTACACCACGCCGGGTTTGGTTACCTGCAGTTTATCGGGGTGGAGGAAATACATTTTACCCAACTGGATTACATGACCCTGCAAACATTCATCATTCATATACTATTGGCAATAGGAATATTCTCTCTATGTGGATTATGGTCCTGGCGTTTTAAGGTTTCGGGAGAACAGCAGGTAGCTCAAAGCCTGGAGCTTCAGCGGATATTCAACACCGTGGAAGATGTTATGTTCTCACAAGACGCGGTAAACAGGCGTACACTCCAGGTGTCCAGTGCGTGCAAAAAAGTGTATGGTTATACGCCAGCCGATTTTATTGAAGACAGTGACCTCTGGATCAAACTCATTCACCCGGAGGACAGCCATATGGTTGAGAATATCCGGCAAGAACTCAGGGAAGGGAAGACAATAAAAAAACGGTTCAGGATAATCCATAAAAATCAAAGCATCCGGTGGATCGAAGCAAAGCTCATTCCAACCCTGAATAAAAAAGGAGAATGGATACGAACAGATGGCGTCTGTACGGATATTACCCACCTGATCCGCCTGGAAAAGAAGCTTAACCTGCAAAGGAAAGAAAAACAGTATCAGATAACTTCAGCGGTCATTACTGCCCAGGAAAAAGAACGTATGTTCCTAGGCCAGGAATTGCACGACAATATTAACCCTTTGCTTGCAACGGTCCAGTTATATATGGATTGTGCCGCTAACAATATTGATCAACGGGTAAGTCTCTTAAAAGAATCCAAAACACTTATTAATACAGCAGTTGAAGAAATAAGAGCAATATCCAATTCGCTGATACCAAAGCCATTTAACCAGATCTCCCTGAAGGAAGCGATCTCGGACGTTTGCAAGAACATCAACAAGGCAAGTGACCTGCAATTCATTGCTGATTGGGATAATGTGGATGACAGTTCACTGTCCGACCAAATGAAACTGACCATTTTCCGGATCGTGCAGGAACAGATCACTAATATAATAAAACACGCTAACGCAAAAGAAGTGATCATTGAAATATACCAGGATAAGGGCGTTCTGATACTTAATATAAAAGATGATGGAGCAGGCTTTGATCTTTCATCCAAAAGAAACGGCGTAGGTCTGCAAAACATCAGCAGCAGGGCAGAACTATTAGATGGCCAGGTCATTATCAATTCTTCACCCGGAAATGGTTGTGAATTGCAGGTTATTTTTGATTATGACGAAATAATGGTCCGATCCAACCGGGCCTGAGCCTGTTCGAAGGTTTGAAGAACTGCTTCGGAGCGGCTCAAGTCTGTTAAAACCAGCTATTATAGAAATCAACCTGCTGCTAAAAATATGATCCAGCTGGTCATTCCTGTTCTCACCAGTTATCTATGCAAATAGAAAACACCGCTTCAGTAAGACCGGTCTTTTAATACGATTTAATTCGAAGCTTCCGATCCCGGGCCGGTCAGCTACGGAGCGTTTCTCATCCTTTATATTCAAATGGCTTGCCCTCCTTGATCATTTCATTCTGGATACCTTTTACTATATCATTCAAAAATATGGTTGGTTTTGAAACGGTATCTTCCTTGCTATGATCTTCTTCTTCCTCTTCATGCCCGGCAGGTACAACTGCTTTCTTGTTTCTTTCCTCAATCCCTTTGATCCCTTTCAGGCTGGCGTAATGAACGACATTCAATATACCGCCCCCGCTGAGTTCGTATTTTTTAATCAGCGGATAGATATCGATGCTTTCCGGTATGCCGCAATCAGGCAGCGCATCGATATTTTCGAGAAATATAGTATCCCGGGGAAATGTTCTTTTCCAGATCGCTACCCTTTCCGCAGTATCAGGCAAATGGAACTTTACTACGGAATTAAATCTTCTCAAAAATGCTTCGTCAATATTTGATTTGAAGTTTGAAGAAAGGATAACGAGCCCCCTGTACTCTTCAAGCCGCTGCAGGAGATAGGAGACTTCCTGGTTCGCATATTTGTCGTGCGCATCACGAACACCGGTACGTTTGCCGAACAAAGCATCAGCTTCATCAAAGAACAATATCCATCCCTTATCTTCCGCCCTTGCGAAAAGGATGGATAAATTCTTCTCTGTTTCCCCGATATATTTGGAGACCACCATGGACAGATCAACCCTGAAAACATCTTTTTGCTTTTTGTTATTGATAGATTCCAGTTCTTCGCGGCTCCGTGGGTGGCCGCATTCATCAATAGCGTCCGGGATCTCCATGCCCGCATATTTGCCAATCAGGCTGGCGGTCAGCGTTTTTCCTGTACCGGGCGGACCATAAAAAAGTGCTTTATACCCGGTCTTGCAACGTGCTTCCCATTTCCATTCCTTTGTCAATTTGTCGTTATAGTTGATCCAGGTCCTTATTTCCTCGATCTGTTCTCTTTGTTCATTATTGATCACCAGGTCTTCCCAGATCAGATCGGTCTCTATCTTCTTAGCGGGAAAACTGGTTGAAAAATGCGGAGGTTTATTTTTCCCGAATAATAATAGATCAACATAATCCTGGGACATAATGAGCCGGCCATGGATAAAAGGTTCACCGGCCGAAAGCTCCTCCAGCCATATGATTTTCTTCCGGACAAATACATGATCCGCATCGAATAAACGGTGAAGGCTGCGGCGGTATAAGTAATCATCTCCTGCCAGGAGAAACAATGCAGTTTGGCCTGTAGGCAAAAATCCCCTGTAATTAACGCCATGTATGCCTCCCATTTTCGGGAAATCGTTTTTTCCTGATTTTTTCATTGCTGTTTCCGGCGAAAGATCCGACGCGGCGTCTGCAATAGCCCGGTCGTAGAGATCCGGAATGGCAAAAGGTATGAGTGCGATAAGGAGTAACCGGGCTGCGTCCATATCGAACTTAACTTCCTTCTCTGCGCCCGCCGCCTCAAAAACCGCATCCCCGGGGAGTTTCAATTCGTTTTCCACGAAAGTCCTTATAAAAGAGCTCCATTTCCGGAGGCGGGGCATTGGAGGTTCCGGCATCGTCTTTCCGAAATGTTTTGATAACCTGTAAACAAACAAATCATATATATAAGTAAACTCTTCAGGAATTTTACTACCGTTCTGTTCTGGTTGCTGTTGTGTATTCATATTCTTTGGGGTTTGAGAATTATTGCTTGCTACAGGTATTACCGGTGGTGGTTTCCCGGGAGGTTTTTTCTTCCGCGCAAGGCAGGGAAAAAGCCAAATGATACTATTTTTATTTTTACCGGTCATTGAATTTATGCAGGAACTCTACTGCCAGGTTATCATAATCTTTTGCACCCGTCGAGCGCTGGTTAAAACTAAAAATATCAAGCCCTGCTGACTGCGCATTAGCCAACTGGCTGCTCCACCGGATACGGGTATCAAACAATTTGTCGCTGTGTGTTTCCAAAAGTTTTCTTGCCGTACTGCGGTTGATCTTTTTCTTTTCATCATATTTGGTGAGGACCAATCCAAGCACATCCATTGTTACACTGATACTGTTGTTCTTTCTTTTAAATTCCTCGAGATTCTTATAAAAACTTTCTATCCCTTTTGCCGGGAGGGTTTCGGCTTGCAAAGGCATCAGTACAAAATCGCTGGCCACAACAGCGTTTTGTGTCAACTGGTTCCAGGCGCTTGGACAATCGATAAAGATAAAATCATAGCGATGTTGCACCGGGCCGATAAGACGCTTCAACGTTTCTTCTCCCCGGTAAGTGCCTACCAGCTCATAATCGATCCGCGACATATCCCGGGAAGACGGTACCAATGACAAGCCGGATCTTGTATTAACGATCGCGTTACTGATATCTGATGCTTCCTCATTCATTGCTTTTTCCAGTTCCATTATAAATACATCACCGCGATCATCATCTATGCCCAGGGCCTGTGACATATTGGCCTGGGGATCCATATCTACCAGCAATACTTTTTGTCCCCGCTGCTGCAGCGCCGCCGCGAGATTGATGGAGGTCATCGTTTTACCCGTACCGCCTTTGGGGATGAGGATGGAGATGATGGACATAGTGCAAATAATTTCATTTCATACGTTCTATAAAATCCTTTCTCTTTCCAATTCATAAAATACTTGATCTGCTTAGTTCTGGCTAATCGACATTCAACACAAGTAATCGGTCATTAACATCAACCAGAAATAATTTATTATCGATTAGTATGGGATCAAAATCTTTATGGAACCCCTCATCATGCTGGTATACTTTTAGGTATTGCCCCGTTTCGATATCTATTTGAAAAATGCCACTTCCGCATGCAGCCAAGATTTTACCACCAACCAGAATCCCGATCGATTTCGGCCCATTAAAATCATGTTCGGCAGCTTCTTTCGAATCGTAATCGTGAGAAAAGATTATATCGCCATTAGTTTTTCTTATTTTGTAAAAGGTTCTTTCAGACACAACGTATATAACTTCTTCCAGTATAATATTAAAACATTGGGAGTTTCTAATTTTTATTTCACATTTCCAGATTATTTTTCCATCTCTTGTATCAATACAGACTAAATAATTCATTTTAACCTGCACCACTAAATAATAATCGCCAAAAAAAACTGGAGGCGATTCTACCATTCCTTTACCCTTATCAAACTGATTAAAATCCCAGGCTCCTAAATCCGAAAAATCAACTTTCCATTTTACTTCACCGGTTAATAAAGCTAAGCTTTCGATATCATTATAATCGGATGTCGAATTTTTGATGATATGATTATTATTAGAAATCATAAATGCAGGATAATCTCCTGCCAGGTAGTCCACGACTTTTTGTTTACTAACCAAATCATGGATTTCAATCATTAATTCATCATTTGAATAAAACACCGCAACAAGAAACTTATCTACAATCATCGATTTTTTATATTCAACTTCCCTGGCGGTTCCCGAAATGTGATATACAACTGTCAAAGCTTCCCTTTCTAAAACCCAAAATCCTTCTTTTGCTCCTATTAATAGATAGCGTTCAGTTACAAAAAAAGTTGACCATACCGGCTTTTTTCCAAAAACACCAGAAGGAATCTCAAGCACATTTATCTTCCCGGACTGTTCATTGAATAGAATAGTTTTTTCAGTCATTATATATAATGTAGAATCAATTTTTTTTAAGCCGGTAATCTTTTCTTTTAACCCTTTCATAGGCAATTTGACAATGCTTATATTCATTTTTAAGTTATTTATCTACAATAATAATACTACCTAACTTTTTCAACAAGGCCTCCAATTCACCTGGAGTTAAGTTTAAGTCAGGAGATTTCTTAAGTAATTCTCCTACTTTTTTTAATAAATTAGGATCCTTCATCCGGCCTGAAAAAACCCATCTGAACTCTTGTCTAAGGTTAACATCCTTCAAAAATTGTTTTAAAAATGCATGAGGAATCATCTCCTCCCAATTCTTGAATTCATATCTAACACCATCTATAAAAGCATCATAAATTCTACCAACTCCCTTCATCTCAAGCTCTGTTAATCCCTCGAGCAATGCCTTATTTTTTGTCAAGTATTCTAATACAAATTCAGCGCCCATTAATCTCTTTCCGCCAGCAGCCAAATCCTTAAGTACCTTATCTATCCCGGGAATTGCCGAAAGCTTTTCGACAGTACTTAATATACCTGCCACGTTTGCCTTATTTCTCAGGTTACTTAGGCCTTTAACCAACCTCTCTGCTGCTTCCTTCGACACTTTTTCAGCTAGTTTCGAAGCAACCCTGTTCACTCCAGCCGCAAGTTCAGGATTGCCTGCCAGTGATTTTACAAATGTAGACGCATTTTCCAGTCCTTCACCTTTCACACCTACAAGTATTCCTTCTACGGCCTCTCCTTCCTTAGTAATGAATTTACCCGCACCTCCAACTCTTTTTCCTCCAGCTGATTTCACCTCCTTTATCTCACCCGTCGCCAGCAACACCCACGGATTAAACTCTCCATAAATAAAGAACCTCCATTTCCTGCGTACGATCTTGATACGTTTCAGCTTCAGCTTATTAGCCAGGCGTTTTGCAAATGAACCAAAGCTCTTAGCGCCTTTGGCAAAACCATTCCTGACTCCTTTTATCACTAGCTTTCCTTTTTTCAACAGCGCTTTACCCCCAGCCTTCCCTACATTCCAAAGTTTCCCGACTGTCGTTACACCTTTTTTCAGTGAATTGACCGCAGCAGTTTTTGCTGCTTTGGCCCCAGTCTTCAAGGCACCCTTTACTCCTTGTTTTGCTACTGTTTTTGTAGCTGTCTTCAGGCCTTTAATGGCTGCTTTTCCTGCAAACAATAAACTGGTTACAATTTCAATGATGATGATAGCGGAAGCCCTGGCCAATGCTACTGCGCCTGCCATCACATTGCCTGCGAATCCTTCTTGGAGGAAGGTTCCGAAATATTTTGTCGCATTACCGATCGCCTTTGCTGCGAACCAAAGTGAAAGAAGCTCCAGCACAAGAGGAATTGCGGCAAAAATAGCTCCGCCTGTAAGGAAATTAGCAAGGATAAGCCCGGCAAGGCCGAGTACAAGTGCCGCAATAATGGCTACTTTATTTTCATCCCACCACTTAACGATCGCTTCTTTCATTTGCCCGGCAATATGTGCAAGCCTTTCAGCTGGCCCGCTGAATGGCCCTACCATCTCCTGCCCTTCTTCGTTTCCGGTAACAGCCGTTTCAGTAGTTGCAGTTTGTTCTGCTGCTGCCGGAACAGAAGATTCTGCATCTTCCGTAGCAGAAGTTTTGCTTTCAACGGCAGGCTGGCCGGTCAGCGCTTCTTCTTTTGTCGATTCAACAGCTTCTTCTCCTCCTTCACCCGGTGTATCGATAACCTGTTCATTCTCCTCCGGCATCATTGATAATTGCCCCATCAGTTCCGGTTCCAGTGTAAAGTCAGTTGGCACCTCGTCGACCTCCACATCGTGTGGTTGCAGCTCGGACTTTTGTACAAGATCAGCTTCCTGCTGCGTGATCTCACCGCTCTCTACTTTTGTTTCTGCAACCTGTTGCGTATTACCCGGCATCGGGCGCTCATTCGGAAGGGGTTTGGTGATATCTGTGCCCAGCATTTCTTCCGACACCTGACCCCAGAAATGATCAGGCATATTGTACGCGGCGCTTACCAGGTTGGCAATACCTTCCAGTATTTTCATCAATCCTACAACCAGGAAATGAAGTACATCAAGCAAGGCATTGTATAAAGCCTGGAACGCTCCCAATATAGCATCGAGTACGGATGCAAGCGCATCCAGCAGGAACTCAACAGCGGCTTTTAATGCATCGGCAAGTTGATTGACCGCCTCAACGGCAACATTGACCGCCTTGTCGATAATGTCGTTGAATTTTTTCGCGAGTTCAGGGAAGGCAGCCAGGGCAAAACTGACAAATGCTTTCAACGCTTCGCCAAAAGCTTTGATCAATCCTACGATAGCTTTTCGTGCCAGGTCGATCAGTCCGACCACCACCGATTTTACCGCATCGATAATGCCTTTTACCAGCGACCGGAGTGCATTGAATATCGTGTTCAGCGCATCCTTTATTGCATCAAAGGCAGCCGAAACACCATCCTTGAATTTCTGCCACCACGATTTGGGTTTATTCTCTTCTTCCTGCTTCTTCCTTTCGGCTTCCTGTTCCGCTTTTACTTTTTCAGCTTCTGCCTTTTGATTTGCTTCGTCATACTTTTCAGTTACCTGCGTATCCGTTTCCGTCACTTTCGTATCGATCTCTTCGTCTATTTCATTGCGTTTAGCTTCGGACTTATCGGAATATTCAGCCTTTACTTTTTCATTTTCATCTTTCCACTCGGTCCGGTAACCATCCACATCATCTTTCGCCTGCTGCTGCATGCTTTCCTGTTCATCCTTCGTCTTCGAAGTTTCTGAATCGATATCGCTTTCTGTCTTCTCTCTTTCCAGCAGCGAATCGGTTTCCATTTTTTGCCGGCCTTCTTCGTGCTTCGCCATCTCGCCACCCACCTGTTCATCCATCTTGGCCTGTGCTTCGATATTAAACGATGCCGCTACCTGCGGATCGATCGGTAACAATTCTTTTTGTTCAATCTGCCCGGGTGCCTGTGGTGCAACCGGCTCAACAGAAGGAGTCATCATCACCGGTTCTATCTCCGGGTAAACATCATTCTCTCCGAAATATTCCTGGCTTGCCTGGTCCGAATTTGTTTTTTCGGTATCGACATTTTGATTGGCTTCTTCCGTATGCTGTTCATTCTGGCCCGGATCGGATTCCCCTTCCAACGGAACTTTTGGTGCAGCGCCCGGATCCGTATCTACACTCTCATCAGTTGTTTTAAGTTTACTTGTAAACGAACTGATCTTACCTGAAAGACGATCCCACCAGCTTCCTTCATCTTCCTGTTCTGCGGGTTTTTCATCCAGTCCTTTTGGGATCGGAACATTATTCACCGGGATTTTGGAGATCGTTACCGGCTCAGGTTTTGGAATAACTACTGCGGCTCCCTGCGGCTGAAGATCAGGGGCCTGTTTTTCTTCCGGAATGACCGGCTGAATGTTTGCACTTTCGCCTGCATCGTTTTTAACCGGTACCCCTGTCGGTTGTTCGATCACCGGGAAACTTTCTTTAAGCTCTCCTTTTTCTTCCTGTTGGGCTGTAGCTGCCAGTTCGTTAACCTTTATGCTGTTTTGAATAAAGCTTACAGGTGGAGCGCTGGTCCAGCTTTTCAATAACGCATCTGAATCCGTACCATCCAAAGCCGCTGCTTCAGCAGTTTCACCGGCAGGAATAACTGGCGGAGCAGAATCTGCAGCAGGCTGCGCTTCACCGGTTGGGCTTTCTTCAGCCATGACCGGGTTTTCTATCTTACCTTTTTCATTTTCTTCATTCGCAACAACCTCTTCTTTTTCTTTTTCATTTTTCTTTTCAATGGCCGCATCGTTTTGCTGCTCCGTTTCCGGTAATATTGTTTCTTCGGTCAATTCCTTTGGAAGAGATGCGGAGAGTTCATCCTTTTTATCCTGTACCGGAACTTCTTTTTCATGATCTTCTCCTGTTTCTTTCTTATCCGTACTGGCCTCCTGTTGTTCCTGTTCTTCGGGTGTATCGGTTATAATCGGAGCAGGTATAATTGCCGAAGGCATTTCCGGTATTGACAAAGTTTCATCCGTAGTGGAAGGGGTTTCTTCATTCTTCTCTTCAACAGGCAATGCGACCGGATCTTCTATTGCTTCTTCCTGTACAGGAATTGTTTCAATTTCATCGCCTTCTGTTTCGGTAACAGTCGGAAGGGCCGTATAACTTTGCTCAGCAAAAGCATCCACGCTTTCCTTTTCTTCTATATAAGCTCCCGCTGTTTGGTTTGAATCTTCTTCCTGGAAAAATTTGGCCGTAACATCAGCTTGCTCCTCATCAAAGGCTGGGTCAAATTCCTGTGTTTCCTGTTCCAGCGATGTATTCCCGATAGCAGGAAAGAACCCACGATCATTTTCACTATGTCCAAAAAATCCTTGCTTACTTTTCGTGGGAAAAAAGGAAGGACTGTTTTTTGCAACAGTCGCTGCTTTACTATTTGGAGCAAGTTTCATTTGTTCCGCTTGTTCTTTCCCGTATTTGAATTATCGTTCTCCTCCCCAGTCAACAGCCAGGATCTTTTCCATCCAGGGCAGCTTTATCATACTGATACCCCACGGCAGGGTGTTTAATAAAACATCGATGGTATTATTTTCGATTACAAGGTTGAGGGTTTCGTTTTTTACAAAGAACTTACCGCCACGTTGAAGAAACCCTTCCCTGAGGGCGGCAGGGGAAATATCCCTTTTCCACTGAATAATAAGCTCCGACAACAGGTTATCTGCTTCCGCCTTTTCTTCTTCTGATAATTGAATACCGGATGGAACAGGAGCATCTGCCTGGTAGGCACAAAGTATTTTCGGTATGAGCAATTCGT
>DASYLC010000441.1:0-10464 GCA_036009775.1 Chitinophagaceae bacterium
GTATTCCATTTTATTTTTTTAAAACAATCCTCATTTTTACTGACCCTGTACACCTGTGGTGTGCCGGGACAAAAAGAACTGTTACCTGTCAAAAGAACTGCCGTACAAATGCTTTTTACTTTACAATGTTCGACTTTGTACATCAGGAAATCCGCAGCGGTGACGGACAGATCAGTTGTCGTCAATAACCCGGGAATAAAACTGGTAATGGTTAAGATCGGGAACTGCCGGGCAGTAAGCGACTCCACCCCGAAAAAAGCAGTATCCTTTGCCAGGCAACCATACTGCAAACTGTCCGCATACAATGGCATATCCATTTGCACCAGTGAGTCCTGCGCAGGATACGCTCCAAAGCCAACATGCAACCTGTTACCTTGTCCAAATAAAAGTTTGGTAATAGTATTGGGAGCATTAAAAAAGCCACGGCTTGTTTTTTTACTGATCACAATTTGGCCCTGCCCATCAACGATACCCAAACAATCATTACCGGCAATGGGATCCATTGACCCGCCTGAAAAGGCCAGCAACCCTTCTTTACTGACAGCAATTTGTTTAACATCGCCGGCACTCATCGCGAAGTTTTTTATTTTACGAACCGGTCCCGGGTTGAATAATGAATCGAGGGATAACTGGTAGAGATGTCCCCGCCTGGGAAAATCATTTTTCCCTTCCACTACATAAAAAAAGCCATTATCATTGACTGCAAGACTACCAGAATAGGAAGGGGCCTGGTCAGCCCCGACAAGGTCCACTGTCTCATCTTCGATAACTATACGTTTGCCTCCCAGGAAATTGCCGTTATCCTTCTCAAATGCAAAAGCTGCAACGGATGGGCGATTGCCATCTAGGCCGCGTCCAAAAAAACATACCCGGTTGCCTGATACGGCAAGGGCATTGATCATATCCGGGAAATTTCCCAACCCTGAAAAAATAAACGACCGGCTCCAACGCAAAGTTCCCTGCCCGTCAATAGATACCATGGCACCATCTTCGTACCGGTCTAAATAGTGATAGGAATGAAATACAATATAGCTGACGCCATCCCTATCACAATAAAAATCAAAATCCCTCGTCAATGCGATGAAATCCCGCTCCTGGACACCTCTTAATTTCTTCGCCCATACGATATTCAATTGAGCATCCAGTTTTACTATAAATACGCCATAAAACCCAATGGTGGAAACAAATCCTGTTAACATCAATCCCCCATCCGGTGCACTCACAATTTTTAAAAGAGTCCCAAGGCCACCTGAGGGTAAATGCAATCTTTTTGCATTGAGGAAAGCACCATTTGCATCAGTCAGCACCAGTGTTGTAGTATCAGACCTGCCTGCCGAGTAGATGTAATTACCATTGGATAACCCTGTTAAAAAATAACCGGGGCCAAAATAAGGCTGACCGGCAGACAATCCATAGATATGCATACTGTCTGTACAAACCTGCTGTGAACTACCGGGCGTTGAGAGTTGCAAAAAGGAAAGTGTAAAAAAAACACTGATCCCGGGTAATAGTTTCGGTATGTTTTTCACAAGGCTCAAGAAGTATCTGGATATTGTTAAGAATGCACAAACAAGATAAGGTTTTTAAGGGAGAAAATGGAGTGAAATATAGCCTGTGCCACAGCTTGTTGCATGAACGATCTTAATGGATCTTGCTACAGTTGCCGATTCTGCCCGCATCTATTTCGTTGACGACTCTTAGATACTAAACGCCGTATCGATGATCTCGCTCTGCTCCTGCTGGTGCACTTTATTATAACCGGTAGCTGTCGACGCGGATGGCTGCCGGCTGATCAAACCGAAATTCATTGTGTTCAGGTTCATTTTCAGGAAAGAAGCGGCTCCCATATTTTGCGGTTCTTCCTGTACCCAGAACCAGGTTGCTTTTGCATATTTTTTCTGCAATGCTTCCAGCTGTTTGAACGGCAAAGGATAGATCTGCTCCAAACGGACGATCGCAATATCGGTACGGTTTTCTTTTTGCTGACGTTCGGCCATATCAAAATAGATCTTACCGCTGCAGAAAAGGATCTTTTTCACTTTCGCGGCATCTGCCAGCGGATCATCGATCAGTTCTTTGAATCCACCCGTAGTAAATTCATCTATTCCTGAGTAGCTGCCGGGATGACGCAGGTTGGCTTTGGGAGAAAAGACCACCAATGGTTTCCGGAAAGGCCATGCCAGTTGCCTTCTCAATGCGTGGAAGAAATTCGCTGAAGTAGTGATGTTGACGATCACCATATTCAATTCAGCACATAATTGTAAAAAACGTTCCAGTCTCGCACTGCTGTGTTCCGGTCCCTGTCCTTCATAACCATGCGGCAGTAATAAGGTCACTCCGTTCATCCGGTTCCATTTTTGTTCGCCGGCCGCGATGAACTGGTCAATCATGATCTGGGCACCGTTACCGAAATCACCGAATTGCGCTTCCCATAACACCAGGGCATGAGGATTGGCAAGGGCATAGCCATATTCAAATCCCAGCACGCCATACTCACTCAATAAAGAATTATAGATCCTGAATTTGCCATTTGCACCGGGGATCCTGCTCAGGCGGTTATACGCTTTATCATTTTCTTCATTGCGCAATACGGCATGGCGATGGGAGAAGGTTCCCCGTTGCACATCCTGGCCGCTCATCCGTACATTCTTTTCATCCAGTAATAAGGTTCCGTAAGCCAGTAATTCCCCTGTTGCCCAATCAACCTTGCTCTCCGTTTCAAAAAGTTTTATTTTATCCTGCAGTATCTTCTCCACTTTGCGAAGCGGCTTGAAATCCTCCGGCCATTTCATCAATGCATCAAATGTCTTTTTAAGATTTTCGGTTGTAACAGCCGTTACCGGTGATAGATCGAAATCGATGACCGTGGCCCGGCGCAGCTTTTTCCACTCTACTTCCGGCGCCTGGTAATGATAGGGCAGCGGATGCTGCTTGACCTCATCCAGTCTTTCCTGCAGGTCGGCCCAGAACTTCTTCTCCATTTCTTTCGCCAGTTCCTGCGCATCTGTTTCCCCGTTCTCCAGTAAATATTTTATATATACTTCTCTCGGATTGGGATGCTTATCGATCAGTGCATACAAATGAGGCTGTGTGAATTTAGGATCATCTCCTTCATTATGCCCGTGTCTGCGATAGCAAACCATATCGATAAAAAAGTCGGCATTGAATTCCTGGCGGTACCTTGTCGCGATCTCCACACATTTCACCACGGCTTCCGGGTCATCTCCATTCACGTGGAATACAGGAGCCTGTACGGCGGCCGCGAGCGAAGTACAATAATCAGAGCTGCGGGCATCATCAAAATCTGTGGTGAACCCGATCTGGTTATTGATGACAAAATGCATTGTACCCCCGGTATAAAATCCTTTCAGGTTACACATCTGTAATACTTCATACACGATCCCCTGCCCTGCTACAGATGCATCACCATGAATAAGTATAGGAAGTATCTTATCAAAATCGCTTTTATACAAAACATCTGCCTTGGCCCTTGCAAAACCGACCACGACAGGATCAACAGCTTCCAGGTGTGATGGATTCGGCATCAGTTTGAGGTGAATGGTCTTATCGTTCATCGTCTTCACCTCACTGCCATAGCCCATGTGGTATTTTACATCACCGCTTCCCATGGTCTGGTCCAGTTTGGCAGTGCCTTCAAATTCGCTGAAGATCTGTTCATAGGTCTTGCCCATGACATTCGCCAGCACATTCAAACGTCCCCGGTGGGCCATCCCGATCACCACTTCCTGCACTTCGTTATCGGCAGCTGTATTGATGATGGCATCGAGCGCCGCGATCGTTGTTTCCCCTCCTTCCAGGGAGAATCTTTTTTGTCCCACATATTTCTTGTGAAGGAATTCCTCGAACATCACTCCCTGGTTCAACTTTTCCAGTATTCTCTTCTTTTTCTCCAAGGGCAGGGGATCCTGCATTTTCTTTTCTACCTCGTTGGTCAGCCAGTCGATCTTTTTTTGGTCACTGATATATTTGAATTCGGTCCCGATATGTGAAGCATAACATTTTTCCAGGTGATCCAGGATATTTCGGAGGGAAGTTGTACCCAACCCTACCAGGTTGCCGGCATGAAAGACCGAATCAAGGTCCGCTTCTGTAAATCCAAAAAAGGATAGTTCAATATTGGCACCGCGGTCTTTTCGTGTCCGGATAGGATTTGTCTTCGCCAGTAAATGGCCTTTGTTGCGGTAACCCAGTATCATCCGGTAAACGCTTAGTTCCCGCATCCAATCAACATCAATGCCGGCTGATGCAGGGGAAACAGCGGTAGCAGCGGGTGCAATAGCAGCAGTTTTGCCATTTCCGTTTGTCGTGGTGACACTGATGGCAAAATCAAAGCCCTCAAAGAACTTCTTCATCTCCGGGTCCACACTGTTAGGGTCCTTTACAAAATCCAGGTACAGGTTCTCTATAAAAGCGGGGGAAGAATTAGTGATATAGGAGAAATCCTTCATTCGGGGAAAAATTTGAAAATAACCAATTTTAAAGGCCACAAATATCGTTCAAAAAATCGAAACTTAAGCTCATTTTGAGGGATTTACAAGGGGTTGACAGCGCGATCTCTGCCCTGTTCCCTATCTTCGTTCCCTGCTAAAAAGCCTTAATTAAATAGCTGAAAATTTGGTGATTAAGGCCTGCAATCCTACCTTTGCCTCCCGATAAAAAAGGGACTAAAAACGTAAAGAATGGCTAATCACAGCGCAACAAAGAAAGATGCCCGCCAGGCCGCAAAAAGAACGGAAAGAAATAAGTACTACGGTAAAACAACCCGTAATGCCATCCGTGACCTCAAAGCATTAAAAGGAAAAGAAATGGGAGAAAAATTCCCTGACGTGGCTGCCATGATCGATAAGCTGGCCAAGAAGAATGTTATTCATAAGAATAAAGCCGCCAACCTGAAAAGCAAGCTGGCAAGAAAAGCGAACGCTGCGAAAGCGGCTAAATAAGCCTTCAGTATACAATATTTGAAAAGCATCTGCCTGGCAGGTGCTTTTTTTGTTTCCCTGAACAAGCCTGGCAAAAACCTATCTTCTATCTATCAGTTTAATAAACCGCTTTTACTTAAAGGCGCTGCAAGACCAGGAAGTAAAGTATTTTATCTTTGCCTCTCTGATAAATAGTTCCCATGAACAAATTTCCGTTTGTCCTGCTGGTCTTATTTTTTATCTGCGGGGTAAATGCACAGGAATTAAACCAGGAACAATCCGGGTGGTTCCTGAAAAAATATAGTAACCAGGTTTGTACGGATGAGGGCACTCTGTCTTGCAACTGGGGTTCCGTTGCGTCTTCATAGGGGAATAAAAAAATGGTACTGATCGGTGAGCCCAACCACGGGTCAAAGGAGATCTTCCTGCTCCGGAATAGCCTGATCAAATTTTTGCATGAAAGCCATGGCTTTGATATTATTCTTTTTGAATCAGGGATTGGGGAACTGATCCGGGCAGATATCAGCAAAGATCAGCTGACATGCCTGACAAGTAGAAAGGCATCAAGTTTCTTACCTGTACACAACAATTCTTTCTATTTTTAGCATTCAATTCCCCGCAATGAAAAAAATGCTGTTTGCCTGTCTTTTGCTTTCCTGTCATCTTGGTTACGGTCAACATATCACGACGAAATTTGAACAATCAAACAGGACCCAAACCCCCACCTATTTTGAGATCGTTGACTGGTGGAAAAAACTGGATGACCAATCTGGTAAAGTGAAAATGCTCACCATGGGTATGACCGATGCCGGCTATCCTCTGCATTTGATCGTTATTGCGAATAACGGCGATTACAATTTTGAAAATATTCGGAAGAACAACAAACGGGTCATACTCATTAACAATGGCATTCACCCCGGCGAACCCGATGGAGTGGATGCAAGTATGCTCCTGGTAAGAGATATTGTTGTCAATAAATACAAGATCCCGGATAATGTGGTACTGGCCATCATTCCCATTTACAATATCGGCGGCTGCCTTAACCGCAGTGCTAATTACCGCGTTGATCAGAACGGACCGGAAGAATTTGGGTTCCGCGGCAATTCACAGAACCTGGACCTTAACCGGGATGCGATCAAATGCGATTCAAAAGAAGCCAGGGCATTTACCGGGATCTTTCAATTGACCAACCCGGATGTATTTGTCGATAACCATGTAAGCAACGGTGCCGATTACCAGCACGTGATGACGCTGCTCACCACACAGCATAATAAATTAGGCGGCACGATGGGAGATTTTCTCAGCCAGCAATTTGAACCGGCATTATATAGTGCCATGAAACAAAAAGGGTATGACCTTGTTCCTTATGTCAATTCATTTGGTGATACACCCGAGAATGGCTGGCCGGAATACTGGGATAGCCCGCGTTACGCCAGTGGCTATGCGGCGCTATGGCATACATTTTCTTTTGTACCGGAAACGCATATGCTGAAACCCTATGATCACCGGGTCAATGCAACGAAAGCCCTTATGGAGTGCTTTATCAGTTTCACGTCACAAAACAGCGACCAGATAAAAAAATTACGGGAGCAGGATATCCAGGCTGAAAAAACAGCCGCCTTATTCCCTGTGAATTTTATACTGGACAGGTCGCAATTCAAAGAAGTATTGTACAAAGGTTTTGAGGGCGGTCGCAAACCCAGCGAAGTGTCCGGTCTGCCCCGCTTGTATTATGACAGGAATAAACCGTACGAGAAGACAATAAAAATATTCAATTATTATGCATCGAAGAGTTCGATAACTAAACCCAAAGCGTACGTTATTCCGCAAGGCTGGTGGAAGGTCATTGAGCTGTTAAAGCTAAATAAAGTTCAGATGCGCCAGTTTACCAAAGACACGGCGATCGAAGTAGAGGTCTATAAGATCGAAGATTATAAAACATTGCCGCGCCAGTACGAGATGCACCACCTGAACAGCGAAGTAAAAACCAGCACCAGCCTGCAACGCATGGCGTTTAAAAAAGGTGATTGGTACATCCCGATGAACCAGCCGGCCAACCGCTTTTTGATCGAGACACTCGAACCCACCGGTGAGGATTCCTATTTTGCCTGGAATTATTTTGACGCCATCCTGGGACAGAAAGAAGGTTATTCCGCTTATGCATTTGAAGATATTGCAGCTGATTATTTAAAAAATAATCCTGCCGTGAAAGCCAAACTGGCGCAACAGGCAGCAACAGATACGGCTTTTGCAAAAAATGGAAGGGCGCAGCTGAATTTTGTTTACCAGAATTCACCATGGTATGAACCGGACCATATGCGTTATCCGGTGTACCGGGTAAAATGATCAGGCCGTTTCGCTGACCAGTTCTTTTTCCATTCCTTCCACGGAAGCTGGTTCGTTTTCAATGACATCTATTTTGCGGAAGATCATCCTGCCAAACAAAAGACTGGATAAAAGCACCACTATGCTCAGGTAACCTACCCAGTTATAGTTGAGCACTTTCCCGGATTTTTCCGTGACCACGATCGCTCCTGCAAACAGGGCGGCCAAACCGCTACCCAGTTGCTGGATACTTCCATTCACACTCATAAAGCTGCCTCTTTGCTCCGGCTTTACTACTTCGCTGATCATGGCCTGGGCCGTTACGATCCTGCCTGTAGCAACAATGAACCAGATAGCAAAGAACAGGAGTACAATACCGAAGTGAACATTGGGCATCCGGGTAATGATCAGTACCATGAACAGCGAAAGAAATACCGATACGGAGAAAACTGCCAGCTTTCCTTTTTTATCGGATAAACGACCCAGGTAAAGAGCTGCCAGTAAGGAAGCCATACCACCTACGAGATAGATCATCGGGGTGGTATCTTTGGAGAACCCTTTATTGAATTCGAGATAGGGGTTGATAAAAGGAATGATCAGGAAATGGCCCATCATCAGCAGGCAGGAAAAGATCATGGCTGAACGTTGTGCCGGTATCTTTCCTACATTGATCAGCACGGCAAACGGCGAATTGTTTTCCGGTGTTTTTTCTTTGATATGGGCTGTCATGCTTGGTATGAACTTAATGATCAGCGGGATAAAAACGATCCCGAGAGACCCGATCAGGATAAAAGGTACATGCCAATCCTGTTTGAATATATTGGTAAGATAAAGTGAGATAGGAACGCCCAGTATAGAAGCTGCGGCAAAGCCTCCCATCACGGCACCCATGGCCCGTCCACGGCGTTCGTACGAGAACATATCGGCTACGATGGAGAGGACCTGTGCCCCGATGATACCCCCGAATAAACCCGCTACGATCCTTGCTGCCAGCAATAAACCATAGGTGGGGGCAAAGCCGCAGGCGATAGTACCGAGTACAAAACCGATATAGGCGAAAAGCAGGAATTTCTTCCGGTCGAACCGGTCGATGTACATGGCGATCCCCAGCCCGGAAAAAAAAGCGGTGATGGAATAAGCGGCGACCAGTATGCTGAACCGCATACCGGTAACATGCAGGTAATTACCCAATGGCATCATGATCATGAAATCAAGAATATGGGTAAAATTGAGTGAGGCCAGGAGGAATAATATGATCCGTTCTTTCTTTGTCATCTGCAGTAGCAGCAAAGATTGTTGAAAATCATTAGATAAAAAAATGATAAACAAGCAGATAAGGCATTGATTTCCTGTATGGGAAATGATCTTTTAGGAATCACCAGGTCACAATCCCGGCAAAAAAAATACTTTGGGCATAACCGGTTATCAGCCGGCAAGACTGTTCATCAACTTTCTTTCCCATAACAAGACTAACAACCCGGTCAGATCGTTATACAGGAACTCCACAATAGAAACGCCGGTCGTCTGAAGTTGAATACCGGTTACATTACACACTTTTAGAGATAACTGTTATTGTAAACCATTAACCATGCTGTTTATCAGGTAAGCGGTGCGGTATTATTCATCTTCAATAATCAGTTTATGAAACAGATCCTCGCCTTTACCTTCCTGCTGATATCTATGCAGCACCATGCACAGATCACTTCCGGTTTATCAACTCCTGTTTCCGGGTTCACGAGTCCGGATGTAAAAGTCAGGAAAGACAATTCCTACAAAACAGCCTACATCAACAATGTTCCCATGAATGTGATGAAGGATTTTTCTGCAAGGTTTGGTGATCAGGATGTCTCCTGGTTCGTGGAGGATAAAGAAGTGACCGGTTGCTTTTACGAAGAAGATGTGTATCATATTATTTATTATAAAAGTGGCCGGTACCTGAAAACACGCAGCGTATATAACGGTTTGCGGTTAGCAACAGAGATCCACGATTTTCTCGGGCGGGAATTGGGTAAAGAATATAAGGTCAATCTTGTTACTGAAGTAAAATGGGAAGATCAGCGGGTTTACGAGATCAGCTTAATGGATGATAAAAAGATCTGCGTGGTGAAGATCGTTGTCAGCAACACGGATGAAGAGTTGTCAATAGTTGAAAAGACCTTTTTAACGAAAGGGTGATACGATACCTTGTAGCTCGCAAAAGTCCAGGCAAAAAAAAGCCCCTCAGTATCCTTCGACGAACTCAGGACTGAAGGCTCTCAATGAATATAGCAGCTACCTGCTCTTCCGCCGGTTGGCGGATGCAGTACCATCGTCCGCCAGCCGGCGGATCAACTTCTCTGTTCTTAAATCTTCCTGACATACGGACAAAAAAAGCCCCTCAGTATCCTTCGACAAACTCAGGACTGAAGGCTCTTGATGAATATAGCAGCTACCTGCTCTTCCGCCGATTGGCGGATGCAGTACCGTCGTCCGCCAGCCGGCGGATCAACTTCTCGGTTCCTAAATCTTCCTGACATACGGACAAAAAAAAGCCCCTCAGTAAAACTGAAGGGCTCAATGAATATGGCAGCTACCTACTCTCCCGCATTGTGGTGCAGTACCATCGGCCATAAGGGGCTTAACTTCTCTGTTCGGTATGGGAAGAGGTGAACACCCTTGGAAAAACCACCATAAGAACTTACAAATTCCAAAAATCAAATCTCAAATTCCAAACAGATGGATTGGGATTATAATTTTTATATGGAACTTAATAAAGTGACATATTGGGAATGTTAGAAGACTTTCTGATATAATCATTTTTAGAAAATGATTAAAAAAATTAAAGCGTACGGGCAATTAGTACTACTTGGCTTTACTGTTACCAGTTTTACACCTATAGCCTATCAACGTCATAGTCTCTGACGGCCTTTAAAAGTAAACTCATCTTGAGATAGGTTTCACGCTTAGATGCTTTCAGCGTTTATCCTGTCCGTACATAGCTACTCAGCATTGCACCTGGCGGCACAACTGATACACCAGCGGTACGTACGACCCGGTCCTCTCGTACTAAGGTCATGTTCTCTCAATTTACTTGCGCCCACCACAGATAGGGACCGAACTGTCTTGCGACGTTCTGAACCCAGTTCACGTGCCACTTTAATCGGCGAACAGCCGAACCCTTGGGACCTTCTCCAGCCCCAGGATGTGACGAACCGACATC
>DASYLC010000442.1:0-9000 GCA_036009775.1 Chitinophagaceae bacterium
TTGAGTTATACACCTGCCGCGGATGAAAAAGAATGGGTAAGGACCCTCATGATCGATGACAGTACCGGCGCAGGGATCATTGAACTTCCTGAAATAAAATCGGTTAAAAAAAGCAAAGCGCAAATAACCTATACTATTCCAAATAAGCAATTGAAGGAGATCCTCGCACACAATAAGAAAATAATGATTTATTTTACTTCTATCCCCAGCGATCCGGCAAAAGCAGCTCTTGTAAGGATAAGACCGGTCCATATTTGTACTATTGGGCTTGAACAGTAACACGGTCTTTCTTATCGCGGGTAACAATACAGGATGTATCGTTACTTTTGTTTCAACATGTCCCGCCACATTATTTATATTATCAACCCCATTTCAGGCACCCGTACAAAAAAGGATCTCCGGGAGCTCATTGAAAAAACGACGACCGAAAAAAATATTCCTTTCAGCATCTTCCCCTCTGTTGCCAGCGGTGATTATTCATTTTTACACCCGGTGATCAGGGAACACAAAACAACGGATATCGTCATCGCCGGTGGCGACGGGACCGTCAGCCAGGTCGTAGGCGGACTGATGGACTGTAAATTAAATTTTGGCATCATCCCCTGCGGATCGGGCAATGGACTTGCTTACACAGCAAAGATCCCCAAACAACCGGCGAAAGCCCTGGACATTATTTTTAATGGCACGGCTTCGGCGATCGACGGATATTATATCAACGACCAGTTTGCCTGCATGCTTTGCGGCCTTGGCTTTGATGCTAAAGTGGCGCACGATTTTGCACAACAACCCAAAAGAGGGTTGACCAGTTATGTAAAACAGGTGGTAAAGAATTTCTTCGCGGCAAAGACCTATTCATTTGAGCTCACTGCTACAGGCAAGACCTTTGCCACGGAAGCTTATTTTATCAGTATCGCCAACAGCAACCAGTTTGGTAATAATTTTACGATCGCCCCCAAAGCCAGCCTGAGCGATGGTTTGCTGGATGTGGTGATCGTGACCCATCAAAGCAAATTGAGCGTGTTGATGCAAACACTGAAACAGATCCGCGGGAAAAACAAACTGGAAACAGGACCGATCCATGAAAACAAAAAAGGAGTGATCTATTTTCAAACAGACCAACTCATTATTAATAATCTTTCCGAAGCCCCCTTGCATATCGATGGCGACCCCGCTGAAACCCCAAACAGGTTATCGGTCAAAATAAATAAAGGATGTTTCCGGCTTATTCAGCCCTGACAAATAAAACCCTCCAAGGAGTTTTAATTTTTAAATAATTCAAGTGTCTTTTGAAAACTCTGCCGGTTGGAGATCGAATTGATCGAAACCATGATATCCTTCTCTTCTCTTTTTGTAAGATGGAAATTCAATGCCGCTTTATTCTCTTCATTATCGGTAGCATACTGGAATGCGATCTTGTAAACAGGGCTGCCGCTTCTTGTTGTATAATAGTTCAGCATATCGTTCTGGAAATATTCCATCATCTTGAACCAGTTGTGCTGGAGCAATAAAAAAGGCTTGGTTACATGATCACTGATATCATCCGAGAGATAGGGCGCTTCCCAGCCACCAGCCAGCCTGTCCCTGATCTGGATGACCAGCACTCCTCTTGTATTTTCCTTTATCCATTCATCAAACCCGATCAAAAAACGAAGTGTGGTCTCCTGCCCGTAATTATCCCGGAGACCCGCATCCATCACATCGATCACCGGTTCCGATGGCAGCCATACATTGGGTAATACGATCGGGAAAGTGGCATTCATCCGCATAGCCGTCAGCATACGGATACTATAGGGATCCTGTTTGGCAAAAAAAGTAGTGAAGTCGACTGCATCGGGATCCACAAAAGGAACATGCGTTGTGTCCTGCGGAGGCAGCATCATGAACCGCACCGGTTGTGTGCTGATGATCATCTTGCGGCTATCCCTTGTCACGACAGAATTAAAGAACATCAGCGGGATATTGGCCGCTTTCTCATCCGCCACATAATCTTTTAATTGTTTATTGAGAAATCCTCTTGTATTCGCATCCAGTTTTTGTTCAAAAGCATACCCCCGGTCCTTTACATATTTGTAAGGGCCCACGCTGAATTTCTGTGCCGGGGAGATCAGGTCCCTTGCAAAAAAAGAAGTGAATAAAGGGTTGAGCAGATCGCCGGCAATATCATCCACGTATTGTTTATCCTGCAGGTTGATATTTTGTCCCTGTTGTCTTCTTAAATACAATTCCCTGAAATAAGCAGCGCCGATCATTCCGCCGGATGCGCCATTGATCAGGAATGTTTTTTTGAATATACCTCCCTGCGTGATACTATCCAGGTGCTGCAATACACTCATTGTAAATGTAGCGCTGCGATGTCCGCCGCCACTGGTATTGATTAGCACCAGTAACGGTTTATCACTGTCCTGTTTTTTCTTCCAGGTGTTCAGTATACCGATCATATTCTGCCTGTCTGCTTCCACATTCTCTTTACTGCACAGGGCCAGCAATCCTTCACGGGTATAAGAAGGTCTTTCCGTTTTATTCCAGTAGTTCAGGCCATAGGCTTTATTCCGCGGGTCGATCAGGTCGAATTTATAAAAAACGTTCAGCAGCAACACCAGGGCCAGCAGGTACGGGATACTCCAGCTTTGTAAAAAATAGGTGATGGCACCGGCCACCCCGATCAGGATCGAAAAGAAAATAGTGATACTGGCGGCGGCCGGCAACTGAAAAAAAGCGCTGTCCAGGAAGAACCCGATAAAAACAAGGAACAGGAAGGCCACGAAGACAGAAAGTATCGCCGCGAAATGGTGCCGTTTGAAAATGGACTCCACGAATTCATCGGTATAATGCGAAACATCTCTTGCGGGCTTCAACTTCAGCGGAGATTCAAAATACCAGTTCACTTTCATCAGCGGGGCGCCGTGATATACTTCTTTCACCGTGCCCAAATGCGTGATATAGGACTTCGGGTTATTGATCACCGGCATCATCCTTCGCAGGATCGAACGGTCGGCACGAAAAAAATAGATCAGCGATGCGGCCAGTATAAAGATCAGTCCCGCTGCAAACCCACCAAACAAAAAAAGGATCTCCGTGGCAGGGATCAATTCCTTGTGATGCGCATACTGGTATGATTTAAAAAAATAGAAAACAAGGAAGATGGCGGGGATAATAGCATTATTGATACAGTATTTTAAAAAGGGGTTCGTCGTGGCCGCCAGGAAACGGAAGTGCCGGCTGAATAAAATGAATGTAGAGATATTCCAGCTCATGATGAACATCCCGATGGAGGCACCTACGATCGCGGCACTGATCGAATTAACGTTCCCCAAATATTCCGGTGCTAAAAAAAGTGAATCGGCCCCAAAGGTTTTCATGAAAGAACCGTTCACCGTGCTGAAAAGAATGAACCAGAACAATAACAATACCTGATACTTCCTCATATGCAGGAACACTAATTGTATGGGAAAGGAATAAAAAAATCCCCGTAGCCAGGTTTTCATGAATGGGAAAATGGTTATGGCTAAAATTAGTGATTATTAGCGCCAAATCAAACCCGTGTAAATCCGGGTAGTGGCTCAGATTGAAAAATTTGAATCACATAGGGTATAGTACACATAGGTTTGGACATATAGTCCATGTACAAATCTATGCTTCTATTGTGCCGTAGCCTGCCCTGACAAAGGAAGAGTGGTTCAAAAAACAGTTCAAAGCAGCTGGATTTTCAAATTGAGCCACTACTTAAACGCGTTTTATTTCAACTTTAACCGGAAGGAAAATATAGCCAGGACCAGTATGCTGGCCATCATTAAATGAAGCGGTTGCGCCCATGCGGGAATATCAGCAAAAGCCATGATCAGCCCGATGATAATAACAGCTATAACCGCTGCTGCAACAAGCAGTATATTCTTTCTTAACCCCGGAAACACCCACCCCTTCCAGCAAAGGAACAAACTGCCTGCGAAGACAAGCCACGAAAAACTGCGGTGGATAAAAAATGAATTATCCAGGCGGGCGATCCATAACTCTCTCTGACCATACCCGAGTGGTTTGGATATCTCATCGATCTGTTCCCGCACCTGCGTACCGAGAACGACCTGGAGCAGTAATACAACGATCAGTATTGTAGAGATCTGCATCAGCAGCTTATTACCGATCTTTTCCTTACTGTTTAACCGGGAAATGATCATCAGCGGAATAGCGGCGATCAACAATGCCACCAGCATATGGATGGTCACTTTGACCACGGCAAGATTGGCATCCACTACTTTTTTTCCCAGCCATCCCTGGAAACCTACGGCAAGTAAGAGGAATAAAGAAAGCAGCAGGACCGGTCTGTTCGTTTTTCTGAATTTTTTAAAGCTCCAGACAAAATGGATGAAAATAAAAACACCCAGTACGGCCCCGAATAACCGGTTGATATACTCTATCCAGGTATGGTACACATTAAAGCTATGATCAATATCCTGGGTCTTTAAATATTTTTCAAAATCCGGTGGCAACTGGCTGGCGTCCGTAGGAGGAATCCATCGGCCAAAACATTTGGGCCAGTCCGGGCAACCCATCCCGCTCTGTGTCATCCGCACTACTCCCCCGGCCAGTATCACCAGCAATACCATGACCAGGATAAACCAGGTATAGTTTATATATTTTTTATTCTCATCCATTGCGCTGCAAAATTAGTGGCACTTGTCCCGCTAAAATAATTTTTATTCGAAGAGAATTCAGAAATTGCACCCTGATGCTAAAACCCTTTTACCAGGAAGTGCGGATCGAAGCCGGTTGCGATGAAGCCGGTCGTGGCTGCCTGGCCGGGCCGGTATTTGCCGCAGCCGTGATTTTACCCAAAGATTTTTTTCACCCGCTGCTCAACGATTCTAAACAAGTAGCTGAAAAAGACAGGAACGAATTGAGAAAAGTAGTGGAGACCTGTGCTATTGCTTATGCTGTTGCCAGCGTAGATAATGAAGAGATCGACCGCATCAATATCCTGAAAGCATCGTTTAAAGCCATGCACCTGGCATTGGATCAGTTAAAAAAGAAACCACAACTGCTGCTGATCGATGGCAACCGTTTTGTGAAGTATAAACGGATCCCGCATCAGTGTGTCATACAGGGAGACGGTATCTATGCACCGATCGCCGCTGCCAGCATCCTTGCCAAAACTTACCGGGATGAGTACATGAGAAAACTGCATGACGAATTCCCGCATTATTCCTGGAATAGTAATAAGGGCTATGGTACCCGGGCACACTGCGGTGCTATTGAGGTACATGGTCAATGCAAATACCATCGTAAAACCTTTCGTGTAAACGTGCTACAACAGGAGATCTTTTAACCTGTTCCATTAAACCCTTCACTTTCCCCACCGTCTTAGTTACAGGTTATTGTAGCCTGTATATGAAAAAGCTGCCGGGTATATTGTTTATTCTTGTTTTGAGCACTGCCCTCTCTTCAGCGCAAGGACAGGGGAATATACAAGGAGTTCGTCGCGACCGCATAGTAAGACCTTCAAGACCGGCCCTGAGAAAAGATATGTTGCGATTGAATCTCAACCAGCGTAATGGACGAAGGGAGGAGGTCAGTATTCCTATAAAAAAAAGAAAAAGAAAATGCGCAAGGCTAAATACAAGATCCGGCGTCGTGGCCGTTAACGCTTTCTAATTCACCCCTTTTCGCTATTGTTTTCTCATCCCTTCATAGTCAATTTTGATTGCTAATTAAACCACGGCTATGAAGAAGTCCATTCTTTTTTTAACAACTGTTATACTCGCCGTGTCAATAACGGCACAGAACGTCGGTATCGGGACCATCGTGCCTGCAGAAAAACTCCATGTGAATGGTAATGTAAAAGCGGATACCGTCAAGCCCGCCGCTATTAAACTTATACCCAATGCAGGCAATGGCAGAATACTAACCAGTGATGCGGCAGGTAATGCAAGCTGGCAGTTGACCAATAGCGCACCCGGTAATATCGGTTATGGGGTATGGGGCGATTGCAGCGTTTCCGGTGTTGTCAGCGAATATCAGCCCATGGCAGATTCCGCAGACGCGAATGACTATCATGGCAGATCGGTAGCCATGTCCGGCAGTTTTGCCATAGTAGGTACCAGTGGTGATGATGTGAATGGTATCTCCTCACAAGGAAGTGCCGCTATTTATGAATTTGATGGAACCAAATGGGTTTATAAACAAAAGCTACTGGACCCTGCCGGTGCTATTGGTGATCAATTGGGTTATAGTGTAGCTATTTCGGGCAATTTCGCTATCGTAGGAGCTCCCTATGATGATGTTGGTGCCGACAATGCGCAGGGCAGCGCCTGTGTTTTTCGTTATAATGGAACTTCCTGGGTCTTTCAACAAAAGATCACAGATGCAACGGGTGCTGCAGATGATCATTTTGGCATCACCGTTTCTATTTCCGGTACGCACCTGATCATTGGTACCCCTGATGATGATGCAGGAGTTAATGCCGACGAAGGTAGCGCCAGCGTATACAATTACAATGGAACCAGCTGGGTCTTAAAAAGCAAACTGTTGAGCCCCACAGGTGAAGCGGGTGATAGTTTTGGCCAGGGAGTAGCCGTATCAGGCTCGTTGCTGGCTATAGGTGCTCCATATGATGATGACGGTGGAACGAATTCCGGCTCGGTCAGTTATTACCGTTATAATGGCTCGTCATGGATTTTTATTCGCACACAAATAATCTTCGTGGCTGGTGCGCTGATGGGGTACAGCCTTGCGATGTCCGGCGATCTCATCATGATTGGTGCTCCGGGCTATGACCCTGGATCCAGTGCCAACAAGGGTACTGCATATATTTATATTTATGATGGAAGCGATTGGTCGTTACTCGATAATGTATCCGATTCAGAAGGCCTGACCGGAGATTATTTTGGCATAAGTGTAGCAATCTCCGACGACCTGGCAATGGCGGGAAGTTATTGGGATGATGTCGGATCTAATAATAACCAGGGTAGTGCTGTACTATTCAGGCGAATTGGAAATGTGTGGCGGAGAATTATAAAAATTTCCGACCCCAGCGGTGAGAGCTCCGACACATTTGGTTACAGTACTGCGATAGATGCGGGCAGCAAACGATTCCTGGTAGGAGCGCCACAGTCCAGCGGCAATGGACAGCGGGGTCTTGTCTTTTTTGGAAAAATAAATTAGCCAAGAAAAGAAAGGGGCCTGCCCGTTTATCTACTAACGCTTATCATCTTAATTCACCCCTTTTCGCTATTGCCTCTTCTTCCCGGGTTATTCAACTTTGAGTCGAATTAAACCTACTGTTTTATGAAGAAGATCGCATTGTTTTTATTGCTGGCATCTATAACATTTTATAGCTATGGCCAGGCGCCTGCCCTTTTTAATTACCAGGGCGTAGCCCGTAATGCTGTGGGAAATGTATTGGTCAACAAGACAATCACACTTCGCTTAAGCATCCACGATGGGTCAACGGGTGGCCCGATCGTTTATTCAGAAACACGCAGTGTCGTCACCAATCCTTTTGGCCTGTTCAATGTACAGGTAGGAAGCCCGGGTGCTACCACAGTGACCGGTACGATACCGGGAATGAACTGGGCCGCGGGTTCCAAGTTTATACAAGTGGAAATAGATCCCAATGGCGGAGCAAGTTTTTTTAATATCGGAACGGCGCAGCTGGCATCCGTCCCTTATGCATGGTTTACAAGTCTATCGGCCGATCTTGTTCTTCCTTTTAATAAAACACAATCCGATGCCGGTACATTATTTAAGATCACTAATTCTGGTACGGGTGCGGGAAGCACTTCACTGGAAGGATTGACCAATTCAACAGCGAATAATACTTCTGCGATCATTGGCACAGTTACATCAACCAGTCCCGGCGGATTCTCTGCCGGTCTTCGGGGTATCAACAATGGTACCGGCGGACAAGGTATTGGTGTTTGGGGCAGCCAGAATGGAAGCGGTTGGGGTGTATACGGGCAAAGTCCTGCCGGCATTGGTGTGTTCGGTGCTTCTACTGCGGGAAATGGCGTTGCGGGTTCCTCCACAGCCGGAGCTGGTATATATGGTATCAGCAATACAGGCAGGGCAGGTTTCTTTGAAAATACCAATGCGGCCAATAACACTCCCACTTTATTCAGTACTACAAACGGTAATGGCTGGGCGGCAGAGTTTGTAAGTACGAATGCTACATCGAAGGCCCTGCTTACATTGGGTGGTCTTCGTTTTGCCAATATCAATGAAGGGTTGAACAGGATACTGACTTCCGATGCAGCTGGTAATGCGACCTGGCAACCATTGAATCTTGATGGGGCCTGGAAGATCATTGGTAATACAGGCACTATCGACGGAACAAATTTTATAGGCACACTCGATAATGTTCCTTTTAATGTTCGTGTCAACAATAATAAAGCAGGAAGGGTCGATAATGTATTACGTAATGCATTCTGGGGTTACCAGGCAGGCAATGCAATGACCACCGGGCATAATAACACAGCCATGGGTACAGAAGCATTGTTTTCCAACCTTACCGGGAGGAATAATATAGCGATCGGTTCAAGGGCTTCATACAATAGCACCACGGCTTCTTTTACTGTTGCGGTTGGCGACTCTGCTCTATTTAATAATACAGCAGATCAAAATACTGCCGTCGGATCAAATAGTCTTTATTTAAACACCACAGGGACATATAATACTGCAATTGGCTCCCTGTCACTTCGTTCGAATGGGACAGGTTCTGCAAATACAGGTCTTGGTGAAACAGCCCTTTATAATAATACTACTGGTAACGGCAATACAGCAGTCGGGTCAAGCACAACCTTCAATAATACTTCCGGCAGTTTTAACACGGCCATGGGGTATAATAGTCTTTTCTTTAATAGCTCCGGCCATAGCAATGTGGCAGTAGGTATGCGGTCTTTGTATAGAAATGAGACAGGGTCTAACATTGTTGCTATCGGAGATTCTGCTCTTCTCAACAACCTGGCCAATCGGAGTGTAGCGGTGGGTTCAAAAGCCCTTTATTCAAAC
>DASYLC010000443.1:0-2448 GCA_036009775.1 Chitinophagaceae bacterium
AGATTTCTTAAACTAAAAGAATCTCCGGCAGCCTTTCCTTTGGAAGGGTTGGGGAGGCCAGAAAATACAATGGAAAGTAACACTTCACTACAACAGCAACTATTGGACGCAGGCGTACATTTTGGTCACCTGAGAAAGAAGTGGAATCCCAAGATGTTACCTTACATCTTTGCTGAAAAAAAAGGTATTCATATTATTGATCTCAACAAGACCGTTGAATGTTTACAGGAAACGGCTGCCGCCATGAAGCAGATTGCACGCAGTGGTAAAAAGATCCTGTTTGTAGGAACAAAAAAACAAGCGAAGGATATTGTGAATGAATGTGCCCGCAGGATAAACATGCCTTTTGTTACGGAACGCTGGCTGGGCGGGATGCTTACCAACTTTAACACAGTTCGTAAAAGTGTAAAGAAAATGCAGAGCATTGAGAAAATGCTTGGCGATGGTTCATTCGACAGCATCACTAAAAAAGAACGTCTTACTCTTAGCCGCGATAAAGAAAAAATGGAAAAGGTATTAGGTGGCATTGCTCAACTGGGCCGTGTACCGGCTGCCTTATTCATTGTGGATATCGGTCACGAGCATATTGCATTGGCTGAAGCAAAACGTCTCGGCATCACTACATTCGGCGTAGTAGATACCAACTGCGACCCGAATAAAGTTGATTTTGCTATTCCGGCTAACGATGATGCCACCAAGTCAATTGCTATCATTTCCAATTACCTTACTGCTGCTATTGCAGAAGGTTTAGCTGAAAGACAGGCTGCAAAAGAAGAGGAGACAGAAGAAATGACCGATGATGAAAAAGAACGGAAAGCAGCAAGAATGGAAGCAGAGGCGCAGGCGGAAGGCGGTCGTGGTACACGAGGCCGCAGCACTGGTGGTCCCGGTGGTAGTGGCGGCGGTGGGCAAAGACGTCGCACACCAGGTGGCGGACAAAGAGGCGGTGGTGGTGGAAGGAGATAAAATGTCTGAGGACAAAAATCCAAAATCAGCTATTCCCGTCGAAAATTATTATTAATAATTAATTGATGATTCAGAAGGATTCTTTCAGATCTCTGACATCAGACTTCAAACTCTAATTATGAGTACAGTGACAATAAGTGCACAGGATATCAATAAACTTCGCCAGGCTACCGGCGCAGGTATGATGGATTGCCGTAAGGCATTAACAGAAACAAATGGTGACTTTGAAGCAGCCATTGATTGGCTAAGAAAGCAGGGACAAAAGGTAGCCGCTAAAAGAAGTGATCGTGAAGCAAAAGAAGGCGTGGTGATCGCTAAAACAACTGCCGATAACAAAACAGGTATCGTTGTTTGTGTAAGTTGCGAAACTGATTTCGTTTCCAAGAATGCCGACTTCGTTGCGTTTGGTCAAACCATTGCTGATGCGGCGATCGCTAATAATGTAAAGAGCCTGGATGAGTTATTGGCCACAAAAGCCGGCAACGCTACGGTAGCAGAATTAGTCAATGATAAGTTAGCATCGATCGGCGAAAAGATCGGCGTCACAAAATTTGAAAGAATAGAAGCTCCTTATGTAGCCTCTTATATACATGGCGCCTATCGCATAGGAGTACTGGTCGGATTGAGTAAAGTGAATGCAGAAGCAGGTAAAGATGTTGCAATGCAGATCGCGGCATTGAACCCGGTAGCAGTAGATGCGGCCAGTGTACCTGCCAGTGTAATTGCCCGCGAAAAAGATATCATTGTCGAATTGATGAAACAGGATCCGAAGATGGCTGGTAAACCCGATGAAATGCTGGCTAAGATCGCTGAAGGAAAAATGGGAGCTTTCTTTAAAGAACAGACCTTAACCGCGCAGGCTTTTGTAAAAGACATGAACAAAACTGTTGGCGACTATCTCAAAGAATCTGGTGATGTAAAGGTGACAGAGTTTAAGAGAGTGGCATTGGGATGATTAATAAACAAACAAAATAAGAATACGCCCCGGTAATTAGCCGGGGTTTTGTTTTGAAATCAGGAGCATTTTTTTACTAAGATGCTTTTTTTATGTTTGCAGTCTTATGGAAAATTATGATCAATACTTCGAAGCAAACAAAGAGCTCTGGAACAAACGGACTGCTGTTCATAAAGATTCTGCTTTTTATGATATAGCAGGTTTTAAAGCCGGGGCAAACAGCCTTACTCCTGTCGAATTAAATGAAATGGGGGATGTACAAGGGAAATCTTTATTACACCTTCAATGTCATTTTGGATTGGATACCTTGAGCTGGAGCCGTCTCGGTGCAAAATGTACAGGAATAGACCTGAGTGATGATGCGATAAAGCTTGCAAAAGAGATCGCTGAGGAATTAAAGCTTGATGCAAAGTTCATTTGTTGCAATCTCTATGATCTGGAGGAACATCTTAGTGAGAAATTTGATATTGTTTTTACCTCTTATGGAACGATCGGCTGGCTGCCTGACCTGGATAAATGGGCGCAGA
>DASYLC010000444.1:0-3039 GCA_036009775.1 Chitinophagaceae bacterium
TTTTCAGGTATTTCATGCTCACACCCAACAGGAGCAGGGTGTACCGCTGCAATAAAATGCCCAGCCATTCATTGTTATGATCAGCGTAAAACTGGTCAAGCAGTTCCTGGTCGGTGATATGCTGGTATTTATCGGCCTTCACAAGCGAAAAATAGCTAATTGTTGACAATATGATGCAGGTTTTTGCGAATTCAATAAAATTATACTGCAGAGGATTTCATTTATTATTTTCGGCGAAACTTTACCACATGGATTATGCCATTGTTGCTGTTCCCGCAGCACCCGTCCGACGCAAACCTAATCATCGCAAAGAGATGGTCAACCAGCTCCTCTTTGGCGAGTCGGTTAAGGTACTCAAGTCAAGAAATGAGCTCTGGGTAAAGATCAGGAGTATGCATGACGGCTATGAGGGTTGGATGACGACCACGCTGTTGCAGGAGGTGGACGAACTTACCGCAGGTACCATGAGCAGTTATGCTGCTTCCGATATGCTTAGTATCGTTTCCGCGGACAATAAGACGATCCATATACCGGTGGGTTCTTCACTGCCTTTTTTTGAAAATGGAGTGGGGAGGATCGGGGAGAACGTGTACAATTTCCCGGGCAACTATAGTAAACGGGATGAACAGAAACCGTCCGCTGAACTCGTAAAACAATTAGTAGGGCAATGGTTGAATGCGCCCTATCTCTGGGGTGGGCGGACGCCCCTGGGGGTCGATTGCAGCGGATTTGTACAGGTGATCTATAAGCTGATGGGGCTCGATCTTCCAAGAGATGCATGGCAACAGGCACAGGAAGGACAATCGGTGAAAAAATTCAGTGAGGCACGTGCAGGCGATCTTGCCTTTTTCGACAATAAGGAAGATATCGTGCACGTAGGTATCCTGCTGGGTAACGAGCAGATCATTCATGCTTCGGGAAAAGTAAAGATCGACACAATCACTAAAAAAGGAATTGTAAATGCGGAGACAGGGAAGAGAACATTGCGGCTGAAAGCGATCAGGAGGTTGTGGTAGAAACTTAATATTTTATCCAGTTATCGTGGTGGTAGCGTAGTACGACAGAATAGCCGTTATTAGCAGGGGGATGCCCGCTGTTAATAGAAAGGGAAGCATCAGGAAAGTTGGCATTCACCCCTTCACTATATCCCCAATTTGTGCCCAGATTGTTTTCTTTTTTATAATAAACTTTCAATACTGACCTGAGCTCTTTTAAAAAAGAATATGCTTTCTTCTTACTTGTTTTACCGGTTCCGAAGAAACCTGCTATCACAACTCCTTTCGAGGTGTCGCTGATCCTTGCGGATTCTACATTCTTTAACCCTGTATATAACAGGATCTTTACCGGGATAGCATCGGGGAAAGGGAAGCGATCTTTTGTATCAGCCTTGAAGCTTGAATGGATCCGGTCAGGGTATGTTGAATCAATGGAATAGTTCGCAACTACATACAGCACCCAGTCCCCGTATTTCTGTTGAAGCGGGATACCGCCAAAAAAGCGATCCAACGAAGAAATATTTTTTGTGTCCTGGCCCCAGGCAAAAGAAGTTTTTAGTAATAATAATATAGGAAGCAGTTTCAACATATGGTCAGGCTGTGTAGTTTGACTGTTATCAGAATATTCCCTTCACCCATTTTACGATCATTACATCCCAGCTCAGCATTTT
Organism: Chitinophagaceae bacterium; assembly: GCA_036009775.1. Lineage (GTDB taxonomy): Bacteria > Bacteroidota > Bacteroidia > Chitinophagales > Chitinophagaceae > JJ008. Next base: position 1,667 of record DASYLC010000444.1, read on the forward strand.
GAAGGCGGTATAAAAAAGGATAACAGCAAATATCTTTTTTAGCATCTCCTGGTTGATCATTAAGGCCCATTTGCTGCCAAAATAACCACCGACAAGGAACCCCGCGGCCAATAGCCCCACGATCTTCAGGTCGATTGGTGTTCCTGCTTTCTGGCACTGGTGATAATAATATAAGGAAGCAATGATCACCACTGGTAAGGTAAGCACAGCCAGCGAACTCCCCTGCGCCTGGTGCTGGGTATAGTTCATGAAGAAAACCAGCGCCGGCACCATGATGATGCCGCCGCCAACACCAACCAGTCCGCTGAGGATGCCGGCCGCAAGACCGATCAGCAATGCTGTTAGTATGAGTTGAGTTGCCATAGTATGTTTTTGATTGGTATCCACCTGTTATGCTTTGTATATGTCTTTATATAACGTGACAGCTTCGTTGATGATGCGGTAAGCGATCAACTGGTCCTGGAAATTGTCGATCGCCACTTTTTTATTCTCCAGTACCTTGTATTGTTCAAAGAAATTTTTAAGCTCGAGGAAAAAATGATGCGGTAACTCTTCCATCCTCGTGATATGGTTAACCGAAGGGTCTTTCGCTGCCACTGCGATGATCTTATCATCTACCTGCCCCGAATCGATCATTTGCATATTGCCGATCACGTGCGCATCGACCAGGCAAAGCGATTGAATGGATTGAGAACAAAGTACCAGTATATCCAGCGGGTCGCCATCCTGACCCAGGGTTTGTGGGATAAAACCATAGTTGACCGGGTACTGGAAAGAAGAATAAATGACCCGGTCGAGCCGCAATAACCCGGTGTCTTTATCTACTTCATATTTTGAACGGGAACCCTGCGGGATCTCGATCAGTGCATTGACCGTTGATGGCGCATTACTGCCGTAATGTGCACCATGCCAGGGATGTTTAACGGTTTGAGACAAATTCGAAAGTTTTAAACAAGAGTCATTTGGTTAACTGCATTCCTAAATAGGTCGCCAGCAGACCTGTGATAACGCTGGCGCCAATATACATAAAGAACAAAGCCGTCTTTTGTTCCCTGATCAGCCCGATGCCCTCGAGCGTAAAAGCGGAAAATGTAGTGAAACCACCACAGAGACCCGTCATCAGGAATAGTTTCCAGCTCTCATTGCTGTCAAAGGACCTGAAACTAAGTCCCCAAAAGATCCCGATCAGGAAACAGCCGGCAATATTTACGACAAATGTTCCCCAGGGAAAGCTGCTGGCATAGTTTAGAGCAAACCATCGCTGGGTTAAATAGCGGGCAATGCTGCCAATACCGCCACCAAGTCCGACCAGCAGGATATTCTTCACTATTTGATCTTTGTGCTGTTGATAATATCTTTTAAATAAAGCGTAT
>DASYLC010000445.1:0-7144 GCA_036009775.1 Chitinophagaceae bacterium
CGCCCACCAGGGCAACAATGGAAAGTTCTTCTTCCACTTTCAGCGGTTCCACCTTCTGTAAGGTGATCTCATTGGCAAATGCCTTGTCCACGGCATCCTTTGCCTTACTCAACGAACCCCTGTCGATACCCACACAGATCGAGTGCTCGGATGAACTTTGAGTAATAAGTATCACATTGATCCTTTCATTGCTTAAGGCTTCGAATAAACGTTTGGAAAAACCGGGAATGCCGATCATCCCGCTTCCTTCCAGGCTCACCAGCGTGATATTATTGATACTGGAAATACCACGGATGATATCGCCGTTCTTTTTCGCGGAAGCCTCGATCAGCGTTCCGGCTGCAGCCGGTTCAAATGTATTTTTGATCCACACCGGAATTCCTTTACTCATGACCGGCTGGATCGTGGGCGGGTAAATGACCTTTGCGCCAAAATGCGAGAGCTCCATAGCTTCCTGGTAAGAGATGCAGGGAATGATCCGGGCATTCGTGGTGAGCCGCGGGTCGGCAGTCATCATCCCGCTTACATCCGTCCAGATCTCCAGCACTTTCGCATGAAGTGCAGCAGCCACGATCGCAGCCGTATAATCCGATCCGCCTCTTCCCAGTGTAGTGGTGATACCATTCTTATCGGAAGCAATAAAACCCGGAAGGATGAACAGGTCCGATGTTTCATCTTCAAACCATTCTTTTATTCGCTGATTGGTGACGGTAAAATCAACTTCAGCCGCTGTAAAATCAGCATTGGTAATGATCAGTTCCCGGGTATCTTTCCATACGGCATTGATACCGTCGATTTTCAGTCTCGCCGCAATGACCTGCGAAGAAAGCCATTCGCCGTAACTGCTGATCCTGTCCCTGGACCTTGGTGTTAATTCTCTCAGCAGGAAGATACCGTTACAGATATCTTCGATCTCATTGCTGCTCTTCTTAACCAGGCTGAGCCACTGGCTTTGTTGTGCAACGGGGAGCAATTGTTTGACCGCTTCAATATGACGTTGCTCGACAATGCTGAGTTTCTCTTTATAGGTTTCATCTCCTTCAGCTGCTAATGATGCAGCATTCAGCAACAGGTCGGTCACACCGCCTAAAGCCGATACCACGACCACGGTCCGGTCCTTTAGGATGGCTTCTTTAACAACCGCGATGACCTTATTGATATTTTCCGCGTTGGCTACCGAAGTGCCGCCGAATTTCAGAACCTGCATACTACTATGATTTATGTGATTTATATGATTATGACTGGTAAAAAGATCTTTGATCTTGTTACAGCGAAATGCCCGGTAGATGATATGGAAATGTACAACCCTTAACGGGTTGTGGTAGTCGTTGTTGTAGTGAAGTTCACTACAGTCGCGGGAGATATAATATGAACAGTTGTTTGTATCACTTGCGTTGTAAGTACCACAATATACATTCTAAATGCAGAATATAAAATTATTTGGCGACTGAATCCGCCGCTTTTTTTACGCTGCCGTATTTCAGAAGGAGTTCTCTGGCCTGTTCATAGTCCGTCATCTTCACTCTTTCCATCAGCATTTTGGTGCCACGGTCGACCAGTTTGTCATTGGTGAGCTGCATATTCACCATTTTATTATCCTCTACCCTGCCCAGCTGGATCATCACGGCAGTAGAGATCATATTCAGCACCAGTTTTTGCGCGGTACCGCTTTTCATTCTTGTGCTGCCGGTTACAAATTCAGGACCTACGATTATTTCAACAGGGAAATCGGCAGCATCACTTACGGGGGAACCGGGGTTGCAGGAAATGCTTCCCGTTACGATCCCTCTTCTTTTACATTCTTCCAGTGCACCGATCACATAAGGTGTGGTGCCGCTGGCGGCAATGCCGATTACAAAGTCCTTATCACTCACTTTATATTCCACCAGGTCTTTCCACCCCTGTACTCTATCATCTTCCGCGAATTCAACAGCCATCGTTATCGCTTTTTCTCCACCGGCAATAATACCGATCACGAGACCATAGGGCACCCCATAAGTAGGCGGGCATTCGCTGGCATCTACGATACCAAGTCTGCCGCTGGTGCCGGCGCCGATATAGAACATACGACCACCCATCAGCATTTTATCGCTGGCCATTTCCACTAATTTCTCGATCTGGGGAATCGCTTTCTGTACCGCATCGGGAACGGTCTTGTCTTCCTTATTGATATTAACCAGTAAATCTTCAACCGGCATTTTTTCCAAGTGCCGGTAATTACTTGATTGTTCTGTTACTCTTGTTACTGACATAAACCCATTTTAATTAATGTGGAGATGTGGAAATATGGAAGTGTGATAAATGCTTTTTGACATTCTCACATCTGCACATTTTCACACTTTTCACATTGAATGATATGCTACTAACCCTTCCATCGGGTTCTTCATCACCTTACCTAATTCGAACTCGTAACTATTGCAAAGTTGCTGCAAGACATCCTTAAAACCAAATGCCACACTCCCCACAAAGTTTACAGGTAATGTCCAGATCTCGCGGTATTTACATAAATGTGTAAAGAAAAAATCATTCAAACCGTCCTCAATGATATTTTCGATCATATAGTGGCCGCGATTCTCTGCCAGGAACATTGCGAAAGATGCAAGATAACGGCTAACCTGCGGCTTCCTGTACACATTTTCCAGTATTTCGCTCCTGCTGGTGACGTATTTCGCCACGAACCTGGCCCGCAGGTCTTCATCAAATGTATCGTACAAATAATACTGGATGACCTTTTTACCCAAATAGGCACCGCTGCCTTCATCGCCCAGGGCATAGCCGACCCCGGGTGTTTCCTTCACGATCTTTTTCCCGTTGAAGTAACAGCAAAAAGAACCTGTACCCAGGTTGGCCACCATTCCTTTTTCCCGTCCGCACAAAGCCCGCGCAGCTGCCATCAGGTCGTGCGTCGCTTCTACTTTTGCCCCGGTAAAAACATGCTGCAGTGCTTTTTTTACCAGCCCGGCATTGTCAGGATTAAATAAGCCCGTTCCGTAATAGAACACTTCGCCGATGGTATAGTTCTTCAGCTTCGGAACTAATTCTTTTTTGATAAGTTCGCCTATCTGCTCTTTCGTGAGAAAATAAGGACTAATGCCCGGGGTGATGACCGTCTTTTTTTTACCATTTGCCAACAGACACCATTCGGCCTTGGTAGCACCGCTGTCTGCGATCAGTTTTACAACCGGCATAAAGATTTGTTGAATTGGATGAACGAACCTCCTGTTACGTTCAAATCCAGTATTTTGCGTTCAAATTACACAATAAAGGATTATGATGGGGAATAAAAAATTGCAGGTCTGGCTCCCGCTGATATTTTCTCTGGTGCTGATCATTGGCATGTTCATGGGCTACAAACTCGGGAACCAGGATGGAGGGAATAAAGGTTTTTTTGCTTCGAATAAACGCAGTTCACTTCAAGAAGCTGTTGACCTGATCCGCTTGCGGTATGTTGATTCCGTCCGCCTCGATTCACTGGAAGGAAGAGCCATACAGGAAATGATGAGTGAGCTCGATCCCCATTCGGTTTACCTGCCTCCTGTTGATCTGAAAGCCGCGAACGAAGACCTTGCCGGTAATTTTGAAGGGATCGGCGTGGAGTTCAATGTTTTCAATGATACCGTGAACGTGGTCTACGTTGTTACCAACAGTCCCAGTGATAAAGCAGGTTTGCAGATCGGCGATAAAATAGTAAAAGTGAATGGCGTGCTGCTCGCGGGAAAAATATTGGAAGCGGACAGCATTAAAAAATACATACGGGGTGAACGGGGTTCCAAAGCCACTTTGCAGATCCTCCGGGATGGAAAGTCAATGGACATACCCGTAACAAGGGGAACTATTCCCGTTCCTTCAGTGGATGCTTCTTATATGATCGATAAGACAACCGGTTATATCCGGTTAAATAAATTCACCGATAACAGTTATGAAGAATTCATGCAGGCCCTGGAAGCATTACAGAAAGAGGGAATGAAGGACCTTGTCTATGACCTGCGCAGCAATGGCGGTGGTTTTATGAACGAAGCCGTAGAAATGGCAGATGAATTCCTGGGCGGCGATAAACTGATCGTTTACACGGAAGGCGTCAACAGCAAAAAAAGAGAATACCGTTGCCGGAGACCCGGCCTTTTTGAAACAGGGAAACTGGTACTCATCGTGGATGAATTATCCGCAAGCGCCACCGAAGTATTGGCCGGCGCATTACAGGATTGGTGCCGGGCCACGATCATTGGCCGCAGGACATTTGGCAAAGGGTTAGTGCAGGAACAATACCCGCTCAGTGATGGCTCTGCTATCCGGTTGACGATCGCACGCTATTATACACCATTGGGGCGGAGCATCCAGCGTTCGTATGAAAAAGGAAGGAAAGTGTATATGGATGATCTCTGGGAACGGTATAACAGCGGTGAAATGTTATCGCTGGATTCATTAAAGAGTCATAACACCGGGAAAAAATTCACCACCAGTTGCAACGATACTTTATACGGCAGTGACGGGATCACGCCGAATGTTTTTGTTCCGCTGGATACCAGTATTGCCCAGCAAAGGATACAGAAGATCCTTCGCGAAGGCGGGGTGAGCGCTTCCGTTTATTATTATTACCTGCAGCATCGCCAGCAAATAGGGCAATACAGCTCGGCAGGTGATTTTGCTCTCCGTTTCGATGCTACGCAGTTATGGAATGGTTATGTCAAATACCCGGGCGGGTCCATGGCATTCGAGACGGTCACAGGTAAGCTGAAGGAACAGGTTCAGCAGCGTTTAAAATCCCTGCTCGCAAGATTCAGGTGGAGGAACAATGGCATGTACCAGGTATTGAACAATGATGACCCCGTTATCCGGAAGGCCCTGGAAGTGATCGCAAAATAGAACGATGAAAAATATATTATCATGCCTTCTTATTGTTTCTTCCCTTACACTTACCTGCTGTGGCCAGGGAGATAAAAAAGATAAAAAGGAAAAGGAGCAACCGGCTGCACCGGTAAGGGGCATTCCTGAAAGACCTTTGGGATGGGTCTCCGATTTTGAAAAGGTATTTACGCCGGAACAAATAAATTTCCTGGATAGTATCATTGGTAAGCACGAAAAGGAAACGACCAACGAGATCGCTATTGTAACTTATCAGCCTGACTCCACGCAACTGGAAGAGGCTGGCAGTTTCGATAAATTTTCATTAGCCTTATTCAATCAATGGGGCATAGGCAAAAAAGAAAAACAAAACGGGCTCGGGATATTGGTATCCGTGAATTTGAGAAAGGTCCGGATAGAACCAGGTTATGGATTGGAGTCAAAACTGACAAGTATGGAAGCGAAGCAAATAATAGATTCCATTATGCTTCCGGCATTCAAGAACAATGAATATTTCAATGGTGTTGTCAAAGCGCTTGAGGCGATCATGAAGGAAATAAAATAAAAAAGCGACCCTGGCCAGGATCGCTTGTATCAAGTGTGTCGTAAGTGGTTATTGTTTTTCCTTATTCTCGTCCCACCATTTCTTCTCCATTTTATAGGATCCGAACAGTCCCAGTCCACCACCGAAAGCGATCAGTGCAAAATAGATAGCCGGGTTATGATCCGCCTGTGCTGCAATGCTCTGGTCATTCAACAGGTAGACATCCAGCAGGTAAGCTATGAATAATCCGGCACCCGCTCCCATCAGCAGCAAACCCCATTTCAGGTTCTTATACGGCGCCGGGCGGTTGGCAAATTCTTTAGGGTTCAGTCCTTTTTCTATCATGGCCATGTTTTCCTTGTTGGTCATATACCGTAATCCGAATATCATGGCGAATAAAGCGAGGGTGCTCAGCAGCAGCCAGATGATCGCTAATTGTCCTTCGTGCATTTTGTAAGTTTTATTTGTTAAAGTAGTTATTTTCTCTTGTTGTACCTGTGACTGGGTTTGTTTGCTCCAGGTTACAGTTTTTAAAAAGCTTTTTTAAACGTTGTACCGTAATTAGGACTACGCCCGGCTCAATGAGGTTACAGAGAATTAGTCAAAAAAAGTCATACAGGTCATATTGGTCAAATAACCTCCAGACCGCAGCGACTTGTGAAGATCTATGAGAACTATAAGACATAGTGAAACCTTATGACCTATATGCCCCATTTGACTTTCTTTACCCGATTTTCCCGACCTTGGGTGTAACCTAACTGATTATCACGTAGTCATACAACAAGGATGTCTACCGGACTGAATGATAACGAGATCATTAGCCAAGTGCTGAATGGTGATCACCAGGCTTATGCCGTACTGGTCAACCGTTACCAGAACTATGTGTTCACCCTGATCCTACGGATGATAAAAAGCAGGGAGGATGCGGAGGAAGTGGCCCAGGATGTATTTATCAAGGCTTATAAATACCTGGCCGATTTCCGGGGTGATTCAAAGTTCACCACCTGGCTGTATACGATCGTAAATAACACTTCCATCAGTTTTTTGAGAAAAAAGAAACTGGATGTGTACTCTTTGGATAATGAGAACGTCTTTGAAGCAGCGGACAGTATGGACTCAGGTTTACGGGCGAATATGGTAGAACAAAAATCGAAACTGGCGATGGTCAATAATGCCATAGGTCTGCTGAACCCGGATGATGCACAGGTCATCACCCTGTTCTATAAAGCTGAACAATCGCTGGAAGAGACGGCACAGGTATTGGGGATCGAAGTAAATGCAGCCAAAGTCCGGTTACACCGGGCCCGGGCAAGATTAAAAACCAAAATGGAAACCCATTTTGCCCATGAAATAAAAGAATTAAATTGAATCGTTATGAATACCCAACGCAGTATAGAAGAACGCCTGTGGGATTATATTGATGGCTTGTCAACCGCGGAAGAAAGACCAGTGGTCGAACAATTGTTGCGGGATGATACCGCCTGGAAAAGCAAATACGGCGAATTGCTGAAGACAGACGAATTATTGCGGGTATCGGAGCTGGAACAGCCTTCGATGCGTTTTACCAAAAATGTGATGGAAGAGATATCCAAACTGCATATCGCTCCGGCCACGAAGACCTATATCAATAAAAAGATCATCTGGGGCATTTCCTTCTTTTTCATCGCCCTGATCGCCGGGTTTCTTTTATATGGCTTTGCCCAGATGCAATGGTCCGTCTCCGATGACAGCCAGGTTCTGAAAAATGTGAACAAACTC